>NZ_NEUE01000309.1:10782-73811 GCF_002910905.1 Streptomyces sp. SM11 | reverse complement strand
ACGCGGGCCGCGCCTGGCCGCCGGTGGCCGCCGCCCTCCTCGACGACGTTCTTCGCCCCGCCGTACGCGGCATGTCGGGCGAGGCCGTCGCGGAGGTCGAGGCGATGGTGGGACGCACGGGCAGCAGCGGCCGGGCCGACGCCTTCCGGGACTGGAACCGTGTCAGCGCCCTGGGGCGGCTGGGCCGCCGGATCGCGGGGCGGGTGCGGCGGGGCTGACCCTCACGCCGGCACGACGAGGAACTCGGGTCCACAGGTCCGCGAGCCACCGCTGTCCCAGCAGACTCTCGGCGGGACGCTCGCCCGCGAGGTCCAACAGCGCGACGGAGCCTCGACAGCACTGCCGCCGGGCCCCGCCGCGTGAGAAGGCGAGGTCAGCTGGGCTGGTCGCCGGTGTAACGGTAGATGTTCCCGCCGGAATTGACGCCCCATGCCGTGCCGTCGGCGGCCGCGCCGATGTCACTGAGGGACCCGGCGACGTTCTCCCACGGTTCGGCGTCGTTGTTGGTGTAGCGGTAGATCCCGCCGCCGGAGTTCACGCCCCAGACCGCGGTTCGGGAGCCGACGGAGATCCGCGACAGCGAGCCGCTGATCTGCTTCCAGTGCGTGGAACTCTCGTCGCCGGTGTAACGGTAGATGTTCCCGCCGGAGTTCACGCCCCACACGGTGCCGTCCGCCGCGACGCCGATGTCGCTGAGGGACCCGGGGATGTTCTCCCACGGGTCGGCGTCGTTGTTGGTGTAGCGGTAGATCCCGCCGCCGGAGTTCACGCCCCACACGTTGGTCCGGGACCCGACAGCGATGCGGGACAGCGAGCCGCTGATCTGCTTCCAGTGCGTGGAACTCTGGTCGCCGGTGTAGCGGTAGATGTTCCCGCCGGCGTTGACACCCCACACGGTGCCGTCGATCCCGGCCCCGATATCGCTCAGAGCGCCGGGGACGGAGACCCACGGCTTGCTGTCGTTGTTGGTGTAGCTGTAGATCCCGTCGCCGGAGTTGACGCCCCACACGCTGGTCCGGGACCCGGCGTCGATCGCCTTCAGCGACCCGGAGATCTGCTTCCACTCAGCCATGTCGAACCCGTTCTTCTTGCCGGATGTTGCAAGGAGGTATTTGGCAGGCGAGCAGTGACTCCAAACGGTTCAATACCCCGATCAGTAGCCCAGATCATCTGAAAAGCGATGTTTGGTTTGACGGGGCCTCCGCGCGGCCGGGCAGGTGAGCCGGCCGTCGGCAAGAGGGTTGGCCAGAACGCTGTGCCGCCCACGGGGGATCGACATCACAGCCGCGGTGTGCTGCGCGCCGACCAGGGCCGTCGGCCGCTCGGCCCCAGGCCGCGTGAATGGATGCCCGGCGCGTGGACGGATACCCGGCCTTCCAGCTTCCTACCGTCAGCTCCCTCGCCCCGGTGATCACTCATTCGGGTGCCCCATGGCCAGTACGTGGCTTCGGCCCCGCCGGCGTGATCATGATGGATCCACGTCGAGTTGGGGCTGAACGGCCAAGGGCGACACCCGTGCCGCGCCCAGAGCGCCGGGAGCGACGCCATGAAGGCTTCCGGGACCGTGGACGCGCGTGACCGCGTCTCCTGACTCGCGGCCCAGGACAGGAGTCCTGGGCGAAAGCCGATGCAGGGAAATGTCTGTGCACCTCACCCCACACGAGCAAGAACGCCTGATGATGCATGTGGCCGCCGACGTAGCGGAGAAGCGCCGGGCCCGCGGCGTGCTGCTGAACCACCCGGAGGCCATGGCGCTGTTGATCGTGCATGTTCTCGAAGGGGCCCGGGACGGCAGGACCGTGGCCGAGCTGATGTCGTCCGGCCGCAAGGTGTTGGCGCGGGAGGAGGTCATGGAGGGCATCCCCGAGATGATCGAGAACGTGCAGGTGGAGGCCACGTTCCCCGACGGGACGAAGCTGGTCACCATCCACGGCCCGTTCCCGGAGGCGGGCCAGGACGAGGAGCCGGCCACCTGCCCGGGGAAGGTCGACTTCTCCCCCGTGGACGAGGACGAGGTGGTGATCTTCAACGAGCGCAACAGGCAGCTCGGCCAGGTGACGGAGCTGATGGTCGCCAATCCGACCGACCGGCCCGTCCAGGTCGGCTCCCACTACCACTTCGCCGAGGCCAACGACGGCCTGGAGTTCGTCCGCAAGGAGGCGTGGGGCAGGCGTCTGAACGTCCCCGCCGGCAGTTCGGTGCGCTTCGAGCCCGGCATCACCGAGAAGGTCCAGCTCGTACCCATCGAGGGGGCCCGGGTGGTCCACGGTCTGCGCGGCAGGATCGAAGGCCTGCCCGAGAAGGTCAACGGCTCGCTCGACATGGTCAAGGGTTCGTTCGACGAGGAGCAGATGTGAGTACCACCGTTCAGTGCCCCGACTGCTCCTGCTGTCCGGAGGAGCCGACGGCGTTCGATCCGTTGACGCGACCGGCCTATGCGGACCGGTTCGGGCCGACGACCCGTGACCGTATCCGCCTCGCCGACACGGCGCTGAGCGTCAAGATCGAGGACGACTGGTCGGGAGGCCCCGGCCGCAGCGGGAACGAGATGGTCTTCGGCGGCGGCAAGGTGATCCGCGAGTCGATGGGTCAGTCCGTCGTGCCGCGCGACCCGGCGAAGGCACCGTCCGGGAAGTCGGCCGACCCCGCGACGGCGAGTCCGCCGGACACGGTCATCACGGGTGTCGTCGTTCTGGACCACTGGGGCATCGTCAAGGCGGATGTCGCCCTCCGCGACGGGAACATCGTCGCGCTGGGCAAGGCGTACAACCCCGAGACCATGAACCCCCTCCATGAGGGCGCGGAGCCTCACAACGGGATCGGCCCCCGGCCCACCGACTTCGTCATCGGTCCGGACACCGAGGTCATCTCGGGCAAGGGCAGGATCCTCACCGCCGGCGGGATCGACACACATGTCCACTTCATCTGCCCCGACCAGGTCCGCGAGGCACTGGCGGCGGGTGTCACCACGCTCATCGGTGGCGGTACGGGCCCGGCGGAAGGCAGCACGGCGACCACGGTCACGCCCGGCGCGTGGCACGTCGACCGCATGTTCGAGGCACTGGACAGCTCACCGGTGAACATCGGGCTGCTCGGCAAGGGCGCCACGATGTCGAGGGAGTCGATGCTCGCCCAGGTCGACGCCGGTGTCCTCGGTCTGAAGATCCACGAGGACTGGGGCGCCACACCGGCGGTCATCGAGCAGTGTCTGGAGGTGTGCGAGGAGACCGGGGTCCAGCTCGCCCTCCACGCCGACTCGCTGAACGAGGCGGGGTTCGTCCAGGACACCATCGACGCCATCGGCGGCCGCTCCATCCACGTCTTCCACGTCGAGGGCGCGGGAGGCGGCCACGCTCCCGACATGATCAAGATGGTGAGCGAGCCGAACGTGCTGCCCGCCTCCACCAACCCCACCCGTCCGCTGACCGTCAACACGGTCAAGGAGCACTTCGACATGGTGATGGTCTGCCATCACCTCAACCCGAAGGTCGAGGAGGACCTCGCCTTCGCGGACTCCCGGATCCGGCCCTCCACGATGGCCGCCGAGGACATCCTCCATGATCTCGGCGCCATCTCGATCATGTCCTCGGACGCCCAGGCCATGGGCCGCATCGGCGAGATGATCATGCGTACCTGGCAGACAGCGCACGTCATGAAGGTCCGCCGCGGCTTCCTGGAAGAAGACCGGCCCCGGGACGAACCGGAGACCGGACCGAAGTCCGAAACAGCACAGGCCGGAACAGTGCGGGCCGGAACGGCGGCGGACACGACCCCGGAGGCCCGGCCGCCGCTGGCGGACAATCGGCGCGCCCGCCGGTACGTCGCGAAGTACACCATCAACCCGGCTCTCGCCCAGGGCATCGACGCCGTCGTCGGCTCCGTGGAGACCGGAAAGCTGGCCGACCTGGTCCTGTGGGAACCGAAGTTCTTCGGGGTCAAGCCCCACCTGGTCATCAAGGGCGGCCAGATCGCCTACGCGCAGGTGGGCGACGCCAACGCGTCCATCCCCACCCCCCAGCCCGTACTGCCCCGGCCCATGTGGGGCGCCACCGGCCTGGCGCCCGGCTCCCTCTCCTACAACTTCGTCACCGAACGGGCCATCGGGAACGGCCTGGCCGAGGACTCCAGGCTCAACAAGCGGTTCAAGGCGATCACCGGTACGCGCGGCGTCAAGAAGGCGGACATGAAGGAGAACCACGCCACCCCGCACGTCCGCATCGATCCCGACACCTACGACGTCATCATCGGCGGAGCGAAGGTGACCGACGTGACGACCTTCGTCGACGGCCACATCGTCGACCGCGCGTACGTGTCCGAGCTCCCCATGGCCCAGCGCTACTTCCTCTTCTGAGCCTCACGGAGCGCAGGGAAGCCGGCCGTCGAGCAGAGGAATGAAGAATGAACCGTGCCGCGCTGCTCATCCTGACCGACGGGCGGTTCCCGGCCGGCGGCCACGCCCACTCGGGCGGAGCCGAACCGGCGGTCGCGGCCGGCCGGATCACTGACGCCGGGACGCTGGAGGAGTTCTGCCGGGGGCGGCTGCACACAGCCGGGCTGGTCGCGGCGGCGCTGGCCGCCGCGGCCGCCGCCGGGCACGATCCCCTGGTCCTCGACCAGGCCGCCGACGCCCGTACCCCCGTGGCCGCTCTGCGTGACACCGCTCGCAAGCTGGGCCGGCAGATGATGCGAGCGGCCCGCGCCACGTGGCCGTCGGCCGAGCTCGACGCGCTCGCGGCGGCCCGGCCACGGGGTGTACACCAGCCGGTGGTGCTGGGCGTGGCCGCCCGGTCGGCCGGGCTCGATCCGCTGGACGCCGCCTACGCGGCGGTGTACGAGACCGTCGGCGGGCCGGCCACCGCGACGGTCCGGCTGCTGAGCCTGGACCCGTTCGACGCCACCACCGTGCTCGCCCGCCTGGCACCGGAACTCGATCGCGTCGCCGCAGTCGCCGCCGAGGCAGCGCAGCGCCTCCCCGAAGAAGGAGTCGATGCCCTGCCCGCGGCCTCCGCGCCGCTGCTGGACATCAGCGCCCAGCAGCACGCCACCCGGCCCGCACGCCTCTTCGCCTCCTGACCCCGCAACGAGTCACGACGAGTCACGACGCCAGACCCGACACAAGGAAACCGGATGCACCTCGACCACGACCTCGACGAGAAGTACCCGCACCGCCACACCTACAGCGCCCCCGCCACCGAGCGCCCCGACGGCACCCGCCGCGCGCTGCGGATCGGCCTCGGCGGCCCCGTGGGCTCCGGCAAGACCGCCACCGTCGCCGCCCTGTGCCGGGCCCTGCGCACCGAAGTGTCCATCGCGGTGGTCACCAACGACATCTACACCCGCGAGGACGCCGACTTCCTGCTCCGGCAGGCGGTCCTGCCGCCCGAGCGGATCCAGGCGGTCGAGACCGGCGCCTGCCCGCACACCGCGATCCGCGACGACATCTCCGCCAACCTCGAAGCCGTCGAGGAGCTGGAGGAGACGACCGGCCCGCTCGACCTGATCCTCGTGGAGTCCGGCGGCGACAACCTCACCGCCACCTTCTCCAAGGGACTGGTCGACGCCCAGATCTTCATCATCGACGTGGCCGGCGGCGACGACATCCCCCGCAAGGGCGGCCCCGGCGTCACCACCGCCGACCTCCTCGTCGTCAACAAGACCGACCTCGCCCCCTACGTCGGCTCCGACGTGGAAGCCATGGCACGCGACGCCAAGGCCCAGCGCGGCGACCTCCCGGTCGCCTTCACCTCCCTCAAGGAGGAAGGCGGCGTCAAGCCCGTCGCCGACTGGGTACGCGAACACCTCACCGACTGGGCCACGGGCTCCGCATGACCTCCGCACCCGCACTCGCCGTGCCGGCGGGCCGCAGCACGGCCGGCGTCGGCGTACGAGCCACGGCCCGCATCACGGCCGCAGGCAGGGGCGGCGGCACCGTCCTGCCCGTTCTCGACGGCGACGGCCCCTTCGAACTCCGGCGTCTGCGCTCACGGGGCACCGAAGCGCGGGTGTGCGTCGTCGGGGCCATGAGCGCTCCCCTCGGCGGCGACCGCCTGCGCATCGAGGCCACCGCCCAGCAGGGCGCCGCCCTCCACGTCACGTCGGCGGCCGCGACCCTCGCCCTCAGAGGCCCCACCACCGCACCCGCCACCTATGACGTGCACCTGGCCGTGGCGGACCACGCGGAACTCCGCTGGCTGCCCAAACCCCTGATCAGCGCCGCCGGCAGCAATCTGCGGCAGACCTGGACGATCGACCTGGCCCCCACCGCACGGCTCGTCCTGCGAGAAGAGCTGGTACTCGGGCGCACGGGCGAACCACCCGGCCGCGTGACCACCAGGCTCACCGTCCGTCGCGGCGGACACGTGCTCCTCGACCAGGAAGCGGACTACGGACCGGGAGCCGCCGGCTGGGACGGCCCCGCCGTCCTCGCCCATCACCGGGCGACCGGCCAGATCCTCGTCGTCGACCCCGAGTTCGACGCGGAACCACCCGCCGTCCGGGCCCTCGCCGACACCCCGCAGGACGGACTGGCGGTCCTCACCCCCCTCGCGGGCCCCGCCGCACTCGTCACCGCCATCGCCCCCGACGGCCTGCGCCTGCGCCGCCTCCTCGACGCGGCCCACACCACCCGCTCGTCCCGCCCGTCCCGCTGAATCGGCCAGCATCGCCGGCCCCGTCCACGCCCACCGGTGGCAGTCGACGGGGTCGATCGGCCCCCACCCCTGGACGGCTGCCACTCGTCGGCCTCGGACACTCAGTACAGCAGGTCCAGTTCGGCGCGGACCGTCTTGCCCGGCGGCTGGCGGTCGAGTACCGCCCAGCGGTCGGCCAGGGCGTCCACGATCAGCAGCCCGCGCCCGCTGTCGGAGCCGTCCTCCGGCGCGGTGAGTTCACCCGGGCCGGGCGGCCTGCACTCACCCCGGGTGTCGGACACCTCGATCCGCAGGAGACCGGGCGTTTCCGGGTCGCCGGGCAGGTGCGAAAGGCGCAGTTCGAAGTTGCGGCCGGGGACACGGCCGTGGGTCGCCGCGTTGGCCGTCAGCTCGCCGATGATCAGGGCCGCCGACTCCGAGGCGTCACTGAGATACGGGATGCCCCAGGTGTGCAGCTTGTGCAGCCCGACGCGGCGGGCGAGCCGGGCGCCGCGCGGATCCGCACCGAATTGACGGTTGAACACACGTACGGTTATGGCGGGTTGGGTCTTCGTTGGCGCTTCCATGCCCCCAGACTCCGGGCCCCGGACCCTCCTGTACCAGGTCAGCTACTCGTACGCTGAGTCAGCGTACGGGTGCGAAGGGTAGACGGTACGGGTCACATTCCGTGAGCATGGACGGGTCGCGAACCAGGACAGGCGCATGGGGAGGTGGCCGTACATGACGCACGGCACAGATGGCATCGACAGCACCACGTACGGGACTTTCGGCAACGGCGGCGGCCGCAGCGGCACCGAGCCCGAATCGCAGTACAGCCTCAAGGTGTTCGGAGAAGTGGTCAAGGCCTGCCGCAGGCGGGCCGGGCTGACGCAGGAACAGTTCGCCCCGCTCGTCGGGTACTCGATCGAAACCGTCGCCTCCATCGAGCAGGGACGGCGCTTCCCGCCACCGGACGTCGTGGAGCGCGCCGAAGGGGTGCTGGACGCGTTCGGGGTGATCCGGGGCGCGGCAAAGCATCTGACGCGTCGGAAGGGGCTGGCGAGCTGGTTCCGGCAGTGGGCGCAGCTGGAGCTGGGGGCGCTGAGTCTGTACACGTACGAGTGCCGGTTGATTCCGGGGCTGTTGCAGACACCCGCGTACGCGCGGACGCTGTTCACCGACCAGTTGCCGCCGCTCGGTGACGAGCAGATCGAGGCCCAGCTCGCGGCTCGGCTGGAGCGTCAGCAACTGCTGCGGAACCGGCCCAACACCTCCTTCAGTTTCATCCTCGAAGAGCATCTGTTCCTGCGGGACTTGGGCGGCGAAGAGGTCACCAGGGAGCTGCTCGACCATATCCTCGACCTGTCCGAGCTGCGCAATGTGGACATCCAGATCATGCCGCTGGTACGGCATCACCACGCGGGGCTGCACGGGCCGATGCAACTGCTGGAAACGCAGGATCACCAGTGGTTCGGCTACCTGGAAGGGCAGGAGCACGGACAGTTCGTCTCCGACCTCAAAGTGCTCAGCGCACTCCAGATGCGGTGTGCCAGTATGCGTTCACAGGCTCTCTCGTTGGACGACTCCAAGAGCCTGATGCGGCGGATGCGAGGAGCGAGATGAGCACCACACCCCTGGCCTGGTTCAAGAGCAGCTATAGCAGCGGCTCCGGCGACTCCTGCGTCGAGGTCGCCCTGGAGTGGCACAAGTCGAGCTACAGCGGCGGCTCGGGCGACGACTGCGTCGAGGTCGCCGCCTGCCCCTCCACCGTCCACGTCCGCGACTCCAAGATCGAGGAGAGCCCGCAGCTCGCCGTCGCCCCGGCCGCCTGGACCCCCTTCCTCGCGTACGCCGCCCGGGGCTGAGCGAGCACCCGGGACCCCTTCAGCCATTCTGATGCGCGCGGGCGGACCGCTCACCCATCGCGCGGGACCTCGGCGGAGCGCACATCGTGCTGGACCACCGTCCCGAGATCGACCGGGGGCGCGTCCACGAAGCCGAGGCGGTGGAAGGCGTCATGCGCTTGTCGCATGAGATGTGGGCGTCCCTGCCGGCGCTCATGGAGGCGATCGCCACGTCTCTTGAAACCTGCCGGCCGCTCAACGGCAACATGCCGGTGGTGGACGAGGAGCAGAGGCTGAACTGGGACTGAATGCCGTTGCGCAATGACCGGGCCCTGTATCGATCATGACGCACCAGGCATTGCGTCGGCCTTCCGTTCGGCGGCTGTTGTGGGCGTACCCGCCCTGCCCGGGTCCGTCCACGGCCTGACCGCCGCAGAAACCTACTGGCTCAGCAGACCCGAAGCCGCCCGGCACCGGAAAACGATGGAGCGCCCGTTGCCGAACAGAACGCTCATTCAGACGGGCGGCATCAGATCGCTCTCACTGATGGTGTACGTCAGAAGGGGGTAGGTGAAGTCCGTTTCCTTGTTCTCACGGCGCCGCAGTCGGTAGAACTCGTTCCTCTGCTCGTCGTCGGCCGCCATGAGGCGCGCACCCTGCGGAAGGTAGGCATGTCCGTCGTGAAACCGAACGCGGGTCTTTGACGTTCGGAACGTCACACCCAGCCATTGGTTGTCCGCCGCTCGGCCGGGCGCGTCCAAGACGATTCTGTGCTTGAGTCGCCGATTCGAGTCGACAGAGAACGCGACAACACTGTTGTGGGCGAGAGGGATCTCGAACTTCTCGCCATCGGCCCCCTCACCGGATCCCTTTGATGCGAAGATCAGCTTCCTCGGCGGGCCCGCTTCGGGATGCTGGTAGCAGGAGAAGACGGCGATGTACGAGTCGTCGGCCAGATCCAAGGCTTGGTCGGAATGAAAGCCCATGGTGGTGTAAGCGCTCGTGTAGCTCTCGATGAGGGCGTTGTTGAATCCGACCGAAAGCTCGGCACGTTCCTGAATCTGTTGCGCCAGCCGCTCGTGCACTGCCCGGAAACGCTGCGTCGGGCTGCCGTATCGAGTGGTGGTACGGACAAGAGGCACATCACCCGTCTCGTCGATCCTGGCCAGTGTGGCGCCTCGTCGGCCTTTTCCCACGTCTTCCAGGCGAGCCGACACCGACAGGTCCGCGAAGAGATCCTCCTCGGCCGGCAAGGCGCACGAGAGGATCGCGTCCGAGATCCTAGACCCGGGGGGCATCGTAGTCCCCCGAGTTCATGCTGAAGAGAAACCTGTCGCCGTAGTCGATGAAGGACGAGGTCCTGTTCTCCTCGGCGTACAGCCTGCGCAGATCGTCCATGCCGTCCTGTGTGGGCGGCCCCAGCTTCACCGGACCGCCGGCCGCCTTGAGGAAGGTGTGGCCGTCCTTGTGAACGGCCTCGGCGCTCGAACAGCGCACCACGTATCCCAGGCGGATCGGGAGCAACTCGGCGTCCAGCGCCGAGGGCCGGATCTCGTGCGTATACAGGCGGTTGGTGGACAGTGGCATGAAGAACACGGAGCCGGGATAGAGCGTCAGGGTGAACTGCTGAGGGAGCGCGGCCTCGTCGCGGCCTTCTGTCGGCTCCTTGAGGCGAAAGCGGAGTCTGGTCAGCCCGCTGGCACGCTTCACGCCGTAGTCGAAGGGGTCTCCGGCCAAGGGCTCCAGCTTGTCAAGCCCGTCGTAGAAGGTGCAGAAGGCCATGATCCCGTGGGCGGGCATGTCCTTGGTCTTGTCGGCATGGGCCGAGATCTTGGCCTTGGACTGCTTGCGCTCGGGCGTGGCAAGGGTGTTGCGGTAGATCTGAGCGAGGACGTGATTCAGCGGCGCCTGGTTCCGGAAGACGGTGGCGGCCTCGCGGTTCAGCGACTCGACGATGTGGGTGTCGGTCGGGCGAAAGCTCTCGGTCGGCCCGGAGAAGTTCGTGGAGCACCGGAGCAGGCGGAAATGCAGTGCGTCACCGTCCTGCGTGACGGGCGTCAGATAGATTCCGCTGCGATGGGCCGTTCCGGGCTTGGTCGACTCCGTCAGGGACTGGAACGCGTGCTCCGCGCTGATCCTTCCGAAGTGATCGGCGTCGAGCTCGAAATAGCTGCGGTAGTACACGCCGGCACCGTGCACGCGGAGGGGAAGTCGGCCGACGCCGACGACGGCCCAGCGTGCGTCGACGCCCTCGTCGTACCCGTGCGACAGCTCCCGGACCACGAACACCCGTTCAGCCGCACGCAGTTGGCGGCCGCTGATCCCGGATGTGTCGCCGCACAGGTAGACGGTCTTCTCTGCGAGGTCGGGCGAACCAGAGGCAAGCTGCTCCGGCGTGATCGTGGCCCCGAAGAAGTCCCTGACCACGTCGTCTTCGTGCAATACCGAAGGGGCGACCAGGACGTTGCTCGCGTCCTCAATGCGGGCTTCTGGTACCTCTGTTGTATACATCGGAGTCGATGTTCTCACGGGGGATCGACAGCGGACAACGGATCCTCGCACGGGAGGCGCACGGGCGGCGTACGGAGCTGCGCGCTGCCCCGGGTAGGGCTGACCCGAAGGCCGATTCGGGGGCCACCCCCACTGAACTCCGACGCGAAAGACGGTGAGATCCCCTCATCACACATTTCGCCGAGGAGGTCCTTGATGCATTCAGCGAAGCCGCGAGCGTGGAAGAGGAAGAGGACGTTACGACGGAGCATGCCCGCCGTCACCGCAGCGGTGCTCACCACGCTCGTCGTCTCGGCGGCGGCCCCGGCGCCCGGGGACACGCGGCAGAAGCCACGCGCCGCCGAAGGCCCGGTGTGGACCGGAGCATGGGGTGCGGCCGTGCAGCGGCCCGTCGAGGGCAGCGAGGACTGGGGGCCCAACTGGTCACAGCAGGGATTCGCCGGCCAGTCCGTACGCCAAGTGATCCGCGTCGCGACCGGCGGCTCCACGTTGAGGATCAGGCTGTCCAACGCGTACGGCACCACGCCGCTGCGGATCACCGCGGCGACCGTCGGCCGGTCCGCCGGCGACGCCCAGGTCTGGCCCGGCACTGCACGGAAGCTGACGTTCGGCGGAGCCCGGGGCACCACGATCGCCCCGGGACGCGACCTCGTGAGCGATGCCGAGGCCCTGCGCACCTCCCCACTGGAGAAGCTGACCGTCACGCTGTACTTCGCCGACCGCACCGGTCCGGCCACCTTCCACCGGTTCACCACCGCCACCTCGTACCGCGCCTCCGGGCGCCATCTGGCCGACGCCGGGGACGCCTACACCGCGTCCACACACGCCTGGTACTTCCTGAGCGGTGTGGAGGTGTCCGGCCCGGCCTCCCCGAGGCGCGGCACCGTGGTCACCTTCGGGGATTCGCTCATGGACGGAACAGGGGCCGCGCCCGGCACCGACACCCGCTTCACGGACAAGCTCGCCGAACGCATCGTCGCCGACCGCCGACCGCTGGACGTGGTAAACGCCGGCATCAGCGGAAACCGGATCCTCGACGACTCCCCCTGCTATGGGGACAAGGCCACCGACCGCTTCCGGCGCGATGTCATCGACCGCCCCGGCGTACGCACGGTGATCGTCCACCTGGGTGGCAACGACATCGTCGCCCCCGAGCTGGGCGACCCCTGCATGGGCTCCGCACCCCACGTGACCGCCCGCCGGATCATCAACGCCCACAAAGCGCTGATCCGCGCCGCCCACGCCCGCGGCATCAAGGCCGTCGGCGCGACCATCCTGCCCATGAAGGGCGCCCGCTTCCCCGTCTACAGCGAGCGGGGCGAGAGGACCCGGACCGCCGTCAACCACTGGATACGCACCAGCGGCGCGTACGACTCCGTCCTCGACGTCGACCGAGCCGTCGCGAACCCCGCCGATCCCGCCCTGCCGCGCCCCGGCTACGTCTTCCCGGACGGCGTGCACCCCAACGAAGCCGGGTCCCACGCCATCGCCTCCGCCATGGATCTCGACGCGCTCTGAAGCCGTCACCGACCGGGGGAAGGCCTCCCGGTCCGTGCGCCGGTGCCGGGCGGGTAACGTAAAGAGGTACTGACTGATTGACTCATGGGCCTCCTGGCGGGCTGCGTGAACCCAGGAGGAGCAACATGACGACCAACCGTGGACGCAAGGACGTCATCCGTGACCGGATGGCCGCCACCGGCGAGTCGTACAACGTCGCCGCCCGCAATCTCAAGGCCATGAAGGACATGGGCGCGACCCGCGAGGCCGTCCTCGTGCAGCGCTGGAAGCCCGCCGACTCCCTCGACGTGCCGTGTCCGTGCGGCGGGACCTGCGAGCCGGGCGAGGTCTGCGACCACTGCCACGCCCGCCACCGCCACGTGAAGCGCTACCCGGGCTCCACCACCGAGGTCGAGACCTGGGCCGACCGCTACGAGTGCACCGGCTGCTCCTCCTCGTACACCCTGACCATCCACCTGGCCGGGCGGCCCTGGGGCGTCGCGGAGACGGTCGTGCGGGGCGGGTCGGCCGAGGAGGTCGTACGGGCCCGGGTCTTCCCCGGCGTGATCCACCCGCTGCTGCGGTCCGAAGCGGCCGAGAACGGTGGCGACGGCGAGGGGTGAGCCCCCGCCGCAGGAGTGACAGCACAGTGCCCCCGCCCCCTTGCGTACGCGGAGGGGGCGGGGGCACTCGGCCGTGCGGGCTCAGCTCTCGTCCGGCGCCAGCGTCAGCGAGATCGAGTTGATGCAGTAGCGCTGGTCCGTGGGGGTCGGGTAGCCCTCGCCCTCGAATACATGGCCCAGGTGCGAGCCGCAGCGGGTGCAGCGCACCTCGGTGCGGACCATGCCGTGGGCGCGGTCCTCGACCAGCTCGACCGCGTCGGTGTCCTTCGGGTCGTAGAAGGACGGCCAGCCGCAGTGCGACTCGAACTTGGTGTCGGAGCGGAACAGCTCCGCCCCGCAGGCCCGGCAGGAGTAGACGCCCGCCGTCCTGGTGTCGGTGTACTCACCCTTGAACGCGGGTTCGGTGCCGGCCTGGCGCAGCACCGCGTATTCGGCGGGGCTCAGCTCCGCCCGCCACTGCTCGTCCGGCTTCTCGACGTCGTACGACACGTCCCGCTCCTCAGCTCGACAGGTGATCGCTGGACAGGTGGTCCAGGATGCGCGGGCCGAGGTCGGTGACATCGCCCGCTCCCATGGTGAGAACGAGATCGCCGGGCTTCGCCATTCCCGCGACGGCGGCGGGGACGTCGGCCGGGTCGTGGACGGCGGTGACCTCGGCGCCCGCCGCCTTCGCCGCGTCGACGATCAGGGCGCTGGTGATGCCGGGGATCGGGTCCTCGCGGGCCGGGTAGATGTCCAGGACCACGGAGGCGTCGGCCAGTGCGAGGGCCTGGCCCATCTCGGTGCCGAGCTCCTGGGTACGGGAGAACAGGTGCGGCTGGAAGACGACCAGGATGCGGGCGTCGGCGGCCGCGCCGCGCATGGCCTCCAGGTCGGCGGTCATCTCGGTGGGGTGGTGCGCGTACGAGTCGATGACCTGCACGCCCGCCGCCTCGCCCTTGAGCTGGAGGCGGCGCTTGACCCCGGTGTAGCTGCCGAGCGCGGAGGCCAGGTTGTGCGCCGGGATGCCGAGGGCGACCCCGGCGGCGAGGGCGGCGACCGCGTTGTGGGCGTAGTGACTGCCGGGGACCGAGACGGTGAAGGTCAGGAACCTGCCGTTGAGCAGGACCGTGACCTCGCTGGTCAGACCGCGCGGGGTGACCTTGTGGACGCGGACGTCGGCGTTCTCGGCGGAGCCGTAGGTGACGACCTTGAGGTCGGAGAGGTCGCGGACCCGGCGGGTCAGCTCGACCGCGCCGGGCTGGTCGGCGGAGACGACCAGGGTGCCACCGGGGACGACCTTGCCGACGAACGTCTCGAAGGAGTCGTAGATCTCGTCCATCGAGGCGTAGTTCGCGTGGTGGTCCAGCTCGACGTTGAGGACGATCGCGACCTCGGGGTCGTACTTCTGGAAACTGCGGTCGCTCTCGTCCGCCTCCGCGACGAAGATGGACCCCTCGCCGTGCGTGGCGTTGGTGCCGGGGCCCTCCAGGTCGCCGCCGATGGCGTACGAGGGGGCGAGGCTCAGCGAGGAGAGGGCGACGGCCAGCATCGACGTCGTGGTCGTCTTGCCGTGGGTGCCGGCGACCGCGATGGCGCGCAGGCCGTTCATCAGGGAGGCCAGCGCGTCGGAGCGGTGCACCACGGGGATGGACAGCTCGTTCGCCCGGAGCAGCTCCGGGTTGTCGGCGCGGATGGCGCTGGAGACGACCACGCAGGACGCGTCGTCGGCCAGGTGGCCCGCCGCGTGCCCGATGTGCACGGTCGCCCCCAGCGCCCGCAGGGACTCGGCGGTGGCGGACTCCTTGGCGTCGCTGCCCGCCACCTTCGCGCCGCGCTGGGCCAGGATCTTCGCGATGCCCGACATTCCGGCGCCGCCGATGCCGATGAAGTGGGGTCGTTCCATGGCGGCGGGAATGCCGGGTGCCATCTGTGCTCCTGCGTGGTCGCTGCGGTTCGGACTGCGGCCGGGGGCCGACCCGGACCGCGGGCCCAGCCTATTCGCTGTGCGCGAAGAGCTTGAGCACCGGGACGCCCACCTTGTGCCGGGCCCGGGAGGCCCAGTCGCGGTGGAAGAACTCCTCCACGTAGTGCGGGGCGGTCAGGACGATGACCTCGTCGGCGCCCGCCTCCTCGACGACGGTCGTCAGTTTGTCCAGGGGGTGGTCCTCGATCACTTGTCCGACCGCTTCGGAGCCCGCCTCGCGCAGGGCCCGCAGGGAGTATTCAAGGCCGATCTCGGCGGGTTCGCGGGCCTCGTTGCCCTCCGGCTCCTCCCCCTCCCTGACCGCTTCCTTCAGTTCCCCCATCGCCACGTCGTCGATCGCGCGCAGCAGCACATCGGCTTGGTCGCCGCGCGGCTGCAACAGAACGACGAACGAGATCCGCTCCTCGCCGTGGAGGGTGGTGACGAACTCCACGTCCTCGGGAGTGAGCGGCTTCTCGATCATCAAAACGCTTGTGAACACGACAGGCGCCCTTCCGCTTCTTCGTCTCGTCGACGGCCGGCTCGACCGTCGACGGTCGTTTGCTGAAACCATCCTTCCCCGCGCTTCCACGGGGACTGCAGGGGTAAGTGTGCCCAGCCGAAGCTAAGCGGAACGGTAAATTCCGCTAACTGTCAGTCCGACGGTACCGAGAGAAGAGGAAACCGGCCTCTTCCAGCAGCGATGCCAGGAAAAAACGTTCCGGCACGGCGCCCCCGGGCCCCCCGGCGATGCGCTGAGCGTCACCCGCTGTGAGCATCGGGGAGAGCGTCAGGCACAGCTCGTCCAGCACACCCGCCGCCACGAACTGGCCGAGCAGCCGGGGGCCGCCCTCGGTGAGCTGCCGGGTCAGCCCCCGGCCGGCCAGCTCGCGCACGGCGCGGGCCGGATCCACCCGGGTGCCCTCACCCGCGATCACCACCTCGGCGCCCGCCTTCCCGGCCGCCGCGATCCGGTCGTCGGGGGCCCCGGCGCCGGTCACCACGAGCGTCGGGACGAGCGGCTCGGTGAACAGCGGCAGCGAGAAGTCCAGGTCCATCGAGCCGGTCACCACCGCGACGGCGGGCGCGGGGCCCTGCCCGGCCGCCGCCCGCCGCCCGGCGAACGCCTCGCGGGCGCGGGCCGGACGGTACCCCTCCAGGCGTACGGTCTCGGCCCCGACGACCACCACGTCGGCCAGGCCCCGCAGGGTGCCGAAGATCCGCATGTCCGCCGCGCAGGAGATGCCCTGCGAACGGCCGTCGTGCTGGGCGGCCCCGTCGAGGGTGGAGACCATGTTGGCGCGCAGCCAGGGTGCCCCGGCCGGGAGGCCGGTGGGGTAGGCGTAGGCGTCCGCCAGCTCGTCGAGGGTCCACTCGCGGTCGGTGAGCGGCCGGGACGGGTCCTCGTCTCCCACAGCGCTCTTTGTCAGGTCCGTCACAGGGAACAGGCTTCGCATGGGGTGCAGTCTGGCACGGGCCTTAGGGTGGAGAGTTGTGTCGTCATCCACCGCGTTTCCGGGGCAGAGCCCCCTTGCCGAAACAGCCCCGCTGTCCCTGTGCGCCCGTGAGCCGCACGTCCCCGCAGACCGTCTGGTCGCCGAGATGGTGCCGCCGCCGCGCTTCGACTCGGTGCGCTTCGACACGTACGTACCGGACCCGAACCAGCCCAGCCAGAGCGAGGCGGTCACGGTCCTGGCGGGCTTCGCCGCCGGGCTCGGCGGGGCGCACGCGACGGGTTCCGGGCGGCGCAGGTGGTTCAGCAGGAAGCCGGCCGCTCCGACCGGGCCGCGCGGGGTCTATCTGGACGGCGGCTACGGCGTCGGCAAGACCCACCTGCTGGCCTCCCTCTGGCACGCCACGCCCGCCGAGCCGTCGCTCAAGGCGTTCGGCACGTTCGTGGAGCTGACGAACCTGGTCGGCGCGCTGGGTTTCCAGCAGACCGTGCAGACGCTGAGCGGGCACCGGCTGCTGTGCATCGACGAGTTCGAGCTGGACGACCCGGGCGACACCGTGCTCGTCTCCTCGCTGCTCCGTCGGCTCGTGGAGAACGGGGTGGCGCTCGCCGCGACCTCGAACACGCTGCCGGGCAAGCTCGGCGAGGGCCGGTTCGCCGCCGTCGACTTCCTGCGCGAGATCCAGGGCCTGTCCGCGCACTTCCGCCCGCTGCGCATCGACGGCGAGGACTACCGGCACCGCGGTCTGCCCGAGGCCCCGCCGCCGTACGACGACGAGCAGGTCACCCGGGCCGCGTACGCCACGCCGGGCGCGTCCCTCGACGACTTCCCCGGGCTGCTGGAGCACCTGGCCCGGGTCCACCCGAGCCGGTACGGCGCACTGACCGACGACATCGGCGCCGTCTGCCTGACCGGGGTGATGGCGGTGCCCGACCAGTCGACCGCGCTGCGCCTGGTGGTGCTGGCCGACCGGCTGTACGACCGGGAGGTCCCGGTGCTCGCCTCGGGGCTGCCCTTCGACCAGCTGTTCAGTGACGAGATGCTGAACGGCGGGTACCGGAAGAAGTACTTCCGGGCGATCTCCCGGCTGACGGCGCTGGCGCGTGACGCGAAGGGGCTGGTGGCGCAGTAGGTTCGGGGCGTGACGCAACGGGACACCGCGCGCTGCGATGTGTCCCGTGTTATCCCGTACCACCGCACACCGCGTACAACCGCACATCCCGTACAACCACGCACACCGTTCGAAGGGATCCAGCATGGCTACCACGCGTCAGGCGCACACGAACTGGGAAGGCAACCTGATCGAGGGCAAGGGGGTCGTCACCTTCGACTCCTCCGGCATCGGTGACTACCCCGTCTCCTGGCCTGCCCGCTCGGAGCAGGCGAACGGAAAGACCAGCCCCGAGGAGCTCATCGCCGCCGCGCACTCCAGCTGCTTCTCGATGGCGCTCTCCCACGCGCTCGCCGGGGCCGGCACCCCGTCGACCCGGCTGGAGACCAAGGCCGAGGTGACCTTCCAGCCCGGCACGGGCATCACCGGCATCCACCTCACCGTCGTGGGCGAGGTGCCCGGTCTCGACGAGGACGGCTTCCTCAAGGCCGCCGAGGACGCCAAGGCGAACTGCCCGGTCAGCCAGGCGCTGACGGGCACCACGATCACCCTGTCGGCCTCGCTGGCCTGACGCCGCTCGGACGGCTGCTCCCATCAGGGCCGTCCCAGCAGCAACACGGGGCGCGGGGGCACGCATGGTTCCCCCGCGCCTCTGTGCGTGCTACACACGTGCGGGTCACTTCACCTGTTCGCCAGCAGGGAGTCACCTCATGTCAACCGCACCCCGCCCCACCGCCACCCGACGCCAGGTCCTGGCAGGCAGCGGCGCAGCCGCCGCGGTCGCCTTCACGGGGTACTTCTCCGAACTCTTCGCCGGCACGGCGGCCGCACGCGGCCACGGCGGCTACGGCCCGCTCGTCCCCGATCCGGACGGACTGCTCGACCTGCCGAAAGGATTCCGCTACCGGGTGCTGTCCCGGGAGGGCGAGCCGCTGCGCTCCGGCGAGGGGCCGGTGCCGGGCAACCACGACGGGATGGCCGCCCTGCGCGGCCGCAACGGACGGATCCACCTCGTCCGCAACCACGAGAACCGGCACACCGCCGAGATCGGCGTACCGACCGTCGAGGGGCTGACCTACGACCCGGCGGCCAAGGGCGGCGTGACGTCCCTGGAGCTGGACGGTCGCAACAGGGTGCTCGGCGAGCGCGTCGCCATCGCCGGTACGGCGGTGAACTGCGCGGGCGGGCCCACCCCCTGGCGCACCTGGCTGACCTGCGAGGAGAACGAGGACAAGGCCGGGACCAACGGGTACACCAAGGACCACGGCTTCATCTTCGAGGTGGACGGCGCCGATCCGCGCCGCACCGGGGCCGTCCCGCTGACCGCGATGGGCCGCTTCCAGCACGAGGCGATCGCCGTCGACCCGAGGTCCGGGATCGTGTACGAGACCGAGGACGCGTTCGACAAGCCGTTCGGGCTCTTCTACCGCTTCCTTCCCGAGAAGCCGCTCGGCGGCACCGGTTCGCTCCGGGCGGGCGGCGAGCTGGAGGCGATGCGGGTGCCGGGGGTGTCCGACCTCTCCGCCGTCCGGGAGACCGGCACGCGCTTCGACCGGATCGAGTGGGTTCCCGTGCCCGATCCGCCGGCCGCGGAGACCCCGATCCGCTTCCAGGACTTCGGCCCGAAGGGCATCACGCACGCGCAGAAGCTGGAGGGCTGCTACTGGGGCGACTCCTCCGTCTACTTCGTCTCCAGCTTCGCCCGCAGCGACGAGGGATCGGCGGCCGACCACTACGGCCAGGTCTGGCGCTACGAGCCGAAGAAGCGGCGGCTCACCCTGGTCGTGCTCTTCGGCCCGGACACCGACATCCAGCTGCCCGGCGAGTCCCCCGACAACATCTGCCTGGCGGCCGACGGCGGGCTGATGGTCTGCGAGGACGGCGGCGGTGCGCAGCACGTGCTCGGGGTGACGCGGCGCGGCGAGGTGTACGCGATGGCGCGCGGGCGGCAGAACATCGGGACGCCCGAGGAGCCGGCGTGGGGTGAGTTCGCCGGGGTCGCCTTCTCGCCGGACGGCTCGACGATGTACGTGAACTGCTACACGCCGGGGACGACGTTCGCGGTGACGGGTCCCTGGTGCTGAGGCTGAGGCTGAGGCTGAGGCTGCTCTCCACCACTCCGCCGGGACACCGGAGCGCCCCATGAAGATATGACCGCCATGTCGGATATTTTCCGTGAGTGATCACTACTGCACGGAAGATGACGACTCTGACGGTCGCGGGGGTGCTGACCGGTGCCACCCTGGCCGGGTGCGGGGGCCCTGCCCCCGCACCCGCTCCCCCGCCCGCCCCCGCGGCCTCCGCCTCCGCCGCTCCGGAGAAGCCGCCCACGATGGCCCCCGGCCCGGCGGGCCGCACCCCGGTCTTCGAGCGGAGGCCGACGGGCGGGGGTGCGGCGGGCCGCTCGGCGGAGAAGGTCGTGGCGCTGACGTTCGACGCCGACATGACGGCCGATCAGGGCCCCCGGGCGGCCTCGGGCGAGCGTTTCGACAACCCGGAACTGGTCGCGTCGCTGCGCCGGCTGAAGGTGCCCTCCACCGTCTTCATGACCGGGCGCTGGGCCGAGGAGTACCCGGCGCAGGCAAAGGCCATCGGCACGGATCCGCTGTTCGAGATCGCCAACCACTCCTACAGCCACTACGCCTTCAGCGCCCCCTGCTACGGCCTGCCGGTGGTCGAGAAGGCCGCGATGACCCGCGATGTGGAACGTGCCTTCACGGCGATCCGGAAGGCGGGGGCGCGGAACGTGGTGCCGTACTTCCGCTTCCCCGGCGGCTGCTACGACGACACGGCACTGCGCGCGCTGGGCCCGGCGAACGTGACGGCCGTGCAGTGGGACGTGGTCAGCGGCGACGCCTTCGCCACGGACGCGGACGCCGTGGCCGAGCAGGTGCTGGACGGGGTGCGGCCGGGGTCCCTCGTGGTGATGCACTGCACCCGCAGCGCGGCCCCGGCCACCGAGGCGGCCGTACGCCGGATCGTGCCGGAACTGCGCGAGCGCGGCTACCGGTTCGTGAAGGTGTCGGAGCTGATGGAGGACAGGCCCTGAGCGTCGGCACAGCGGCGTCGGCACAGCGGCACAGCGGGGGAAAACCGGGTGCGACTGCCCTCACCAGCCCCATACGCTGAGTGAACAGGACACATTGCCCTCGGAGGAGTCGACCGCTTGCAGGCCGCAGTAACCGTCACCCCCACCCAGATCCCGGACCTCCTTCTGGGCCTCGCCACCGTCCGCCCGGTATTCCTCTGGGGCGCTCCCGGCATCGGGAAGTCCTCCCTGGTGCGGAAGTTCGCCGAATCCCTGGGCCTGGAGTGCGTAAGCCTGCTGGGCACTCAGCTCGCCCCCGAGGACCTGATCGGCGTTCCTCAGATCCGCGACGGCCGCTCCGTGTTCTGCCCGCCGGAGGCAATCGCCCGCGACGAGCCGTACTGCCTCTTCCTGGACGAGCTGAACGCCGCGACCCCGGATGTGCAGAAGGCGTTCTACTCGCTCATCCTCGACCGCCGGATCGGCAACTACGAGCTCCCGGCAGGCTCGATCGTGATCGGCGCCGGCAACCGCGCCACCGACAACGCCCTGGCACGCCCCATCGCCTCCGCACTCGTCAACCGCCTCACCCACGTCCACCTGCGTGCCTCCGCCACCGACTGGCTGGTGTGGGCGGGCGAGAACGGCATCCACCCCTGGGTGGTGGACTACCTCGCCGACCGGCCCGACCACCTGTGGTCGCAGCCGCCCAAGACCGAGGAGCCGTTCTCCACACCCCGCTCCTGGCACATGCTCTCCGACGCGCTGCACTCCTTCGGGCCGGCGCTGGACGAGGAGACACTGAAGATCGTGGTGCACGGGACGCTGACCCCCGCCCATGCCGTCTCCTTCTGCGGGTACGCCAAGATCGTGCGACACACCTACGGCATCGAGGCGATCATCAAGGGAGACGCCTCCTGGCCCCGCCGCGTCGAGGACCGCGACCTGCTCTACTACCTCGCCGAGGCGTTCCGGGGGCGGCTCGTCAAGGAGCTCCCGGCCCAGCGCGAGCATGCCTCGGCCGCCGTGCGCGAGACCTCCTACCGCGCCAAGTCGCTGCTCGTCCAGCTCGCCGAGATCTCCGTCGAGGTCGCCCAGACCGTCATCGCCGAGGACGCCGACGGCAACCCGGTGCTGCCCGCCTGGTTCCTGGTGGAGGCCGCCCGCGACATGCCGCGCCTGGTCGAGGCCCGGCGTTGAGCCGGTCCCGCAAGCAGGACACGGACCGCCCCGACCCGGCCGCCGAGGCCTTCGCCGCCGGCACCGCCCTGGTGCGCCGCAACCCCGCCCTCGCAGCCGTCGACGCCGACTTCGTCCGCGCCAGAGGCAATGCCGACGCCCCCGGCCAAGGCCTCGTCCGGGCGGACTCCAACGGACGGGTGCACGTCCACCCCACCCGCCGGGCCGAACCCGGCGAGTGGGCCTGGGCGCTCGCCCACGCCCTCCTCCACCTCGGCTTCGGCCACCTCCCCGCCGCCAAGGAGCCCCGCGAACAGCCCGACCGCTTCGCCCTCGCCGCCCGCTGCACGGTCGTCAACCGCTTCCTCGCCACCTTCCCCATCGGCACCACCCCCGACCACCTCCCCGAGAGCTACCCCGACGGCGACGAGGAGCAGCTGGCCGCCCGCTGGCGCAAGACCGGCGTCCCGGCCGCCTACGAGCGGTGCGGCACGGCGGACGGCGAACCCGACCAGCTCCTGGTCCAGTGGCCGCACCAGGACACCACCCTGCCCGACCGGCAACTCGCCTTCGCCTACGCCCTGACCCGTACGGTCTCCGCCGCGATGGACGTCGCGGGCGGCCGCCGGGACCGGCTCACCGGTGAGCGCGTCGCCCAGCGTCCCTGGGACCGCGCCCTCAACTGGTTCGTCTCCTCCTACCCGCTGCTCGGCGGCCTCGCGGCCGGACTGACCGTCGTCGCCGACGCCGAACTCGCCCGCGTGCACGCCATCTCCGTGGCCGCCGTGGACGCCACCGCCGGCGAGATCTACATCAACCCGCTCAAGCGGTTCACGGACGAGGAGTGGCGGTTCGTCCTCGCCCACGAGATGCTGCACGCCGCCCTGCGCCACGGCGGGCGCCGCGGCGCCCGCGACCCCTATCTCTTCAACGTCGCCGCCGACTACGTCATCAACGGCTGGCTGGTGGAGATGAGCATCGGCGCGATGCCCGAAGGGCTGCTGTACGACGCCGGGTTGAAGGGTCTGTCGGCCGAGGAGGTGTACGACCGGATCGCCACCGGGCTGCGGCGCGGCCGACGCCTCGCGACCCTGCGGGGCAAGGGCGCCGGCGACATCCTGGGCGAACCGCTGCCCGGCCGCACCGCCGACCCCGTCGACCTCGACGCGTTCTACCGGCGCGCCCTCGTCCAGGGCCACCAGCTGCACACCGACCGACAGCGCGGCCCGCTGCCGGCCGGACTGGTCCAGGAGATCCGCGCACTCGCCCACCCGCCCGTCCCATGGGATGCGCGACTGGCCCGCTGGTTCGACGAGTTCGTACCCCGACCCGAGCCGGTACGCAGCTACTCCCGGCCCGCCCGGCGCCAGGCCTCGACCCCCGACATCCCGCGCGCGGGCCGCTACTTCCCGCCCGAGGAGGTCGCCCGCTGCACCTTCGGCGTCGTCCTGGACACCTCGGGCTCGATGTCCGGCCCGCTGCTCGCCAAGGCACTGGGCGCGATCGCCTCCTACGCCGAGGCCCGCGACGTGCCGGCCGCCCGCGTGGTGTTCTGCGACGCCGCCGCCTACGACGCCGGATACCTGGCGCCGACGGAGATCGCCGGGCGGGTACGGGTCAGGGGGCGCGGCGGCACGGTCCTGCAACCCGGCATCGACCTGCTGCAGCGGGCCGACGACTTCCCGCCGACGGCCCCCGTCCTGGTGATCACCGACGGCTGGTGCGACGTGCTGCGGGTCCGCCGCGAGCACGCCTACCTGATCCCGGAGGGCGCGGGGCTGCCGTTCACCCCGCGCGGACCGGTCTTCCGGGTGCGCTGAGCGGCAAGGCCGCGAGCGCGCGGTAGCTCCGGGGCCCCGGCCGGACCGAGGACGTGACCGGCCAGGACGCGTCGCTCGACCTCGGCCTCAAGCAGAACGCGGGCCGGTTCGCGGCTGGTCCGCCGGGGGCCGCGCACGGGTTCCGCGCGGTCGCGAGCGGTGCCGGGCCTCCCGGCACCGATGAAGAAGCGGTACGAGGGCCGGCGTCACCGGGACCGGTCTGCGCCTAGCCGGAGCAGGCCGTGCGGCCCGCCTCCTGCCAGGCGCAGACCGGGCACAGCGTGGCGCCCTTCGTCGACTCCGGGTACTCGGTCGGCTCGCGGCACAGCACGCACTCGGCGTACGGAGGGCCTTCGGCCGCCCCGGACGACGGGGCCGGTGCGATCGGCCCCGGGGTCTGGCAGTACGTCTCGTCCGTGTCCACGTCCACGAGCGTACTCATCCGCGCCGGGCGGCGAGCCGGCAGACGAGGATCACCGCCGCCGCGGCGAGCCACGCCCCGGAGGTCCAGGTTCAGTTGGAGGTCTTCTCGGGCCTGGCCTCGCTGGGCCGCACGATGACGAAGCCCTCGCCCTGGAGCATCAGCTGGACGGCCTCGCCGGATCCGCCGCGCACCATCGAGCCGACGCTCTGCGAGCGGTTCAGGCTGGTCGTGAGCTGCTGGCTCCAGCCGACGACCGCGTCCGTGTCCACGTACACCGGCTGAGCGGCCGTCACGGGAATCACGATCGGGGTGCCCTCACACATCAGGCCGAGCTTGCCGTGGCCCGTGAAGACGCTGTTGAAGAGGCCGCCGCCGACCATTCCGGCGCCCTTCACCGTCTTGATCTCGTAGGAGAGCGTGGGGTCGAAACAGAGGACGTTGCGGCCGTTGATGGTGATGGCGTCGCCCTGGTCCAGCTCCACGATGAAACAGTTCGCCGCCTCGTGCGCGAACCACGCCTCGCCCTGGCCGCGGACGGCCATCAGTGCGAGGCCCTCGCCGGTGACCGCCCGCTTGAGCAGGCCGCCGATGCCCTGGCCCTTGCGCTCGAACTGGAGGTTGCCGCGGAAGGCGATCATCGAGCCCTGCCGGGCGTGCATCTCCCCGTTGACGGCGTACTTGATCGATTTGGAGTTCTGCAGGGTCATGCCGGGGGCGGTGGCCGGCTGGGCCATGTGCTCGCTGGAAAAGAGATCGCTCTTCATGCGGAGCATCCTCACCCGGATCACGTCGTTCCGCCAAGAAGAGTGACGCGACCGGCCTGGCAGACTGGGACGGTGACCAGCAACGACACCCCCGCCCCCGAGAGCCCGTTCCACGACGGTCCGACCGACCGCGACCAGGCGCGGCAGTTCGTGCTGCCGCTGGTGCTCCACCTGGAGAAGACGGACCCGCCCGCCCGCACCGACGCGCTGCGGACCGCCGCCCGTGCGGTGCTGACGATCCTCTCCGACGAACGGTCCCTCGGGGACGGCGAGTGGGCCGCGGCGATGCGGGAGTGGCAGGACGCCCGGATCCGCAAGGTCGTGCGCCGGGCGCGCGGTGCGGAGTGGCGCAAGGCCGCGGCGCTGGACGGCATCACGGTGACGGGCGAGGACGGCGCGGAGGTACGGGTCTTCCCGCCGATCCCGCTGGACGGCTGGCCCAAGGAGCTGGCCAAGCTCCAGGTGTCGGGCACCGACCTGGAGGACCCCGGGCCGCCCGCCGCGCCCGATCTGTCGGGGCCGGTGCTGTGGCTGAACCCCGTGGTGGACATGTCGGCGGGCAAGACGATGGCCCAGGCCGGGCACGGGGCGCAGCTCGCCTGGTGGGAGCTGTCCGACACCGAGCGCAAGGCCTGGCGCGAGGCCGGGTTCCCGCTCTCCGTCGCCACCCCCGGTGCGGAGCGCTGGCGGGAACTGACGGTGAGCGGGCTGCCGGTGGTGCGCGACGCGGGGTTCACCGAGATCGCCCCGGGGTCCTGCACGGTGGTCGCCGACCACCCGGCGCTGCACCGCTGAGCGGGAACCGGATCCCCGCGCGGAGGCACCCGAGCAGGAACCCGGTGACCGGAAGCACGGCTGAGCGTTTCTGCGTCCGGCTACGTATCTCCCGGTACTGCCGAATCGGCACTACCGCCAAGTAGCCTGCACGGCGTGCCGGTTGGCGGTTGATTGACGCCTGTTCGACGCTTTCACGCTTCGGCCCGGGAGACACCTTGTTGCGACGCATCAACGGAACGGCCCTCATCATCGCGGCGCTGGTCGCCACGCTCGGCGCGCTCGCGTTCCCCATGTGGTCCTACGCGGACCGTTCGGGCACCGGCGAGGCGAACCTCAACGCCTCCAGCGTCGCCACCCAGTGGGGGCCGCTCTCCGCGACCGACCGGGACTTCCTGGTCAAGGTGCGGCTCGCCGGCCTGTGGGAGCTGCCCGCCGGGCAGCAGGCGATCGAGCGGGCGCCCAGCGAGGCGACGAAGGCCGCCGGGGACCACCTGGTCGTCGGGCACGCGGACCTGGACCGGCGGGCCCGGGACGTGGCGGCGAAGCTCGGAGTGGAGCTGCCGAACCAGCCGACCGCCCAGCAGCAGGGGTGGCTGCGGGAACTGACGGCGGCGACCGGGGACGCGTACGAGCGGAAGTTCGCCAATATCCTGCGGGTCTCCCACGGCAAGGTCTTCGGCCTGATCGCCCAGGTCCGCCACACCACCCGGAACACGCTGATCCGGCAGCTGGCCAGCGACGCCAACCAGACCGTGCTGGACCACATCACCATGCTGGAAGGCACCGGCCTCGTCGACTTCGACGCCATGGCCCGCGAGGCGGCGGGCGGGTCGACGGCCAGTCCCTCGGGCCCGTCGATGCCCCGGAACGGGCAGGTCCCCCTGCCCCCGGTGCCGGCGACACCGACCGGCGACCAGTCCTTCACCTCGCGCCCGGTGCCGCCCACGATGATGCCGATGCCATGACGGGGACGACGGTCCCGGAACCTCAGATCCAGCTCTGAACGTCCCCCCGGTCGGGTTCATCGCCGCTCGACGGGGCCATGACCCCTGGACAGGACGAGGTGAGCAGGGGGACACCATGGAACTGGGCATCGGCATCGGCTGGCGGCCGGAGATCGCGGACGAGGTGGAGGCGCTGGCGGGGATCGACTGGGTCGAGGCGGTCGCGGAGAACCTCTGCGCCGACCACCTCCCGGACTCCCTGGTACGGCTCCGGGAGCGCGGCGTGCGGATCGTGCCGCACGGGGTGGCCCTCGGCCTGGGCGGCGCCGACCGCCCGGACCCCGTGCGCCTCGCCGCCCTCGCGGAGCGCGCCGAGCTGCTGGGGACGCCGCTGGTGACCGAGCACATCGCGTTCGTACGGGCCGGGGGGCCGCTGACCGCGTCGCCGAGGCTGGAGGCGGGGCACCTGCTGCCGGTGCCGCGTACCCGGGACGCGCTGGACGTGCTGTGCGAGAACGTGCGGATCGCGCAGGACTCGCTGCCGGTGCCGCTCGCCCTGGAGAACATCGCGGCGCTGATCTCCTGGCCGGGCGAGGAGCTGACCGAGGGGCAGTTCCTGGCGGAGCTGGTCGCGCGGACCGGGGTACGGCTGCTGATCGACGTGGCCAACCTGCACACCAATCACGTCAACCTCGGCCAGGACCCGGCGAAGGCGCTGGACGAGCTGCCGGTGGAGGCCATCGCGTACGTCCATGTGGCGGGCGGGGTCGAGAGGAACGGCGTCTGGCACGACACGCACGCCCACCCGGTCACCGCGCCGGTCCTGGAGGTGCTGGCCGAGCTGCGCTCCCGGGTCGACCCGCCGGGCGTGCTGCTGGAGCGGGACGACGCGTTCCCGCCGACCGCGGAGCTGGCGGGCGAACTGGACGCGATCCGGGCGACTCTGCGGCAGGCGGCTCCCACGGCGGGCCCGCGTCCGGCGACCTGCGGCGGGGAAGACACCGGAGTCCGTGCGGCGGCCGTCCCCGTGCCGCCCGGCACTCATGACCGTACCGACGTCCCCGTGCCGGCCGGCACCCGCGACCGTGCGCCCGCCGCCCCCGTGCCGGCCGGGACCCGCGACCGTACCGCTGTCGCGCAAGCCGCGCTGCTCTCCGCGCTGGTGGCGGGCACCCCGGTGCCCGAGGGCTTCGACCCACGGCGGCTGCGGGTGCAGAGCCGGGCGCTGGCCGCCAAGCGCGCGGACGTCGTCGCCAAGGTCGCGCCGGAGCTGCCGGAGATCCTCGGCGACGGCTACCGTGCCGCGTTCCTCGCGTACGCCAGGAGCCGGCCGATGACCGGCGGGTACCGGCGCGACGCCCTGGACTTCGCGGAGCACGTGCTCATCGCGGGCTCTCCCGCCGATCCGGCGGCGCGGCGCCGGCTGTCGTCCTGGTGGCGGCACCGGTCGGGCGCCCGGCCTCCGCACCGGGCCACCCGACTGGTCCGGGCGGCTCGTGCCGCCCTCGTGGGGAGGTGATCCGCCGTGTACGTGGTGGCTCTGCTGGTGACCGTCGTGGTCGTCGTCTGCTCGGTGGTGCTCCTCGTCAAGGCCGTGCGCGAGCGGGCCCGGCGCCCTCGCCCGGCGCCCGGTCACGCGCTCCACGACCTGTACGAGGCCGCCTTCCTGAACGGCGGCCCGGCCAGGGTCGTGGACACCGCGCTGAGTGCCCTGCACGCGGACGGCCGACTGGTCGTCGGCGGGCCCGGCATCGTCGGCGCCCGGCGTGCGCAGGCGAGCGACCCGGTGGAACGCGCGGTGTTCCAGGAGCTGGCCGCCGCGCCGAACGGCGCTCTGCACGTCCTGCGGGAGGCGGTGATGCGGCACCCCGCTGTGCAGGAGATCGGCGACGGGCTCGCCGCGCGCGGGCTGCTCGTGTCGCCCCTGGAGACCCGGCCGCTGCGGTGGTGGGCGATGATCCAGGGACTGGCGTGCGTAGCCGCCCTGCCGCTGAGCATGGTGCTGACCTTCGTCCAGTTCGCCACCCACGACCGGCCGTTCCCGTTCGTCGTGCTGATGGTGCCCCCGGTCCTGATCGGCGGATTCAGCGGGCTGATCGTCGCGGCGTCCACCGCCGCCCGCATCACGGGGGCGGGCCGCCAGGCAGCCCTGGGGTTCCGGAACGCCTACGCCCAGGTGATCACCCACGCCCATCTGGTCGCCACGCTGGGGCTCCGCGCCCTGCCGGACCCGGTGCTCCAGGCCCAACTGGTCGCGGCGGCGAGGCTGAGCGGTCCACGCGGGCGTACGTCGGCGTACACCTCGGGGAGCGGTACGGCGGGAGTCGCCGTCAGCGCGACGGCGGTCTGGTGCGCCGCCTCCGGCCCGGACGGCTCCAGTTGCGGCGGGTCCAGCGGGGGCGGCTCCGGTTCGAGCTGTGGAGGTGGGTCCGGCTGCGGGGGCGGGGGCGGATCGAGTGGTGGGGGCGGCTGCTGCGGCGGGGGCGGCGGCGGCTGAACCGGGCTCCGCACTCGGGTCGCCGACCGCCCATCAGGGTCATGTTCGCGGACATGCCGGGGCGGTGCTGGACATCACCGTCCGTCCGCCCGACCATCCCTCTCCGCATCCGCAGAGAGGCACCGCGCGTGAGAACAGCTGCGCTGTACACATCGATCGGCTCCCTGGTCCTGTCCGCCCTGGCCGTCGCTCCCGCGACCGCCTGGGAGCGCCCGGGCTCCGCCGAGGCCCGGGGCACCGCGATCGCCGCCTCCCGTGCCACGGCCGCCGGCATCGACTTCGTCTCCTGCCCGGAGGACGAGATGCTCCCGGACTCCCTGAAGTGCGGCACGGTGAAGGTGCCCCTCGACTATGCCGAGCCGGACGGGCGGCAGCTCGAACTGACCGTCAGCCGCGCCGGGGCCACCGGACCGGCCGAGGAGCGACAGGGCGCGTTCGTCTACAACCCGGGCGGCCCCGGCGCGTCCAGCGTCACCTTCCCGCTGGCCGGGGAGCTGCCGGCGTGGAAGGAGATCGCCGGGGCGTACGACCTGGTCGGCTACGCCCCGCGCGGGGTGAACGGCTCCTCCGCCCCGCTGACCTGCCAGGACCCCGCCGTGTACACGAAGGGTCCGACGGACGCGCCGACCCACCCGACGCGGGAGTACAAGGAGCGGCGCGTCGCCCGCGCCAAGGCGTACGCGGAGGGCTGCGCGAGCCACGCGGGCGAGACGCTGCGGCACTACACCTCGCTGAACAACGCCCGTGACCTGGACGTCCTGCGGGCCGCGCTCGGCGAGGAGCGGCTGACGTTCATGGGGGCCTCCTACGGGACGTACTTCGGCGCGCTGTACGCGACGCTTTTCCCCTCCCACGTACGGCGCATGGTGTTCGACTCGGTGGTCGACCCGGATCCGGAGCAGATCTGGTACCGCTCCAACATGGGCCAGTCGCTGGCCTTCGAGGCGCGCTGGGAGGACTTCCGCCGCTGGGTGGCCAAGCACGACGACGTCTACCACCTGGGGACCACGCCGGAGTCGGTGCAGCGGCACTACGACGAGGTGCGCGCCGAGCTGGCGGTGAAGCCCGCGGGCGGCACGGTGGGGCCGGGGCAGCTGCACTCGGCGTTCCTGGGGGCCAGCTACTACGACGACTACTGGGCGATGCGGGCGACGGCGCTCTCCGAGTACGTCCGGGGCGACCCGGAGCCGCTGGTCGCGCAGGCCTCCCCGCGCGCGGTGGCGGCCAAGGACAACGAGAACGCGCAGGCGGTGTACACGGCCGTCGAGTGCAACGACGCGCCCTGGCCCGAGGACTTCGAGGTGTGGGACCGCGACCACACGGAGCTGGCGCGCGTCGCGCCGTTCGAGACCTGGGACAACGCCTTCGCGAACCTGCCGTGCGCCTTCTGGCCCGCGCCCCGGCAGCGGCCGCTGGAGGTCGGGACGCGGTGGGGCGAGCTGCCGCCGGTGCTGATCCTGGCGGCGGAGCGGGACGCGGCGACCCCGTACGAGGGGGCGCTGGAGCTGCGGAGGCGGCTGCCCGGCTCGTCGCTGGTGACCGAGCGGGACGCCGGTACGCACGGCATCGGCGGGGCCGGGAACGCCTGTGTCGACGACCATCTGCGCCGGTACCTGCTGACCGGTGAGGTGCCGGGGCGGGGTGCGGACTGCGCGGCGCACCCGGAGCCGAACCCGGTGTCGCTGGACTGATCCCCCGGCGGGCGGTACTGAGCGGGGGCCGCCGCACCATCACGGTGCGACGGCCCCCGAAGCCGAACCCGGTGTCGCTGGAACGGCGGACGGCACGGTCGGTGCCCGGTGCCCGCCCTTCTGATCTTCCGGGTTGGGGTGGTGCGGGACTCGCTGGCTATGCGAGCCCGGCCACCAGGTCTGTGACGCTCTTCCTGCGGCCCGTGTAGAACGGGACCTCCTCGCGCACGTGGAGACGTGCCTCGGAGGCGCGCAGGTGACGCATCAGGTCGACGATGCGGTACAGCTCGTCCGCCTCGAAGGCGAGGACCCACTCGTAGTCGCCCAGCGAGAACGAGGCGACGGTGTTGGCGCGGACGTCCGGGTAGCCCCGGGCCATCTTGCCGTGGTCCGCGAGCATACGGCGGCGGTCCTCGTCGGGCAGCAGGTACCAGTCGTAGGACCGGACGAAGGGGTAGACGCTGATGTAGTCGCGCGGCGTCTCGTCGGCGAGGAACGCCGGGACGTGCGACTTGTTGAACTCGGCCGGCCGGTGCAGCGCCATGTTCGACCAGACCGGGTCGAGCGCGCGGCCGAGCTTGGTGCGCCTGAAGAGGTTGTACGCCTCCTGGAGCTCGTCCGAGGTCTCGGCGTGCCACCAGATCATGAGGTCGGCGTCGGCCCGCAGACCGGACACGTCGTAGGTGCCGCGGACGGTGATGTCCTTGGCCGCGAGCTGATCGAACAGCTCCTGGACCTCGTCGGCGTATCCCGCGCGGTCCAGCGGGAGGACGTCGCGCAGCTTGAAGACCGACCACAGGGTGTAGCGGATGACCTCGTTGAGGTCCTTGGCCTTCTTGCCGGCGTTCGGACCCTTGCTTGATGTCGCAGTCTCAGGAGCACTCATACGGCTATTGTCCCGCCTCGCTCCCCGTGCCCCGAACCAGGGGCGACGTGGCGATGATCTCTCCCGTGATCTCGCCCGTGATCTCGTCGGCCGCCCGCTGTGCGCTCGCGATGCAGGCGGGGATGCCGACGCCGTCGTAGACCGCGCCGCAGACGCGCAGGGCGGGGAGCTTGGCCACCTCGTCGCGGATCCGGGCAACCCGGGTGTGGTGGCCGACCGGGTACTGCGGCAGGCCGCCGATCCAGCGGGTGACCTCGGTGTCGATCGGCCGGGCGGTGAGTCCGGTGGCCCCGGCGAGGTCGCGCAGGGAGACGGCGACGAGTTCCTCGTCCTCGCGGTGCAGATGATCCTCCTCGCCGTACCGGCCGACGGAGGTGCGGAGCACGAACAGGTCGGGGGCGCTGTCCGCGACCCACTGCCATTTGTTGCTGGAGAAGGTGGAGGCCTTGATCGTGTGGCCGTCGACCGGCGGCACGAGGAAGCCGGAGCGGCCGCGCAGGGCCTCGTACGCCTCGATGTCGGCCCGCCGGAAGACCAGGGTGACCAGGGCCATCGACGCGTACTCGACGCCGGACAGTTCGGCGGACGCGGCCGGGGACTCGGCGGCCAGCAGGGTGCCGGCGGACCAGGCGGGGGTGGCCAGGACGATGCCGTCGGCGGTGATGGTCCGGGTCTCGGTGCGGACGGCCCAGCCTTCTTCCGTACGGGTCAGACCGAGGACGGGGGTCTCCGTGAGGATCTCGCCGCCGCCGGCCCGTACGGCGTCGCCCACGGCGTCCGGGAGGGTGCCGATGCCGCCCCCGATGCCCTGGAAGACGGGTCCGGTCCGCTGTCGGGCGGCGGTCCGCTCCTGGACGCGGCGTACGGCCTCCAACAGCGGGCCGCCCTCCCGCACCGCTTCGAAGAGCTGGGGTACGGCGGCGCGCATCGAGATCCGGTAGGCGTCGCCGGCGTAGACCCCGCCGAGGAGGGGCTCCACCAGCCGGTCGACGACCTCGCGGCCGAGCCGGTCGGCGACGTACGCGCCGACGGCGACGTCGTCGCCGACGGGGGTCGGGGTGAGGTCGCGCTCCTCGGCGATCCGGGCCAGCCCCTCCGGGGACAGCACCTCTCCGAGCACCGCCGGGTCGCCGGGGACACCCATGACGTGCCCCTTGGGCATGGGGCGCAGCGCGTCCCGCGTCCAGAGCGAGGCGGTGGCGGTGGCGGGCGGCTGGAGGCGGTCGGCGAGGCCCACCTCACGGGCCAGGGCGACCGCCTCGGGTCGCCGGGCGAGCATCGACTCGGCTCCCAGGTCGACCTGGACGCCCGCGACCTCGCCGGTCATGAGCTTGCCGCCGAGCCGGCCCGTCGCCTCCAGGAGGGTGACCCGCAGTCCGGAGGCGACCAGACGGTGGGCGGCCGCCAGGCCGGCGATGCCGCCGCCGATGACGACGACGTGGCCCGGGGGCGTTTCCGCACGTTGTTGAGAACGCTGCATGGGTCCACTCTCTCAAACCCGTACCGCGTCCTGCCCGTGACCACTTCGAAACCGCCCACCGGCAACCGGTCCGGGAGCGACCGCGTCGAACCTGCACCATCAACCACCTTCCTGGGGGGACCAGTTATGGAATGGGACAGCGGAACCGATCGGCCCTTCGCCCGCACGCGTGCGGCGCTCGTGGCCGGGGCGCTCGGCCTCCTGCTCGCCGTCGGCGGCTGCGGGGCGTCGGGCGACGCCTCCGACAGCGGAGCGAGGGCGGCGGACGGGAAGTCCGCCCCGCGTGAGGGGTTCGCGGACGAGGACGGGGCCGCGGCCTCCTCCGCCGAGAAGCAGACGGACGGGAAGGCGGCGGGGAAGAAGGCGGCCCCGAAGCCCGGGGCCGCGGGCACCCATGTCATCCGCACGGCGACCCTGTCCGTCGAGGTGAAGAGCGTGCCGAAGGCCGTCGCCGCCGCGCGCGGTGCCGCGGAGGGCGCGGGGGGCCTGGTGGCGACGGAGAACACCGAGCGGCTCGACGACACCTACGAGTCCTCGCACCTGGTGCTGCGGGTGCCGCAGGACCGGTTCCAGGAGGTGCTGCGGGAGCTCTCCGGTTCCGGGAAGCTGCTCTCGCGCACCTCGAACGCGAAGGACGTCACCGACCAGGTGGTCGACGTGGACAGCCGGATCGCCACGCAGCGCGCGAGCGTGGCGCGGGTGCGGGAGCTGATGGACAAGGCGGAGCGGATCAGCGATGTGGTCGCCCTGGAGGGCGAGCTGAGCAGCCGTCAGTCCGACCTGGAGTCGCTGCTGGCCCAGCAGGCGAGCCTGAAGGACCGCACCTCGCTGGCGACGATCACCCTCGACCTGACGCCGCCGGATGCCCCGGGCCGGGACGCGGAGAAGGAGGACGACCCGGGGTTCCTGGACGCGCTGGGCGGCGGCTGGGACGCGTTCGTGACGATGCTGCGGTGGATCGCGGTGGCGTTCGGGGCCACGTTCCCGTTCCTGCTCACCGGGGCCCTGGCACTGCTGGTGTGGCGGGTGCTGCGCGCCCGGCGGGCGGCCCGCAGGGTCCCGGCGGCGGCCCGGCCGGAGGGGGAGGGCACCCCGGCCCCCTGACCGCCGTAGCGTGGGGACGGTGAATCGACGGATCGCCGGCTCGGCGAACCGGCGAACCGGCGAAAGGGGACCCGACATGGCGGCGGAGCGACTGGTGGTCATCGGCGGTGACGCGGCGGGCATGTCCGCCGCGTCACAGGCGCGCAGGCTGAAGGGGCCGGACGCGCTGGAGATCGTCGCCTTCGAGCGCGGCCACTTCACCTCGTACTCCGCCTGCGGCATCCCGTACTGGGTGAGCGGCGACGTCGAAGCGCGCGACGACCTGATCGCCCGGACCCCCGAGGAGCACCGGGAGCGGGCCATCGATCTGCGGATGCGGACCGAGGTGACGGAGCTCGACGTGACCGGGCGGCGGGTGAAGGCGCTGGACCGGGAGAGCGGGCGGACGTACTGGACGGGCTTCGACAAGCTGGTGATCGCCACCGGGGCCCGTCCGGTGCGCCCGGCGCTGCCCGGCATGGACGCGGCCGGGGTGCACGGGGTGCAGACCCTGGACGACGGGCAGGCGCTCCTGGACTCGCTGGACGCCCTGGGCTCCGAGGAGACCCGCCGGGCGGTCGTGGTGGGCGCGGGATACATCGGCGTCGAGATGGCCGAGGCGATGCTCACGCGGGGCTTCGAGGTGACCGTCCTCAACCGGGGCGAGCAGCCGATGGCGACGCTCGACCCGGACATGGGGCGGCTCGTCCACGACGCGATGGACGGGCTGGGCATCACGACGGTGAACGGGGCCGCCGTCACCGGGATCCTCACCGGTCCGGACGGCCGGGTGAGCGAGGTGGCGACGGACACGGGGACGTATCCGGCGGACGTGGTGGTCCTCGGCATCGGCGTCGAGCCGGAGACGGCGCTGGCGCGCGGGGCGGGGCTGCCGGTGGGTCCGCACGGCGGGCTGCTGACGGACCTGGCGATGCGGGTCGTCGGCCACGACGACATCTGGGCGGGCGGCGACTGCGTGGAGGTCCTGGACCTGGTGGCGGGCCGCACCCGGCACATCGCGCTGGGCACGCACGCCAACAAGCACGGCCAGGTGATCGGTTCCAACGTCGGGGGCGGCTACGGCACGTTCCCGGGCGTGGTCGGTACGGCGGTGAGCAAGGTCTGCGACCTGGAGATCGCCCGGACCGGGCTGCGGGAGAAGGACGCCCGTGCGGTCGGGCTGCGCCATGTCACGGCGACCATCGGGTCGACGCAGCGGGCGGGTTACTACCCGGGGGCGAAGCCGATGACGGTGAAGATGATCGCGGAGTACCGCACGGGCCGGCTGCTCGGGGTGCAGATCGTCGGCCGCGAGGGGGCGGCGAAGCGGGTGGACGTGGCGGCGGTGGCGCTGACGGCCGGGATGACGGTGGAGCAGATGACGGCGCTCGACCTGGGCTACGCCCCGCCGTTCTCGCCGGTCTGGGACCCGGTGCTGGTCGCCGCGCGCAAGACGGTGGCGGCGGTGCGGGGCGCGGGGAGCTGACGGCGTGGGGCCGGGGCGCTCGAACGCCCCGGCCGTCCGGTCGCTCAGCGCGCGGTCTGCGTGTGCACGTACTCCACGAGCCGGGTGAGGGCGTCCGGGTCCATGGTCGGCATGACGCCGTGGCCCAGGTTGAAGATGTGGCCGTCGAGCCCTGCGGCGGCGTCCAGCACCTCGCGGGCCTTCTCCTCGACGGCCGGGGTCGGCGCGTACAGCACCGCCGGGTCGAGGTTGCCCTGGAGCGCCTTGCCGGGGCCGACGCGGCGGGCGGCCTCGTCCAGCGGGACGCGCCAGTCGACGCCGACGACGTCCGCGCCGGCCTCGCCCATCAGGCCGAGGAGTTCGCCGGTGCCGACGCCGAAGTGGATGCGGGGGACGCCGTAGGGGGCGACGGCGTCGAAGACCTTCGCGGAGGCGGGCAGCACGGCGCGGCGGTAGTCGGCGGGGGCCAGCGCGCCGACCCAGGAGTCGAAGAGCTGGACGGCGGAGGCGCCAGCCTCGATCTGCACCTTCAGGAAGGCGCCGGTGATCTCGGCGAGCCGGTCCACGAGGTCGGCCCAGAGCTGCGGGTCGCCGTACATCATGGCCTTGGTGCGCTCGTGGTTGCGCGAGGGGCCACCCTCGACGAGGTAGCTGGCGAGGGTGAAGGGGGCCCCGGCGAAGCCGATGAGCGGGGTGGCGCCCAGCTCGGCGGTGAGCATCCCGATGGCCTCGGTGACGTACGGGACGTCCTCGGGCGTGAGGTCGCGCAGCCGGGCCAGGTCGGCGCGGGTGCGGATCGGCTCGGCGATGACCGGGCCGACGCCGGGCTTGATGTCGAGGTCGATGCCGATGGCTTTCAGGGGCACGACGATGTCGCTGAAGTAGATCGCGGCGTCGACCTTGTGGCGGCGTACGGGCTGCAGGGTGATCTCGGCGACCAGCTCCGGCATCATGCAGGAGTCGAGCATCGCGATGCCCTCACGGACCTTCAGGTATTCGGGCAGCGAGCGCCCCGCCTGACGCATGAACCAGACCGGCGTGTGGGAGACGGGTTCGCGGCGGCAGGCCCGCAGGAACGCCGAGTCGTGGGTGGCGTGGCGGACTGCGTCGAGGCTGGCGGAGGTCGTCGTCTGCTGGCCCGAAGGGCTGTCGTTGGCACTCACGCACAGAATCTTCGCACGCGGGCCGAAGGAGCCCGGCGCCGCAGGGTGTCTCTCCCTGCGCGAGGCCCGCCTTCCGCCTACTCTTCCCCGCATGGCTCCGGCTCAGGGACAATTTTCCGATCATTCCGATGGCGTTGAAAGCAAGGACCGTGCGGAGGGCCCTTCCGCGCCGCCCGCGTTCCTGGCGGCGGTCGAAGCGCTGCGCTCCGCGCGCCTCCGCCCGGAGCTGGAGGTGGAGGTGACCAGGCCGCCCCAGCGCCTCGCGCCGCACGCGTACGCCCTGGAGGCGGCGGTGGTGGACGGCGAGGACGATCTCGCGGACGGCAGGCTGGTCCTGCTGCACGATCCGGCGGGGCACGACGCCTGGCAGGGCGCGTTCCGGCTGGTGACGCTGGTCCGGGCGGAGCTGGAGCCGGAGATGGCGGCGGACCCGCTGCTCCCGGAGGTGTGCTGGTCCTGGCTGACGGGTGCGCTGGACGCGCGGGGCCTGTCGTACGGAGAGGCCGGCGGAACGGTGACACGCGCCGGATCGCACTACTTCGGTGCGCTGTCCGCGCGCCGTCCGGCGACGCAGATCGAGATCCGCGCCTCGTGGACGCCGCGTGAGGGGCGGGGCGGGGTGCCGGACGCGGCGTCACACCTGATGGCCTGGGGCGATCTGCTGTGCCAGATCGCGGGACTGCCGCCGTCGGATCCGGCGGACGCGGCGGTGGTGACGCTGCCGCAGCGGCGCGGGCCGCAGGTTTCGTAACACTCCGTCACCCGTATCGCACAAGGACCGGCTCTCTTTTCGTACAATCGATCGCGCGTCCTATTTGCCCGAATTGTTACTCACCAAATCGTGATCTTCCCCTAAAGGAGGACGGGTCCGCTGCCGAAGAGGTCAATGACCCTTCAAGCACGGTTCGCCCCCGGCTTCATCCCCCGAGCCGGCCCGTCCCGCCACTCCCCCCAGGAGGCCTGGTGTCCGTTCTCCTTGAGCAGCCCGCAAGCCTGGTCGCCTACCGCCCGAACAAGCCGACGGCCATGGTCGTCGTGGCCGACCCGCGCGTCCGTTCCACCGTCACCCGCCATCTGTGGGCCCTCGGAGTACGTGACGTCATCGAAGCGTCGTCCATCGCGGAGGCACGCCCCCGCGTCGGCAACCCGCGCGACATCTGCATTGCCGACGTCCACCTGCCCGACGGTTCCGGGCTGACCCTGCTGTCCGAGACCCGCGCCGCAGGCTGGCCCAACGGTCTCGCCCTCTCCGCCGCCGACGACATCGGCGCCGTTCGCAACGCCCTCGCGGGCGGCGTGAAGGGCTACGTCGTCACCGGCACCCGAACCAACATCGGACACCCCACCCGCCCCGGCGTCGCCCCCATCGGCGCCAACGCCGCCCGTATGCACCGCAGGCCTCCCGGTTCCCCGAGCCACCCGGGCGGCTACCGCGAACTGTCCGGACGTGAGGTGGAGGTGCTCCGCCTGGTCGCCGAAGGCCAGTCCAACAAGGCCATCGGCGTCTCGATGGGCCTCTCCGCCCTGACCGTCAAGTCCCACCTCGCCCGCATCGCCCGCAAGCTCGGCACGGGTGACCGTGCCGGAATGGTCGCGGTCGCCCTGCGGACGGGCATCATCCACTGACCGCACCCCGCCGGGACGTGCACCGATGCGTCTCCGGCTGGAATACGCGCATGGCCGCCCGTCGACGGAACGTTCCGTCGACGGGCTCCGCGCATACCCAGATACCCTTGACACGTGACCGACGCCCAAGAGACCGCAGCAGACACTTCACTGCGAACCACCGGGGGCGCTCCCCCGGACGACGTCGCCCCGGCGCCGATCCCCTTGCTCGAACCGCGCGAGGGCATTCCCCCGGTGGTGACGTCCGACGACGCCCTCGCCGGGGTGATCGCCGCCTTCGCCACGGGCACCGGCCCGGTGGCCGTCGACGCCGAGCGTGCCTCGGGGTACCGCTACGGCCAGCGCGCCTACCTCGTACAGCTCCGCCGCGAGGGCGCCGGCAGCGCCCTGGTCGACCCGGTCGGCTGCCCCGACCTCTCGGGCCTCGGCTCCGCACTGAGCGGCACCGAGTGGATCCTGCACGCGGCGACCCAGGACCTGCCGTGCCTGCGGGACATAGGCATGACCCCCACCTCGCTGTTCGACACCGAGCTGGCCGGACGGCTCGCGGGCTTCCCGCGCGTCGGTCTCGGCGCGATGGTGGAGAACGTCCTCGGGTACGCCCTGGAGAAGGGCCACTCCGCGGTCGACTGGTCCACCCGCCCACTGCCCGAGCCCTGGCTGCGCTACGCCGCGCTCGACGTGGAGCTCCTGATCGACCTGCGCGACGCGCTGGAGGAGGAGCTGGAGCGGCAGGGCAAGCTGGAGTGGGCCCGGGAGGAGTTCGACGCCATCGCCGCCGCGCCGCCCGCACCGCCCCGCAAGGACCCCTGGCGCCGCACCTCGGGCATGCACAAGGTGCGCCGCCGCCGTCAGATGGCCGTCGTCCGGGAGCTGTGGACCACCCGTGACCAGGTCGCCCAGCGCCGCGACGTCTCACCGGGCAAGGTGCTCGGCGACGCCGCGATCGTCGAGGCCGCGCTCGCGCTGCCGCTCGATGTGCAGGCCCTGACCGCGCTGCCCGGATTCGGCCACCGCATGGGACGCCGTCAGCTGGAGCAGTGGCAGGCGGCCGTGGACCGGGCCAGGGCGCTGCCGGAGTCGGAGCTGCCGCAGCCCGGTCAGCAGCCGGCCGGACCGCCTCCCCCGCGTTCCTGGGCCGACAAGGACCCGGCCGCCGCCGCCCGGCTCTCGGCCGCCCGCACCGCCGTCTCCGAGCTGGCCGAACGCCTCCACATGCCCCAGGAGAACCTGATCACCCCGGACACCGTGCGCCGGGTCTGCTGGGAGCCGCCGGCGAACCCGACCCCGAGCGCCGTCGAGGACACCCTCGCCGGGTACGGGGCGCGGAACTGGCAGATCCAGCAGGTCGCCCCGCTCCTCGTCCGGGCGCTGGACGCAGGCGCCTGACCCGCACGCGCATCGAAGCACCCTCCGGCCGTCGGCCGGGGGGTGTTCGGCTTTCCGACGGGAACCACAGGATTCGGCGGGGCCACGAGCGGGGGACGGACATGGACACGACGACGTACGGCGACTGGATCCGCGCGTTCGACGAGACGCGGCCGGAGCGGCTGGCGCGGCTGGAGCGAGGCGATCCGGACTGGCCGGCCGGGGTGCCGCCGAACCCCGCGATCCGGCGCGGTGTGCGGCGCTTCCAGGTCGGCGAGGACGGCTACGGGGCCGAGCCGATCACCACAGCGGAGGCGGCCGGTGACACGGAGTACGCGTCGGCGGTGCGGATGTTCGTCGCGGAGGAGCGAAATCACGCCAGGTTGTTGGCGCTTCTGCTCGCCTCGGGCGGCACGCCGGTGATGGCCTCGCACTGGAGCGACCACTTCCCGAGGTGCCCGGGAAGGCCGGACACGACCGTCGGACCGGTGTGACCTTCGACGCTCCGGCCGTGGGGGGTGGGCAGTCTGGTTACCCGCAAGTAGCATGATGGCAGGCGGTGCGCCCCCGTGGCGTGCCCCGCAGCAGTGCCATCCCGCACCCTGGAGGAGAGCCACCGTGCCTCGTACCATCCGGGACGTCGTCTTCGTCGACGGCGTCCGCACCCCGTTCGGCAAAGCGGGCCCCAAGGGCATCTACCACGAGACCCGCGCCGACGACCTCGTCGTGAAGGCCATCCGGGAGCTGCTGCGCCGCAACCCGGACCTGGACCCCAAGAAGATCGACGAGGTCGCCATCGCCGCGACCACGCAGATCGGGGACCAGGGCCTCACGCTGGGCCGTACCGCCGGAATCCTGGCCGGTCTGCCGCAGTCCGTCCCCGGCTACTCGATCGACCGCATGTGCGCGGGCGCGCTGACCGCCGTCACCTCGACGGCCGGTTCCATCGCCTTCGGCGCGTACGACGTCGTCGTGGCCGGTGGCGTCGAGCACATGGGCCGCCACCCGATGGGCGAGGGCGTCGACCCGAACCCGCGCTTCGTGTCGGAGAAGCTGGTCGACGAGTCCGCCCTGTTCATGGGCATGACGGCGGAGAACCTCCACGACCGCTACCCCACGATCACCAAGGAGCGCGCCGACGCCTACGCGGTGCGCTCGCAGGAGAAGGCCGCCAAGGCGTACGCCAACGGCAAGATCCAGCAGGACCTCGTACCGGTCTCGGTGCGCCGCACCAACGCCGAAGCCGGTGAGACGGGCTGGGGCCTGGTCACCGCCGACGAGCCGATGCGCCCCAGCACCACCATGGAGTCCCTCGCGGGCCTCAAGACCCCCTTCCGCGCCCACGGCCGCGTGACGGCCGGTAACGCCGCGGGGCTCAACGACGGCGCCACCGCCTCGCTGCTCGCCGCCGAGGACGTCGCCAACGAGCTGGGTCTCCCGGTCAAGATGCGCCTCGTCTCCTACGCCTTCGCGGGCGTCGAGCCGGAGGTCATGGGCTACGGTCCGATCCCGGCAACCGAGAAGGCGCTGGCCCAGGCCGGTCTGAGCATCGAGGACATCGGTCTCTTCGAGGTCAACGAGGCGTTCGCCGTGCAGGTGCTCGCCTTCCTGGAGCACTACGGCATCGCCGACGACGACGCCCGTGTCAACCAGTACGGCGGCGCGATCGCGTACGGCCACCCGCTGGCCTCCTCCGGTGTCCGGCTCATGACGCAGCTGGCCCGGCAGTTCGAGGAGCAGCCCGAGGTCCGCTACGGCCTGACCACCATGTGCGTCGGCTTCGGCATGGGCGCCACGGTCGTCTGGGAGAACCCGCACTTCAACGCCGACGGAGGCAACAAGTGAGCTCCACCACTGAGCTTCTGAAGGGTGCGGCAGAGCTGTTCCCCGGCGAGATCGTCACGCAGGCGCACGTACGCCACCTGGACCTGCCGTACGGCGCCGGGCGGTTCGCGCTCATCACGCTGGACAACGGCCTGGACCACACCAAGCCGACCACCTTCGGACCGCAGTCGCTGGCGAACCTGAACGCCGCCATCGACCAGGTCGAGAAGGAGGCCGCCGAGGGCACCATCACCGGTGCCGGCATCACGGGCAAGCCGTTCATCTTCGCGGTCGGCGCCGACCTCAAGGGTGTCGAGCTGCTGAGCCGTCACGAGGACGCGCTGGCCATCGGCAAGGGCGGCCACGACGTCTTCCGCCGCCTGTCCGGTCTCGCGGTCCCCACCTTCGCGTACTACAACGGCGCGGCCATGGGCGGCGGTGTCGAGGTCGGTCTGCACTGCACCTACCGCACCGTCTCCAAGGCGCTCCCGGCGTTCTCGCTGCCCGAGGTCTTCCTCGGCCTGGTCCCCGGCTGGGGCGGCTGCGCGCTGCTCCCGAACCTGATCGGCGCGGACCGCGCGGTCTCGGTGATCATCGAGAACTCGCTGAACCAGAACCGTCAGCTCAAGGGCAAGCAGGTCTTCGAACTCGGCATCGCGGACGCGCTGTTCGAGGGTGCGGACTTCCTGGAGCAGTCGCTGCTCTGGACCGCGAACGTACTCAAGGGCTCGGTGGCCGTCGAGCGCGCCGAGGTCGACCGCGGTGAGGCCTGGGACCAGGCCGTCGCCCGCGGTCGGGCCATCGCCGACTCCAAGGTGCACGGCGCGGCCCCGGCGGCGTACCGCGCGCTGGACATCATCGCGGCGGCGAAGGACGGCGACCTGAGCGCCGGCTTCGACGCCGAGGACCAGGCGCTGGCGGACCTGATCATGGGCGGCGAGCTGCGCAGCGGCATCTACGCCTTCAACCTGGTCCAGAAGCGCGCCAAGCGCCCGGCCGGTGCCCCGGACAAGAACCTGGCCCGCCCGGTCACCAAGGTCGGCGTCGTCGGTGCGGGCCTGATGGCCTCGCAGCTGGCGCTGCTGTTCCTGCGCCGCCTGGAGGTCCCTGTCGTCCTCACGGACATCGACCAGGAGCGCGTCGACAAGGGTGTGGGCTACGTCCACGCCGAGATCGAGAAGCTGCTCGGCAAGGGCCGCATCAACCAGGACAAGGCCAACCGCCTCAAGGGCCTGGTCTCCGGTGTCCTCGACAAGGCCGAGGGCTTCGCGGACGCCGACTTCATCATCGAGGCCGTCTTCGAGGAGATCGGCGTCAAGCAGCAGGTGTTCGCGGAGGTCGAGGCGGTCGCCCCGGCGCACGCGATCCTCGCCACCAACACCTCCTCGCTGTCGGTGACCGAGATGGCGTCGAAGCTGAAGAACCCCGAGCGGGTCGTCGGCTTCCACTTCTTCAACCCGGTCGCGATCCTCCCGCTGCTGGAGATCGTCCGCGGCGAGCAGACCGACGACGCCTCGCTGGCCACGGCGTTCGGTGTGGCCCGCAAGCTGAAGAAGACCGCGGTCCTGGTGAAGGACGCCCCGGCGTTCGTCGTCAACCGCATCCTCACCCGCTTCATGGGCGAGATCCAGAACGTCATCGACGAGGGCACCCCGGTCGAGGTCGCGGAGAAGGCCGTCGAGCCGCTCGGCCTGCCGATGTCCCCGCTGGTGCTCCTGGAGCTGGTCGGCCCGGCCATCGGCCTGCACGTCTCCGAGACCCTGAACCGCGCCTTCCCGGAGCGCTTCACCGTCTCGCAGAACCTCGCGGCGGTCGTCAAGGCGGGCAAGCGCGGCTTCTACGTCTACTCCGCCGAGAATCCTGCCGCGCCGGTCCTCGACCCCGAGGTCGCAGCCCTCCTCAAGCAGGGCGACACCGTCCTCACCGAGGAGCAGACCCGCGACCGCGTGCTCGACGCGGTGGCGCAGGAGATCGGCCTGATGCTCGACGAGGGCGTCGTCGCCGAGGCCCAGGACATCGACCTGTGCCTGATCACCGGCGCGGGCTGGCCCTTCCACCTGGGCGGCATCACGCCGTACCTGGACCGTGAGGGCGTCTCCCAGCGGGTGAACGGGAAGCCGTTCCTGGAGCAGGGCGTGGCGAGCGTTCCGGCGTAACGCCCGGTTCACGACGTTCACGACAGACGGACCACGAAGGGTACGACTCGGCGACGAGTCGTACCCTTCGTGCCTGCCCGGACCGGTCCCGGTGCAGTGATGACAGAATGCCCTGATCACACCCCTGAGCAGCCCGGGAAGCAGACGGTCACCGTCCACGGGCGGAACGGCGTCCACACCGGTATGACGGACACCAGGAATCACCTCGGTCGCAGAGCGGTCCTCCTCGCGGGCGGCGGCGCGGCCGTCGCCGCGACGGTTGGCGTGCTGTCCTGGGCGACCGGGCGCCACGACCGTGCGGCAGCTCCCCCGGCGACGGTCGGTCTGTTCGCCGTGGACGAGGCGGTGGCGCTGCTGCCGCCGAGCCCGTTGCGCACCGTCAGCGGGCCCCAGTCGATCGCCTTCGCCCCTGTGGGCGACCGGGTGTACGCGCTGCAGGTGATGGCGGGAGGGCTTCGGCTACCCGGCGAGGACAAGCCCGTCACCGGGCGCGACCGGAAGTCGGCGGGCGATATGTGCGTCTCGGTCCTGCCACTCGCGGGGGGCGCCGCCGGGCACATGTACCTCCGAGGGTTCGGCCACGGAGTCTCGATGGGCGTGGAGGCCTCGGGCGAGGACGTGCTGCTCTGGGTGGAGTCCGATGTGGACGAGCGGACCGGTTACGGACGCGCCGTCGCACGGGTACCTTTCCGTGACGGGGCCGTCCTGGACAGTTCGTCGCCCGCCGTACGGCACCACCGGCCGCTGCCGGGCAGCCGTCAGCTGCATCCGGCCTTCGACCCGGTGGACGGCCGGGTCCTGGTGAGTCACTGGGTCGGCGAGGCGCACCATTACGCGGTCTATCGGACGGACGACTTCCTCGCCGGGCGGTACGAGCCCCTGCACACCGTCGTCGACGGCGCCCTGCGTGACGGGGAGTGGGTCCAGGGGTGCGCGCTGCACGGGAACCACATCTACCAGCTGACCGGCAAAGGCTACACGGACGAAGCCGGGGCCAACCCTCCGTCGGGCGGGGGCGACACCTTCGTGTCGGCGCTCGACGTGCGCACCGGCGAGGTCGCGGGCCGCCGCAAGGTGACCGTGGCGCCGGAGCTGGAGTACCGCGAACCCGAGGGGATTGCCGTGCGGGCTGCGCCCGAGCCCCAGCTCTGTGTTGGTTTCTCGGTCAAGACCCCCGAGCGCCGCCGTCTCGCCGTCTACGCGTGCCCGGCCCCGGGCGCCACGACGTGAGCCGACCACGACCGTCAGATGTGGCGTAGATCTCGCAATTCGATCACGTGACCGCCAACCGTTCATAACTGTTCGATATACAGACGACAATTGTTCTACTTTTAACCCTTGAAAGTTCTCTGTTGAGCGCGGTCAGTGTCTAAAGTCTGATCGGATGCTTCACAAGTTCCTTACGCACCGTCCGCATCGGAGTACCACCGCGGCACGGCCCCACTGTGACGTGCGGCAGTCCTGTTACTGGCCGGCAACGTAGCCAGCGCCGCACAAGATCATTCGAGGGAGGGGTCGGCAGCCCATGGGCGAGCAAAAACGTCAGGCCGTGCTGGGGGTCCTGATCACAGCTGCTCTGGTGCTCAGCTTCGTGGCGATGATGGCAGCGGTCGTGATGGTGTCGCTGCCCGTCTTCGCCTTCGCGGCGGCCGTCAGCTACCTGGCCGACCTGCTCCTGCACTCCGCCGAGTCCTCCACCCTGGAACGGCTGAGGGACTCACGCTTCGGGCTCACCATCCGCTTCCTGATCCGTCAGTTCCTGCTGCTCGCACTCTGCGGCACCATCATCGACCTCGACTCGTTCGTCATCCAGATGACGGCGGTGGGGCTACTGCTGCTCTTCACGCTGCAGCTCGTCTACGGGGCGATGATCAAGCGGGTCAAGTCCGAACGCGCGGCGCTGCCCTTCACCACGCGCGGGCTGGACCTCGAAGCGCTGGGCATCCGCCGCCTGCCGCACCCGTTCCTGACGACCAAGCACGTCCGCAAGATGCTGCACCTGGACGTCCCGCTGGTGGCCGGTGCGATCGGCACCGTCGCCACGGACGACTGGAAGTACGTGACCTTCGGCGGGATCGCCACGGTCTGGCTCGCCTTCCTGGCCGTGCTCGTCCTGCTGCCCGGAGCCCGGAACGCGCTGATCCTGCCCACGCCCGACGAGGCCATCGACGAGCTGAACTGGCAGCTCGGGCAGTACCGGCCGCAGGTCGCCCTGTACTTCACGTTCGCCGCCGTCTCCCGCGACTTCATGTACCAGGTGAACATGTGGCTGGAGTCGCTGGAGGAGCTGGACCTGCGCCCCATCATCGTGCTGCGCGAGCGGGCCACCCTGCGCTTCCTGGACGCCACCTCCGTACCGGTCATCTGCGTGCCCAAGGCCGAGTACCTGGCCCGCGTCGAGATGCCCGAGCTCCGCGTCACGCTCTACCCCGGCAACGCCGGAAAGAACGTGCACATGCTCCAGCGGCACGAGGTCAAGCACGTCTTCATCGGTCACGGCGACAGCGACAAGCTGGCCAGCAGCAACCGCGTCAGCAAGGTCTTCGACGAGATCTGGGTGGCCGGACGCGCCGGACGCGACCGCTACGAGCGCATCAAGCACGCGGTGACCGCCCACCAGATCGTGGAGGTCGGGCGCCCGCAGCTGATGCCCCTGCGCCGCTGGACGGGTTCGGTCGACAACGAGATACCTACCGTCATCTACGCCCCCACCTGGGAGGGCTGGACGGACGACGCCTGCTACACCTCCGTCATCCCGGCCGGCGAGCACCTCGTACGCACCCTGCTCTCGTACAAGGAGCAGCTGCGGATCATCTACAAGCCGCATCCGCTGACCGGCACCCGCTCGCCCGCGGCCGCAGCCGCACACCGGCGCATCATCACGCTCCTCCAGGAGGACAACGCCCGCCGGTTCGGACGCAAGGTCCTCGACTCGAAGACCGCGGCCCGCCGGCTGGCCCGGATCGACAAGCGCCTCGCCGCGCTCCAGGAGCGTGGCATCCGCTCCAAGTACCCGGACCTGACCGAGGCGGAGCGGACCACCCGTATCCGCAAGTTCCGCGACCAGGCGGGCACGCTCTACTGGGACTCGCTACCCGTCGACGCGCACCATGTCGTGACCGACAAGGTGCCCACGCTGTACGACTGCTTCAACCACTCCGACCTGCTCATCGGGGACATGTCGAGCGTGGTCTCGGACTTCGTGGCGACCCGCAAGCCGTACGCCATCTTCAACCTCGAAGGGCTCCCCGACGCCGAGTTCCGGAACGAGCAGCGCACCGCGTACGCCTCGTACCTCCTCGACGCCGAGTGCAACGGTCTGGAGACGGCGCTCACCGCCATGCTCTCCGTCGACCAGGACGTGATGGCCCCCTACCGGGAACAGCTCAAGGAATACCTGCTGGGACCGGACAACCCGCCGTCGACCGTCCGCTTCGCCGAGGCCGCGAACACTCTCTACCGGTCCGGGATCCGGGACTTCCCCGTCGAGCACCCGGACGACCCCGGCATCCCCGGTCAGCAACCGCGTCAGCTGGCCTGACCGCACTCGGATTCCGCACACTCCCAGTCGCCCGGACGCTCCGTGTCCGGGCCACTCGTACGCCCCTCATCCTCGACAGGAAGCAGGAACGTCTTGACCACGCGCGCCACCCGTCGCCGTACAGTCGCCGTTGTCCTCGCCGGTGGCACCGGGCAGCGCATCGGGCTCGCCATCCCGAAGCAGCTTCTGAAGATCGCGGGGAGGCCCATCCTGGAGCACACCCTGCGGGTCTTCGAGAACGCTCCGGACATCGACGACGTCATCGTTCTGATGACGCCGAGCCATGTGCCGGAGGCCGAGAAGATCGTCGCCGGGGCGGGGCTGCGCAAGGTGTCGGCGGTGCTGGCCGGGGGCGGCACCCGCAGTGAGACGACGAACATCGCGATCGCGGCGGTGTCCGGGCGGCTCGGCGCCGACCAGGACTGCAACCTGCTGTTCCACGACGCCGTGCGCCCGATGCTGTCCCAGCGTGTGGTCAAGGAATGCGTGGAGGCGCTGGAGCGCTACCGGGCCGTCGACGTGGCCATCCCGTCGTCCGACACCGTGATCGTCACCCGGACGCACGGGAACGACGGGGAGTTCATCACCGAGGTGCCCGACCGCGCCCGGCTCCGGCGGGGACAGACCCCGCAGGGTTTCTGGCTCTCCACCATCCGCGCCGCCTACGAACACGCGGCCGCGGACCCGTTCTTCCAGGCGACCGACGACTGCTCGGTCGTCGTGAAGTACCTGCCCGACGTCCCCGTCCATGTGGTGACGGGCGACGAGTACAACATGAAGGTGACCCAGCCCGTCGACGTCTTCATCGCCGACAAGCTGTTCCAGCTGGCCTCCACTGCGGCCCCTGCGCACAGCGGCGAGGAGTTCTACCGGGACCGGCTGGCGGGCCGCACCATGCTCGTCTTCGGCGGCTCGTACGGGATCGGCGGCGACATCGCCCGAACAGCGCGGGAGTACGGGGCGAACGTCTACGCGCTGGGACGCTCCACGACCGGGACCCACGTCGAGAACCCCGACCACGTGGACGAGGCCTTCGCCACCGCTTACGCCGAGACCGGCCGGATCGACTACGTGGTCAACACCGCGGGCGTGCTGCGCATCGGCAGGCTCGACCAGGCCGACAACGCCACCGTCCGCGAGGCGATGGAGGTCAACTACCTCGCGCCCGTGAACATCGCCCGTACCTCGCACAAGTACCTGGCCGAGACCTCCGGACAGCTGCTGCTCTTCACCTCCAGCAGCTACACCCGCGGCCGCGCCGAGTACAGCCTGTACTCCTCCACCAAGGCCGCCATGGTCAACCTCACCCAGGCGCTGTCGGACGAATGGGCCGAGGACGGCATCCGGGTCAACTGCGTGAACCCGGAGCGCACCGCGACCCCGATGCGCACCAAGGCGTTCGGGCAGGAGCCGGAGGGGTCCCTGCTCTCGTCGGAGGAGGTCGCGCGCAGCTCGCTCGACGTGCTTCTCTCCACGATGACGGGGCATGTGATCGACGTGCGGCGGCAGGACCCGACGTCGGCGCCCGACTCCGCCTTCGAATCCGCTCTCTCGCAGGTCCTGAACCACTCCGAGAGTCATTCCGACTGAGCCGGGCCTCATGGCCACCGATCCCGGGGGGACCTGTGAAGATCGCATTCCTGATGTACAGCGCGTACGGGCAGTCCGGTACGTCCGTCGCCACGCAGACGCTCGCCAACTCCCTCGCCGCCCGGCAGCACGAGGTCGAGCTGGTGAGCACCTTCCAGTACCACGACGTCCCGCCGCTGCGGTTCGACCCGTCCATCACCCTGCGCACCCTCGTCGACACCCGTGACGGCTCGCCGGACCTCACCCATCCGCTGCACCGGGCCGCCACCGAGCACTGCCCCGGCGCCGGGTGGAAGCCCGACGACAAGAACCGCTACAGCAGGCTCGTGGACGAGCGTGCCGCCGAGTACCTGAAGAGCGCCGATGCCGACGTCGTGATCGCGACGTCGCCGAGCACCATCGCACTCGTGGCCGCTCTGGGCACTGACGGATACGTCACGCTGGGTCAGGCGCACACGCACTACCACCACCAGAGCCGCGCCTCGCGGCAGATGCTGGACCTCGCCATCCCGCAGCTGGACGGCTTCGTCACGGTGACGTCGAGGGACGCCCAGACGCACCGGGACGCCTACGGGGCGGTCGGCACCGACTTCCACGCCGTTCCCAACGCGGTAACCAGCACGTTCATGCGGTCCGACGTACGTGAGTCGCGCATCGTCACCGCGTCGGGGCGCATGGTCGACTGGAAGCGGTTCGACCTCCTCGTCGACGCCTTCGGGCGACTGGGCACGAAGTACCCCGACTGGACCCTGCGCATCTACGGAAGCGGTGCGGAGAAGCCGAAGCTCCGCAAGCTCATCGACGACATGGGCGCGAGCGAGCGCATCCTCCTCATGGGGCACACGAAGCACCTCCGTGAGGAGCTGGCCAAGTCGGCGCTGCACACCTCGACCTCGACGGACGAGACCTTCGGACTGACGATCGTGGAGGCCATGACCTGTGGCGTCCCGGTACTCAGCACCGCCGGCCCGCACGGTCCGTCGGAGATCATCTCCGACGGTGTGGACGGGGCGCTGTCCCCCGTGGGCGACACGGAGACGTTCGCCAAGAACCTCGACTGGCTCATGGGCGACGCCGAGACCCGGGCGCAGATGGGCGCCAACGCGGTCGAGAAGGCACGCGACTACAGCAACGAGTCACAGGCCATCACCTACGAGACGTACCTCGCCAGGCTGCTCACGGCCCGCGACTACCGCCCCGAGGCACTGTGCCGGGCCACCTCCTCGGGGGACCTCGAACTCGTCGTCGACCCGACCCGGGCCGCCGGCCACCGCTTCACCGTCCTGTGCGTGAACGCGGCGGACGGCCGGCAGGCCCTGATGACGGGCCCCGCGGAGCAGACGGCCAACGGGCACTACGCGGCGATCCCCGGGCAGCTCCGGCTGGCCACCGGGACCTGGAACGTCCTCCTCCGCCGCGAGGACGACGGGGTGATGCGCCGCATCAAGATCAAGGAACTCCAGCAGTCCGCGAACTCGCTCATCTCCGGCGCGAGCTCCTCCCCGGTGCGCTTCCGGTCGTTCACGCGCTCGCCCGACGGCGGATATCTCCAGATCGTCTCCCGCGAGGTTCCCGCGCACGCGGAGGTACTCGGGATCGAGACGGCGGATTCGCATCTCAACGTGCAGATGTTCGCGCTGGGAGTCGCCGCCGCGCAGGGCGGCCCCCAGGTCGACGCCGACGGGCACGGCGCGCACGTCATCGCGCAGAGCCGGAAGAACAAGGAGTCGTTCTTCACGATCCCCTGCGCGTTCTCCAACGGCGGCGCCAGCTTCACCATCGATATCCTGCAGTACGGCGACCGGATGATCGAGCTGGACAGCATCTGGGACCTCTCCCTGAGCATCCCGGCGAATCTGACGGTCTCGGGCACCGCGCACCGGCTGCGGATCGGCCGCTTCGCCGACGACATCGTGCAGCGAAAGCCCGTGAACGTCTTCCCGCAGCGGGTGGTCGCCACACCGCAGGGCCGTTCGGTGCGTTTCCACCCGTACTACACGGACAGCAACTACCTGTCGATCGGGCTGAAGCTCCTCACCTGAGCCCTCGGTCAGGACGCTCCCGCGGGCGGGGAACACCCCGCGCGGGCGGGAGCAGAAACGTGAACGGCGGGAGCGCCCCCGAGGGGACGGTGCTCCCGCCGTCGCCGTCACACCCGTACGGACGGCTCCAGGGCGAGACCGGGCTCGCGCCTCTGACGGGCGACGTGCAGGGCGCCGTCCTCGCCGATCAGGGCCAGCACCACCCGCCCGTACACGTCGTGGGCGAGCGCCGGACCGCCCGCGCAGTTCTCGCCGGTGGGCGACCACCACACGCCGCCGCCCTCGTTCTCCGTACCGCAGGCCGCCAGCATGACCTGGCCGTCGTGGCCCCGGTGGGCGAGCACCGTGCAGTCGTAGCCGTCGAGCACGGCGCGCAGGGCTGCGACCGGGACGTTCGAGGCCGCACCGCCCAGGGAGATGGCCCAGGTGCCCGGGCGGTACGCCACTACGCCGCCCGTGCCCTCGTCCGCCCAGTAGAACGTCATCCGTTCCGGCGCGGTCTCCAGTGCGACGGCGCTTCCTGCGGCATGGCCGAACGGAATGTCCTGGTCGCGTTGGAAGGCGCCCTCGGGCTCGCTCTGGGTCCAGCGCACCGTCAGACCGTCCCCGGGGGCGACCACCTCCACGCGACCGGTCGAGGTGGCGGCCACGGCAGCTCCGTCCCGGATCCGTCCGGTCTTCAGGTCCTGCCATCCCTGCCAGCTGCCGCCCGCGGTCTCGCGCCGCATGACGAGACTTCCGTTCGCGTTCCGCACGAAGACGTGGAGCGCGCCGGACCGGCCCACCGCGGCCGACGGTATGCCGATGCGCGCCGCCTTCTCGGGTTCCTTGTGCTGGTTCCCGAGCGACCGCCATCCGGTGAGGGGGCGGCCGGACTGGAACTGGGTGGCGCTCACCAGGTCGACGGCCTGGCCGTGGTCCCCCTCGACGGCTCGGCGGCCGACGAAGCGCACGAAACCGTCGGCGCCCTGGGCCACGGACAGGTGCGTCAGATGCGGAGCCGGAATGAGCACCGGGCCGGTCCACCGGGGGCCGCCGGGTGACTCCTCCGTCCAGCGCAGCAGTCCCTGTGCGGCCACCGCGTAAGCAGTGAGCCTGCCGTCCTTGCCCAGGACCAGCCACCGGCCACCTGCGGTGGAACGAACGCGGAGAGGCGCGGGGGCGTCGCTCCGCACAAGGGCGTCGTGGTCCTCGGCACCCGGGTGCGGGACCCCTCTCCGGGCAGCGCGCTTGGATCTGACCGGCATGGCGTGAGGTCGTCCTTCCCAGAAGTTCCTCGGCCCCGCCCCGGGCAACGCGTCGGCGTTCTGGACGGGCGGCAGACCGATAGCACCCATCATAGAATCCCTGTCCGGGCCGTCGTGCAGCGCTCCCCGGCACGACGAGGTGGCGGAGGAATTCACCGCCACATCGCGCCACGGGCGGCCCTCATGTACGAGAGCCGAAGAGCGCGTGAAGAATTACACAACATTCGAAAATCTGTCTATAGTGCACGCTCAGCTCCCCCACGCGCGTGGACCGGCCCCACCCGAGTCCCCCACTCCACACCGCCCGACCGGGCCAAGAGAACAAGGGACTCCTGCAGGATGAGCAACGACGTCATGCCTTCGGGCCCGCGCACATCCCGACGCGCCGCCAAACCCCGCAAGCGCCGCCGCGGCCTCAAGATCACGCTCGGTGTCCTGCTCGTCCTGCTGCTCGCCGGCGGCGGCACCGTCTACTGGCTCTACAGCCAGCTCGACGGGAACATCAAGGCCGTCGACATCAACAAGGCGCTCGGTGAGGACCGCCCGGAGAAGCTTCCCACCAGCGGGCAGAACCTGCTGGTCCTCGGCTCGGACTCGCGTGCCGGGGCGGAGAACAAGGAGCTGGGCGGCGGCGGGGCCGTCGGCGGCGCCCGCTCCGACACCGCGATGGTGGTGCACATACCGGAGGGCCGGTCGAAGGCCGTCGCCGTCTCCATCCCGCGCGACACCCTGGTGACCCGGCCCGAGTGCGTCAGGGACGACGGATCCACCGTGTCGGCCAAGGAACGCGTCATGTTCAACTCCGTCTACTCGCAGGTCGGTCAGACCTGTGTGGTGAAGACGGTGGAGAAGATGTCCGGCGTCCGCATCGACCACTACCTCGAGATCGACTTCGCGGGGTTCAAGGACCTGGTCGACGCCATCGGCGGGGTCACCGTCGACGTACCGCAGGACATCGACGACAAGGCCTCCGGGCTGAGTCTCACCGCGGGCCCGCAGAAGCTGAACGGCACCGAGTCCCTGGCGTACGTCCGGACCCGGCACGGTATCGGCGACGGCAGCGACCTCGGCCGCATCGGGCTCCAGCAGCAGTTCCTGATGGCCCTGCTGAGCGAGGTCAAGTCGCAGGACCTGCTGGGCAGTCCGGCGAACTCGTACAAGATCGCCAAATCGGCCACCAAGTCGCTCACCACGGACTCGGGACTCGCCTCGCTCACCTCGCTGGCGGAGTTCGCCCGCTCGATGAACGGCGTCGACCCGGCCTCGATGGAGACGATCATGCTGCCGGTGGAGTACGACAAGATCGACGACAACCGGGTGATCGCGGCCCAGCCGCAGGCGGATCAGCTGTGGAAGGCGATCCGCGAGGACACCACGATCCCCGAGGAAGCGAAGAAGTCCCCCGCCACCGCGGGCTGACGCCCCGTAGTGCCCCGCTCCCCGTGACACCCTGCCGGAATGAGCGACGACGATACGACGCTGGTGATCGTGGACGCCGCCAATGTGGTCGGTTCCGTGCCCGACGGGTGGTGGCGGGACCGGCGCGGGGCGGCGACCCGGCTGCGGGACTCGTTGGTCCCGTACGCGGCGGCCGGGCTGCCGGGGCTGCCCGGCCCCGTCGAGCTGGTGCTCGTCGTCGAAGGGGCCGCCCGGGGCGTCGCGTCCGTGGCCGGAGTCCGGGTCGACCCGGCCCCCGGCAGTGGCGACGACCTGATCGCCGAACTGGCGGCCGGGGCCTCCGCGGACCGGGACTGCGTCGTCGTCACCGCCGACCGCGGACTGCGGCAGCGGGTCGAGGCGCACGGGGCCCGGTGCGTCGGACCCCGTACGGTACGGCCGCTGCCGGCCCCCGGGGACGAGGATCGCCAGGGAGTGTCCGACAATTCCCGTCGTCGCCCGTAGGACGGCCGTGCGGCGTCGGGTGCGTGCTCACGGCGTGCCGGCCCCAGGCCCTCGTACTGGACGTACTTGGCTCCGGGGTCGGTGCGGCGAGAGCGCGTGCATGGCGTCGTGAGGCGGACGGGAATGGTCAGACACCCCTTAGCGCCCCAGCCCGGCCATGCGGCTGTGGGAGCGCCCGTACACGAAGTAGATGATCACACCGAGGGTCATCCAGGCGCCGAACCGCACCCAGGTCTCCACGGGCAGGTTGAGCATCAGCCAGACCGAGGCGGCCACCGAGACGATCGGGAGCACCGGCACCCACGGGGTACGGAACGCTCGGGGCAGGTCCGGCCGGGTGCGGCGCAGACCCAGGACGCCGAGGGCGACGATGACGAACGCGAAGAGCGTGCCGATGTTCACCAGGGTGGCCAGCTCCTCGATGCTCGTGAACCCGGCGATGACCGCGATCAGCACGCCGAGCAGGATCGTCGGGCGGTAGGGGGTGCGGAAGCGCGGGTGCGTCCTGGAGAAGAAGCGCGGGAGCAGGCCGTCGCGGCTCATCGCGAAGAAGACCCGGGTCTGGCCGAGCAGCAGGATCATGCAGACCGTGGTGAGGCCGACCGCCGCGCCGAAGCTGATGAGACCGGCGTAGAAGGGGTGCCCGGTGGCCTTGAAGGCATCGGCGAGCGGGGCGCTGACGGAGAGTTCGCTGTAGTGCTGCATGCCGGTGACCACGATCGAGACCGCCACGTAGAGCACCGTGCAAATGATGAGCGAGCCGAGGATACCGCGCGGCATGTCGCGCTGGGGCAGCTTGGTCTCCTCGGCGGCGGTGGCCACCACGTCGAAGCCGAGGAACGCGAAGAAGACGATGGAAGCGGCCGTGAAGATGCCCATGATGCCGAAATTGGTGGGTTCGTAGCCGAAGATCAGCTGCACGAGCGGGGCGTCCCAGCCCGAACCGGCGGGCTGCTGCTCGGCCGGGGGGATGAAGGGCTCGTAGTTCTCGGCCTTGATGAAGAACAGGCCCGCGATGATCACCATGAGGACCACGCCGACCTTGATCGCCACCACGACCGAGGTGACCCGGGCGGACAGCTTCATGCCGACGACCAGGACGACGGTCAGCACCAGCACCAGGGCGAAGGCCAGGAGGTCGAAGCCGAACCCTTCCGCCACGTCCGGTCCCGAGAGCGCGTCGGGCATCGTCCAGTCGACGTTCTCCATCAGTGAGCGGACGTAGCCGGACCAGCCGACCGCGACCACCGCGGTGCCCAGCGCGAACTCCAGCACCAGGTCCCAGCCGATGATCCAGGCGACCAGTTCGCCCAGTGACGTGTACGCGAAGGTGTACGCGGAGCCCGCCACCGGGACGGTGGAGGCGAACTCGGCGTAGCAGAGTGCGGCCAGCGCGCACACGACGCCCGCCGCGACGAACGCGAGGGCGGTCGCGGGTCCCGCCGTCTCCTTGGCGACCTTGCCCGTGAGGACGAAGATGCCGGTACCGATGATGACGCCCACGCCGAAGACCGTGAGGTCCACGGCGGAGAGGGACTTCTTGAGCGCGTGCTCGGGTTCCTCGGTGTCAAGGATCGACTGCTCGACGGACTTGGTGCGGAACATGCCCTTTCCGTGGGGTGGTGTGACCTGCGCGCTCCCTGCGTTACCTCCACGCATTCGTTGTGAACGCCATGGTCGGGACCGGGTAGGGCGCGGGAACGCGCCATCCGGCCCGTTTCACGCGAACGGGCCGGGAGAACCACCCGCAGGGGCGGTTCTCCCGGCCCGTCGGCCGTACGGAGAGATGTTCGCGGGTCAGTCGCGGGCGGCCTCGACCGCACGGCTCTCGAAGCGGCCGTCGAGCTTGGCGACCAGGCCGGTGACCTGCCGGGCGATGTCCGGCGCGGTCAGTCCGATCTCGGCCATGACCTCGCCGCGTGAGGCGTGGTCGAGGAAGACCGGCGGGATGCCGAAGTCGCGCAGCGGCACGTCGACCCCGGCGTCGCGCAGGGCCTGGGCGACGGCCGAGCCGACACCTCCGGCGCGGCTGTTGTCCTCGACCGTGACGACGACGCGGTGGCGCTCGGCGAGCGGGGCGAGCGCCTCGTCGACGGGCTTGACCCAGCGGGGGTCGACGACCGTGCTGGAGATGCCCTGGGCGTCCAGCAGGTCGGCGATCTCCAGGCACATCGGGGCGAGCGCGCCGACGGAGACGACCAGGACGTCCGGGCGGACGGCCTTCGGCTCGCGCAGGATGTCCATACCGCCGGCCTTGCCGACCGCCTTGACGGCGGGTCCGACCGCACCCTTGGAGAAGCGGACCACGGTGGGCGCGTCGTCGACGGCGACGGCCTCGCGCAGCTGGGCGCGGACCTGGTCGGCGTCGCGTGGGGCGGCGATCCGGAGCGTGGGCACGCACTGGAGGATCGACATGTCCCACATGCCGTTGTGCGAGGCGCCGTCCGTGCCGGTGATGCCAGCCCGGTCCAGGACGAAGGTGACGCCGCACTTGTGCAGGGCGACGTCCATCAGGACCTGGTCGAAGGCGCGGTTGAGGAAGGTGGCGTAGACCGCGAAGACCGGGTGGAGGCCGCCGGTGGCCAGGCCGGCCGCGGAGACCGCGCCGTGCTGCTCGGCGATGCCGACGTCGTAGATCCGGTCCGGGAAGGCGGCCTCGAACTTGCCGAGGCCGACGGGCTGGAGCATGGCCGCGGTGATCGCGACGATGTCCTCGCGCTCCTGGCCGAGCTTGAGCATCTCCTCGCCGAAGACCGAGGTCCAGTCGAGGCCGGACGTGGAGATCGGCAGGCCGGTGTCCGGGTGGATCTTGCCCACCGCGTGGAAGCGGTCGGCCTCGTCCTGGAGGGCGGGGGTGTAGCCGCGGCCCTTCTCGGTGAGGCAGTGCACGATGACCGGGCCGCCGAAGCGCTTGGCGCGCTGGAGCGCGGATTCCAGGGCCTCGATGTCGTGGCCGTCGATCGGGCCGACGTACTTCAGGCCGAGGTCCTCGAACATGCCCTGCGGGGCGATGAAGTCCTTGAGGCCCTTCTTCGCGCCGTGCAGGGTCTCGTACAGCGGACGGCCGACGACGGGCGTGCGCTCCAGGATGTCCTTGCCGCGGGCCAGGAACCGCTCGTAACCGTCGGTCGTACGGAGCGTGGCGAGGTGGTTGGCCAGGCCGCCGATCGTCGGGGCGTAGGAGCGCTCGTTGTCGTTGACGACGATGACGAGCGGGCGGTCCTTGGCGGCGGCGATGTTGTTCAGCGCCTCCCAGGCCATACCGCCGGTGAGCGCGCCGTCGCCGATGACCGCGACGACGTGGTCGTCCTTCTTCAGGACCTCGTTCGCCTTGGCGAGGCCGTCGGCCCAGCCGAGCACCCCGGAGGCGTGGCTGTTCTCGATGATGTCGTGCTCGGACTCGGCCCGGGAGGGGTAGCCGGAGAGGCCGCCCTTGCTCTTGAGCCGGGAGAAGTCCTGGCGGCCGGTGAGCAGCTTGTGGACGTAAGCCTGGTGGCCGGTGTCCCACAGCACCTTGTCGCTGGGCGACTCGAAGACCCGGTGCAGGGCGATGGTGAGCTCGACGACGCCCAGGTTGGGGCCGAGGTGTCCACCGGTCTTGGACACCGCGTCCACGAGGAAGGTGCGGATCTCCTCCGCGAGCTGCTCCAGCTCACCGAGGCTGAGCCGGTCCAGGTCGCGCGGTCCCTTGATGCGGGTCAGCAGATCCACCCGTGCCTCCTTGCGTTTGAGCTGATCGAGCGTGCCGATCCGATGAGTCTAATGTTCCGCTCGCGGCGGCGGGCAGCGGGCGGTCTTGTTCGCACAGGGAACGCCGGACACGCGCAGGTGCCCGGCACCCCTGGGGGCACCGGGCACCTGCGCGGTTCCGCGGTCAGGCGCGGCCTGCGGTCTTCTGGGTCTTACGGGTGACGGAGTCGATGACGACCGTGGCGAGGAGCACGGCGCCCGTGACCATGTACTGGATGGGCGTGGCGATGCCTTCCAGCGACAGTCCGTACTGGATGGAGACGATCACCATGACGCCGAGCAGGGCGTTCCAGGTGCGGCCGCGGCCGCCGAAGAGGCTGGTGCCGCCGATGACGGCCGCCGCGATGACGTTCATCAGAAGGTCGCCGGTGCCGGAGCCCTGGTTGGCCGCCGCGATCTTGGAGGCCCAGAACAGGCCGCCGATCGCCGCGAAGGTCCCCGCGATGGAGAAGACGGAGACGCGGATCGCGGTGACGTTGATACCGGCACGCCGGGAGGCCTCGACGCTGCCGCCGAGCGCGAAGATCTTCCGCCCGTAGGCCGTGCGACGGAGCAGGAAGTCCGTGCCGACCAGGACGATCAGGAAGAGGACCAGGGCGAGCGGCAGGCCGCGGTACTGGTTGAACATGTACGCGGCGGCGAAGCCGAACACGGCGATGACCGCGGTGCGCACGACGATGTCGGCGAGCGGGCGGGCCGGGATGCCGGCCGCCTCGCGGCGGCGGGAGTCCAGGAAGGCCGCGGCGAAGTAGCCGACGACCGCGATGGCGGCGAGCCCGTAGGCGGCGGCCACGTCGGTGAAGTAGTACGTGGTCAGCTTGCCGACCACCCCGTCGCCGTCCAGGTTGATCGTGCCGGAGTCGCCGAGCAGCTGGAGCATGAAGCCGAGCCAGAACAGCAGGCCGGCCAGGGTGACGGCGAAGGCGGGCGCCCCGATCCGGGCGAAGAAGAAGCCGTGGATCGCGCCCATCACCGCGCCGCTGACGATGGCGACGAGGATCGCCAGCCATTCGTTCATGCCCTGGGTGACGCTGAGCACCGCGACGAGGGCGCCGGAGACACCGGAGACGGAGCCGACCGAGAGGTCGATCTCGCCGAGCATCAGGACGAAGATGATGCCCACGGCCATCATGCCGGTGGCGACCATCGTGGTGGCGATGTCGCTGATGTTCTTCGCGGAGAGGAACTCGGAGTTCATGCTCTGGAAGACGATGGCGATGATCGCGAGTCCGACGATCACCGGTATCGAGCCCAGGTCGCCGCCGCTGATCTTGCGCTTGAACTCGGTGACGTAGCCGGCGAGTCCCTGCTCGCGGATGAGCAGGCGCGGGTCGACGACCGTGTCGGCGCCCTCGGCCGCGTCCGGATTGCCGGCCGGCGGCGCGTCCGTCGGGGCATCGGCCTTGTCCAGCGAGGTGCCGGTCTTGTCCACCGGGTCGGTGGTCTCGTCGGTGGTCACTTGGAAACCTCCGCGTTGCGCGCCGCTCGTCGGGTCACGGCGTTGTCCGTGGCGCCCGTGATGGCGGAGATGATCTCTTCCTGGGAGGTGGTCTTCACATCGAAGACACCGTTGTTCCGGCCCAGCCGGAGCACGGCGACCTTGTCGGCGACGGCCTTCACATCGGCCATGTTGTGGCTGATGAGGACGACCGCGTGGCCGCGCTCGCGCAGCCGCTCGACGAGGTCGAGGACCTGGGCGGTCTGCTCGACGCCGAGGGCGGCGGTCGGCTCGTCGAGGATGACGAGGCGGGGCTCACCGAGCATCGACCGGGCGATGGCCACGGTCTGACGCTGGCCACCGGAGAGCGAGGCGATCGGGATGCGGACGCTCGGGATCCGGATGGAGAGCGTGGACAGCAGCTCGCGGGAGCGGCGCTCCATCTCGACCTCGTCCAGGATGCCGAACCTGCGCAGCTCCCGGCCGAGATAGAGGTTGCCGACGACATCGATGTTGTCGCACAGCGCGAGGTCCTGATAGACGGTCGCGACGCCGAGGTTCTGGGCGTCGTGCGGCTTGTCGATCCGCACGGCCCTGCCCTCCCACTCGATGACACCGTCATCGATGGGGTGCACTCCGGCGATCGTCTTGACCAGCGTTGATTTACCGGCGCCGTTGTCGCCCACCAGGGCGACCACCTCGCCGGCGTGGACCTCAAGCTCTACATCGGTGAGTACCTGGACGGCACCGAAGCGCTTGGAGACCCCTCGCAACGCCAACACGGGCGTAGCGGACACATGAACCATCTCCTTCGCCGCCTGACCGGCGGGGATGCCGCACCCGGGGGAAGGCGCGGCGGTGTCGAGCAAAGAGAACAGATGAGGTGTGAGCGTTCCGTCCGGCGCCCCGCCCGGTAGCGGGACGGTTGGTGTGCGGGGCGCCGGACAGGCTTCGTGGCGCGTGCGGGCCGGTGTACGGCGGTCGCGTGCGCGGTCGGTGGGGCCGTTTCGGCCTTCGCGGGGGCGCGGTGGGCGTTACGGCGGGCGGGACCCGGCGGCTCGGGGGCGGGCCGGGTCCCAAGGGCCTACTTCAGACCGATCTTGTCGCAGTCGGCCTTGTACTTGTCCGTGCAGATCTCGTCCAGCGTCCAGATGCCGTCCTTGATGACGGTGTCCTTGATGTTGTCCTTGGTCAGCGAGATGACCGGGACGAGCACCGTCGGGATGTCCTTCTGGCTGGCGTTGTCGACCTTGGAGGTGGCGATGGAGTCGAGCTTCTCGCCCTTGGCGAGGGCGACGGCCATCTCGGCGGCGACGACGCCTTCCGCGGGGTAGGACTTGTAGACGCTCATGAACTGCTCACCGGTGACGATGCGCTGCACGCCCGCCAGTTCGGCGTCCTGGCCGGTGACCGGGGGGAGCTTCGGCAGACCGGCGGCCTTGAGAGCGGTGATGATGCCGCCGGCCATGCCGTCGTTGGCGGAGTAGACGCCGTCGATCTTGTCCTTGCCGAGTGCGGTGATCGCCGCTTCCATGTTGGCGTTGGCGTTCTCCGGCTTCCACTCCTTGGTGTCGTACTCCTTGCCGTACTTCACCTTGCCGTCGAGGACCGACTTGGCGCCCTTCTTGAAGAGCTTGGCGTTCGGGTCGGTGATCGCGCCGTTCATCATCACGATCGTGCCGCCGTCGGCCTTGTCGCCCAGGGCCTCCAGCAGGGCGGTGCCCTGGGCCCGGCCGACCTCTTCGTTGTCGAAGGAGGTGTAGGCGTCGATGGGACCCTCGGCGAGGCGGTCGAACGCGACGACCGGAATGCCCTCGTCCTTGGCCTTCTTGACGCTGTTCGCGATCGCCTTGGCGTCCACCGCGCCGACGATGAGCGCGTCGACCTTGTTGGTGATCATGGTGTCGACCTGCTGCGACTGGGTGGTCGCGTCCTGCTTGGCGTTGGCGTAGACGACCTCCGCCTTGCCGCCGGTGAGCTCGCTGATCTTCTTCTCGATGATCGGCCGGTCGAACTTCTCGTAACGGGCCGTCTGGTTCTCGGGGAGGAGCAGACCTATCTTCAGGTCGTCGCCCTTCTTCTCCGAGCCCTGTTCGGCCTTGTCGCCGGACTCCTTGGCGCTCCCGCAAGCGGCCAGCGAGATCGCCATCGTGGTGGCGGCAACGGCAACGGCGGCACGACGCATACGCGTGTTCATTCTCGAACCTCCCTGACGAGGCCGCGACGTTGCGGCCGAGGTGGCTGGAAGTCAACTCGGCCCCAGCGTCAGCGTCAAGGAGTAAATCCTTAACGAGATGACAACGGTGCCATTCGTTATCTAAGTGAAGGCAGGAGTCGCCGCGGGGAGGGTGCTCTCCAAAAGGGTTGAATCCCCCATCTCGCTGAGCACCAGGGCGAGTGCGCCCAGTACCTCGGCGCGCCCGCCGAGCGCGCCGGGCAGCACCGAGAGCTGCCGGGCGGCGCTGGGGATCGCGTAACGCGACACGGAGTCCCGTATGGGTCCCAGGACCAGCTCCCCGGCCTCCGCCAGCGAGCCGCCGAGCACGACGCGGCTGGGGTTGAGCAGGTTGCACAGGTTGGCCACGCCGCTGCCTATGTGGCGGCCCACGTCACCGATCACCCGGCGGCAGCCCGGATCGCCCTCCCGGGCCAGCTGGACCACCCGCTCCATGGTGAGCCCGGGGCCGTGGCTGGGCTGGAGCAGGGGCAGGACGTAGCGGGCGGCGGTGAAGGTCTCCAGGCAGCCGCGGTTGCCGCAGCGGCAGACCGGGCCCGACTCGTCGAGCGTGATGTGCCCGATCTCGCCGGCCGTACCGCCCGGACCGCGGTAGATGGTCCCGTCGATCACCAGACCGGCGCCGACGCCGCTGGCCACCTTGATGTACGCGAGGTCCTTGACACCCCTCCCGCTCCCCCAGACCAGCTCGCCGAGCGCCCCGAGATTGGCGTCGTTGTCGACGTACACGGGCACGCCGAGGCGGCCGGAGAGCTCCTCGCTGGGGTTGATGCCCGTCCAGCCCGGCAGGATCGAGGTGGAGCCCAGCGTGCCGGACTCGACATCGATGGGGCCCGGCACGCCCAGCCCGATGCCGATCACCTTGTCCGGGCCGATCCCGGTGGCCTCGATCAGCCGCTTGACCAGCACTTCCGCCCGGTCGAAGCCCTCGGCCGACGAGGCGTCGACGTCCAGCGGCTCGGCCTCCTCGGCGAGCACCTGGTGGGCGAGGTTGCCGACGGCGACACGCAGATGCGTATGGCCGAAGTCGACGCCGATGACGATCCCCGCGTCACCGCTGAGCGAGACGCTGCGGGCCCGCCGGCCGCCCGCCGAGGTGGGGGTGACCTCGACCGTCCCGCCGTCCTTCAGCTCCCGAACGATATTGGAGACCGTGGCCGCGGAGAGCCCGGTGCTCCGGGCGATCTCCGCCTGGGTGAGCGATCCCGCCATCCGTACGGCGCGTACGACCCGCTCCAGATTGGCCCTGTGCAGCGATGTCTGCGACCCGGGAGTCTCCATCGACTCATCCACTCCTGCCCTTGGCGGGCGGTCCTGAAGACCGCCCCGGCCGGGGCCGCAGCGATGAGACCCCGGCTTCCTCCAACATGTGAACTCTAAGCTGACCGTTTGGGGGTGCCTCCCGTCAAGACCTGAGCAGGCAGGGGCTCATCCGCGCGGAAACGGCCCGGCTTGGCCATCGGCAGCATGACCTGGAAGAACGTACGGGTGTGC
>NZ_NEUE01000309.1:0-10732 GCF_002910905.1 Streptomyces sp. SM11 | reverse complement strand
TGCCCCGGCAGAGGATTCCTCTGCCGGGGCACCGGGCCGTTTCCGGGAGGTGACCTACTTCAGGGCGCCCGCCGTCAGGCCGGAGACGACCTGGCGCTGGAAGATGATGTAGGCCGCCAGCACCGGCAGCATCGCGATGACCAGGCCGGCGAAGAGGCCGGAGTAGTCGCCCTTGTAGCCCTGGCTGGAGGCGAGCTCCACCAGGCCCTGGGCCAGTACCCGCTTCTCCGGGTCGGTGTTCAGCACCGTCGGCAGCATGTACTGGTTCCACTGCCCCAGGAAGTTGAAGATCCCGACGCTGATCAGGCCCGGCTTGGCCATCGGCAGCATGACCTGGAAGAACGTACGGGTGTGCGAGGCCCCGTCGATGATCGACGCCTCCGCCACCGAGGTCGGCAGCGTACGGAAGAACGAGGTCAGGAAGAACACGGTGAACGGCAGCGAGTACGCGATGTACACGAGGATCAGGCCGTGGATCGTGTTCAGCAGCCCCATGTTGTCCATGACGTAGAACAGCGGGACCAGCGCCAGCATGATCGGGAAGCTCATACCGCCGACGAACAAGAAGTAAATGAAGCGGTTGCCCGGGAACTCGAAGCGGGCGAGCACATAGGCGGCCATGGACCCGAGGACCAGAGTGCCGACGAGCGACCCGCCCACCACCAGAACGGTGTTCAGGAAGTACTCGCTCATGTGTGCCTGGCTCCAGGCCCGGCCCCAGCTGTCGAAGTTCAGCGAACTGGGCAGCGACCACGGGGTGTTGAAGATGTCCGCGTCGGTCTTGAACGAGGACATCACCGCCCAGAACAGCGGCAGGACGACCATGATCGCCCACAGGACGAGCACCCCGTGCGAGAAGACGTTGAGGACCTTGCCCTCACCGCTCTTCGCGGGGGCCGACGCGCTCCGGCCCACCGGGCCGGTGCGCTGGGCCGGGACCTCGGCCGCGTCGGAGGAGGGGCCGGAGGTCCCGGAGGGAGGGGTGTCAGTGGTCTTCATCAGAACTCCAGCCGCTCGCGCCGGCCCACCCGCATGACGATGGCGGCGAACGCCAGGGTCACGATGAGCAGGGCGACACCGATCGTGGTCGCGTAGCCCGCCTGTCCGTCACGGAACGCCGACTGGTAGACGTACAGCGGCAGGACGGTGGTCGAGTAGTCGGGCCCGCCGGGACCGACGCTCATGATGTGGACGATGGCGAAGCCCTCGGCGCCGAGGGCCAGGATGCCCATGTAGACCCAGCCGGACTGGACCGTGTCCCACAGCAGGGGCAGCGTGATCCGGAAGAAGGTCGTGAAGCGGCTCGCCCCGTCCAGCAGGGCGGCTTCGTAGAAGTCCTTGGGGATGGAGGCCATGCCCGCGGAGAACAGCACCACGAAGAAGCCGGTCGTGCACCAGACGAGGACCGCCACGATGCACCACAGGGCCAGCTTCGGATCGCCCAGCCAGACCGGTACGTCGCTGATCCCCACGGCCTTGAGCGTGCCGTTGATCATGCCCTGGGCCGGGTCGAAGGCGAACTGGAACAGGATGGCCACGATCGCGATCGAGAGCACCTGCGGGAAGAAGTACGCGATCTTGTAGAAGCCCGAGCCCCGTACCCCGGCGATGGCGGCGCCCTTGCGGCGCCGCCCGCCCACGTTGAGCATGAAGGCGAAGAAGAGCGCGAGCCCCAGCGTCACCAGCGGCAGCAGTACGGCCAACAGCACGCTGTGCTGCAGCGATTTCCAGAAGATGTCGTCGTCGAGCATCTTGGTGTAGTTGTCGAACCCGACCATCTTGAAGTCGGGACTCAGCCCCGTCCAGTCCGTGAACGAGTAGTAGATGGACTGGATGAAGGGCCAGATGACGAAGATGACGTACAACGCCATCGGGACCACCAAGAACCCGATTATGAACCGGTACTTACCGTGTTGCATCGCTACCGACTCCGACCTTCCCCTGCTGCCCGCCGCTGGTGACGCGTGTTCACTGGTGCTTGAAGTGCTTGATGGACTGGTCCTTGGCGGTCGCGTCGGCGAAGGCCTGGATCTTCTTGATGGTCTCGGCGGGCTTGGCGCGGCCGGCCATCATCTCGCCGAGCGCGGCGACACCGATCTGCTCCTTCTGGAGCTTCACGTACCAGTCCTGCAGGCGCGGGTTGACCACGTTGGTGCCGGCCTTCTCCAGCGCGGCGACACCGGACTTCAGGCCGTCGGAGAGCTCGATGCCGTCGGTGCCGCCGTTGAAGGCGGAGAGCGACTTGGTGCTCGTGGTGAACGACTTGGAGGAGGCCTCGCTGAGCATGATGCGCAGCTGCTCCATGCCGCCCTGGGCGTTCTTCGCCTTGCTCGGGACGATGAACGGCTCGCCGCCGGACGCCCAGAGGGTACCGAAGGGCATCTTGTCCGAGGAGTCGAGGCTGGAGGGAGCGCCCACGGACAGCTTGAAGTCCTTGGGGATGATCGCCGCTTCCTCGTTCTCGACCCAGGAGCCGTTCGGGATGAACAGCGCCTTGCCGCGGGCCCACGCGCCCTGGGAACCGCGGTGGTCCAGGCCCGGGGTGCCCTCAAGGATGTAGTCCTTGGCGACGAGCTCGTAGTACGCCTCGAAGGCAGCCTTGACCGCGGGGTGCTCCCAGGCCTTCGGCTCCAGGTTGTCGATCGCGTCGAGGACCTCCACGCCGCCGATCTTGGCGATGAAGGGGTACAGCGAGAAGGGGAGGTAGTAGGGGTGCTTGCCGGGGTACGTCCAGCCGGCGATGCCCTTCTTCTTCGCCTTCGCGCAGAGCGCGAGCATGTCGTCCCAGGTCTCCGGGTACGTGGCGTCGAGCTTCTCCAGCGCGGTCTGCGAGTACCACACGCCGTAGACCGTGTACGCGTAGTACATGATCCAGACCGGGTCGCCGTCGAACTGGCCCATCTCGATGATGCCGGGCCGCAGGGTGTCGCGGACCTTCTTGGCGGGGTCGTCGATGGAGGGGGCGTCGAGCAGCGGGGTCAGGTCGGTGAGCTGCTTCTTGCCGACCAGGACACCCATGTCCATCTGCTGGGCGCCGGAGTTGTCGATCAGGTCCGGCGGGGTACCACCGTTGAACCGCGGCTGAAGAACCGACTGGATCTTCTGCGTCGCGGAGAACTTGACCTTCGCGTCGGGATAGGTCTTCTCGTAGACGGCCTTGGCGTCCTCGGCGTATTTGGTACCGAAGCCACCGTCGAAGATGACGATCTCCAGCGGTGCGCTGCCGTTGACGGCCAGCGGGTTCTTCTCGGTCTTTTCGCCCTTTTCGACCTTGTCGTCGCTGCCACTGTCGCCGCTCGCGCAGGCGGACAGGAAGCTCATCGTCGGAACAGCGATCAGGCCGAGTGCGGCAGAACGCTTGATCAGATCGCGACGGCCAAGGCCCTCATTGTTGTGGGCGGAGGTGGATCCCATGCTCAAGTCCTCGCCTTCTCCAGGACTCAGGCGGTGTACCGGTCACCCGTCGAAATCTCGCCTCAGGCGAAGGGCCCCGCCACCGCGGTCAGTTGCGCTTGGGTGGTGCAGATGTGCAGATCTACCGGCCGGGCCGGTGCAGTGGGGATTTCGGGAGACCGTACAGCGAGGACACCTCCGGCGTCCTCGCAACCGTCCCTTGTTTCCCCCGTGCGCACGTCCGCGCGAAGCGGCTGTGCAGGTGCCGACAGGTATAGTCCACTTGTCGCCAACTGAGCAAGATCGAAAGCAGGTTTGGACGGCAGTCTTTCCCGAGTTGAGACCTCACGGACACCTCGGCACCCCACACCCTCATCCCGCAGCGACTATTTCCCCATTCCGGCCGATTCGCCGACGAGTCCCGCGGCAACATCCTTGACACGTCCTGTCACTTGGATCCCTACTGGTCCTTGCATCCCGTTATGACAACGTTGTCCATGCATTTTCCCGGGGAGGAACGGCTCGGCATGCAGCTACCACGCGGCCTCAACCACGGCTCCGAAAAGTCCCCTCACGCGGTCCCCCGCCCGGCCCCCCGCCGGAGACGGACCCCCACAGCAGCCGCTTTGGCGGCATCCCTCGCCCTGGTGGTGATCGCCCCCGCGGCCGCCACCGCACAGCCCTCCTCACCTGACCGGAAGCCGTCCGGCGACCGGACGTTCAGCTCCTCGTTCGAGGCGGACGAGAGACAGCCGGACTGGCGCAGCACCGTCGAGGAGGGCCCCGACGGCGAGAAGCGGTCCTCCGGCGTCGACGGAGGCTTCTCCTCCGGCATACCGGGCAATGTCACCGACCGGGTGACCGAGCTCCGCGCCAGCGCCGAGAACACCGCGGGCGGCGAGGTCAAGGAGAACCTCGTCGATGTCGAGCCGGGCTCCAAGTGGCTCGCCTTCGAGCCCACCGGCTGGGTGGAGTTCGATCTGGACGAACCCGTCAAGGTCGTGACCTACGCCCTCACCTCGGCCAACGACCACGCCGAGCGCGACCCGAAGGACTGGACGCTCAAGGGTTCGGCGGACGGCAAGGAGTGGACCGACCTCGACACCCGCGGCGGCGAGACCTTCGCCGAGCGGCACGAGACCAAGACGTACGACTTCGCGACCGATGCCGCCTACAAGCACTTTCGGCTGGAGATCACGAAGAACAACGGCGCATCGGGCGTGCTCCAGCTCGCCGACGTTCAGTTCTCGAACGGTGACACCTCCGCGCCGGTGCCCGACGAGATGCGCAGCACGCCCGACCGCGGCCCCTCCGGATCCCCCACCGCGAAGTCGGGCGCGGGATTCACCGGAAAGAAGGCACTGCGTTACGCGGGTACGCACACGCCCGACGGACGCGCCTACTCGTACAACAAGATCTTCGACGTGAACACGGCCGTCACCAAGGACACCGAGCTGTCCTACCTCGTCTACCCGCAGATGGGCGAGACGGACCTGAACTACCCGGCCACCCATGTCGCGGTGGACCTCGCCTTCACCGACGGCACGTATCTGAGCGACCTGAAGGCCACCGACAGCCACGGCGGGCTGCTGACGCCGCAGGGCCAGGCAGCCGCCAAGCGTCTCTACGTCAACCAGTGGAACAAGGTCACCGCCCGCCTCGGCACGGTCGCCGCGGGCAGGACGGTCGACCGGATCCTGGTGGCGTACGACTCCCCCAAGGGTCCGGCGAAGTTCCAGGGCTGGATCGACGACATCACGATCGCCCCGAAGAAGCCCGAGAAGCGCAGGGCGCATCTGTCGGACTACGCGCTGACGACCCGCGGCACCAACTCCAGCGGCGGCTTCTCGCGCGGCAACAACATTCCGGCCACGGCCGTCCCGCACGGCTTCAACTTCTGGACGCCGGTCACCAACGCGGGCACCACCAGCTGGCTGTACGACTACCACCGGGGCAACAACGCGGACAACCTCCCCACGCTCCAGGCCTTCGCCGCCAGCCATGAGCCGAGCCCCTGGATGGGCGACCGGCAGACCTTCCAGCTGATGCCGTCGGCCGCGAGCGGCGCCCCGGACGCGTCCCGGAGCGCCCGCGCCCTGCCGTTCCGGCACGAGAACGAGACGGCGAAGCCGCACTACTACGGCGTCACGTTCGAGAACGGCCTCAAGGCCGAGATGACGCCGACCGACCACGCGGCCCGGATGCGGTTCACGTACCCAGGCAAGGACGCGAGCCTGGTCTTCGACAACGTCTCGAACGACGGCGGCATCACCCTGGACCCGAAGAACCGGTCCTTCTCCGGCTACTCGGACGTCAGGAGCGGCCTGTCCACCGGTGCGACCCGCATGTTCGTGTACGGCGTCTTCGACGCGCCGGTCACCGACAGCGGCAGACTGAAGGGCGGCGGGGGCGACGACGTCACCGGGTTCTTCCGCTTCGACGCGGGCAAGGACCGCACGGTCGACCTGCGCCTGGCCACCTCGCTGATCGGCGTCGACCAGGCGAAGCGGAACCTGGCTATGGAGATCCCGGAGTCCACCTCCTTCGACCGGGTGCGGCGCGAGGCGCGGGGCACCTGGGACGACGTCCTCGGGACGGTCGAGGTCGAGGGCGGAGACGCGGACCAGCTGACCACGCTCTACTCCAGCCTCTACCGGCTCTACCTCTACCCGAACTCCGGCCACGAGAAGGTGAAGGGGAAGACCAAGTACGCCAGCCCCTTCTCCGAGGCGGTCGGCGAGAACACCCCGACGCGGACCGGCGCGAAGATCGTCGACGGCGAGGTGTACGTCAACAACGGCTTCTGGGACACCTACCGCACGACCTGGCCCGCCTACTCCTTCTTCTCCCCGAAGAAGGCCGGCGAGCTGGTGGACGGGTTCGTCCAGCACTACAAGGACGGCGGCTGGACCTCACGCTGGTCCTCCCCCGGCTACGCGGACCTGATGACCGGCACCAGCTCCGACGTGGCGTTCGCCGACGCGTACGTCAAGGGCGTGAAGTTCGACGCCGAGGCGGCGTACGACGCGGCGCTCAAGAACGCCACCGTGGCCCCGCCGTCCTCGGGCGTCGGCCGCAAGGGCCTTCAGACCTCGGTCTTCACCGGCTACGCGGACACTGCCACCCACGAGGGCCTGTCCTGGTCCCTGGAGGGCTACGTCAACGACTACGGCATCGCCCGCATGGGCCAGGAGCTGTACAGGAAGACGAAGAAGGCGCGGTACAAGGAAGAGTCCGAGTACTTCATGAACCGGGCGCAGAAGTACGTCAAGCTCTTCGACGACAAGGCCGGGTTCTTCCAGGGCAAGAAGCCTGACGGCGACTGGCGCCTGCCCTCCGGCCAGTACGACCCGCGCGTCTGGGGCTACGACTACACCGAGACCAACGGCTGGGGCTACGCCTTCACCGCCCCGCAGGACAGCCGGGGCCTGGCCAACCTGTACGGCGGCCGCGCGGGCCTCGGCGAGAAGCTGGACACGTACTTCTCGACACCGGAGACGGCGGGCCCGGAGTTTGTCGGCAGCTACGGCGGGGTCATCCACGAGATGACCGAGGCGCGTGACGTGCGGATGGGCCAGTACGGCCACAGCAACCAGGTCGCCCACCACGCCACGTACATGTACAACGCGGCCTCGCAGCCGTACAAGACGCAGGAGAAGGTCCGCGAGGTGCTGAGCCGGCTGTACGTCGGCAGCGAGATCGGGCAGGGCATCCACGGCGACGAGGACAACGGCGAGCAGTCGGCCTGGTTCCTCTTCTCCTCGCTCGGCTTCTACCCGCTGGTGATGGGCAGTGGGGAGTACGCGATCGGCTCGCCGCTCTTCAAGAAGGTGACCGTCCGCATGGACAACGGCCGCAAGCTGGTCGTGAAGGCCCCGAAGAACAGCGCGAAGAACATCTACGTGCAGGGCGTGAAGGTCAACGGCAAGAAGTGGACCTCCACCGCGCTCCCCCACGACGTGCTGGCCAAGGGCGGCACGCTGAAGTTCGACATGGGTCCGAAGCCCTCGGCCTGGGGCACGGGCAAGGACGCGGCCCCGGTCTCCGTCCAGAAGGACGACAAGGTTCCGACGCCCAGGGGCGACGCGCTCAAGGGCGACGGCGCGCTCTTCGACGACACCTCGGCCACCTCGGCGACCGTCGAGTCGGTGGAGCTGCCGGTCGGCTCCGCCTCGGCCACGAAGGGGGTCCAGTACACGCTGACGTCGGCGGCGGCCGACAAGGCCCCGACGGGCTGGACGCTGCAGGGCTCGGCCGACGGCAAGAAGTGGGAGGACGTCGACCGCCGCTCCGGCCAGTCGTTCGCCTGGGACAGGCAGACCCGGGTGTTCTCGGTGGAGCGGCCCGGTGCGTACGCGAAGTACCGGCTGGTGCTGACGGGTTCGGCGACGCTCGCGGAGGTGGAGCTGCTCTCCTGACCCGTACGCGGTGGGAGCGGGCGGCCGGTGTCCCTCGACGGGACGCCGGCCGTCGGCGTTCACGCCTGCTGGAGGCTCTCGGGCAGGGCGAGGTTCAGTGCGACGACGACCGGCCGACCGTGTTCGGTGCCGAGCCGGGAGACGGCCCCGGTGGCGAGCTGGAAGAGCCGCCCCTCGGCCGGGGTCAGGCCGAGGTAACGGGCGGTGAGGACGCGCAGGAAGTGCGAGTGCGCGACGAGCGCGATGTCCCCGTCCCCGACCTGCTCGGCGGCCGACCGGACGCCCGCGAGCACCTGGTCGGCCCGTTGCCCGATCTCGGCGGGGCTCTCCCCCGGGTGCTCCGGGGAGCCGGGGTCGACGCCGTCGGTCCACAGGTTCCAGAAGGGCCGGGTGCGGCGGATCTCCCGGGTGGTGACTCCCTCGTACCCGCCGTAGTCCCACTCCCGCAGCTCGGGGGTGACCCGGGGGGCGGCGAGCCCGGCCAGTTCGGCGGTGCGACGGGCCCGGATCAGCGGGCTGACGAGCGTGAGGCCGATGTTCCGGTCGGCCAGCAGCGGGACGAGGGCACGTGCCTGCCGTTCGCCCAGGGGGGTCAGGGGCAGATCGGTGTAGCTCGTGTGCTGTCCGGAGCGGGACCACTCGGTCTCGCCGTGCCGGATGAGGATCAGCTCGCCCATGGTGGTCCGTTCACTTTCTGTGCGGGTGGTGCGGGTGGGGCCGGTGGTGCGGGTGGGGCCACGTACCGTAAGCCTCTCACCTGGTCGACTTCCCGTGGGGGCACCGTATGTCCGGCAACTTTCCGCCTCCGCCGCCCGAACAGCCGCAACCCCGGCCGGAGGCGGGGGGCCGGGTTCCGGTGGGGGCGCCGGGGCCTTCGCCCTGGGCGGCTCCCGCCCCGCCGCCACGCAAGCGGCGTACGGGCCTCGTGGTGACGCTCGTCGTGGGCGGCGGGCTCGTGGTGGCCGGAGCGTTGGCGGCACTGGTCTACGCGTTGCTGGACTCCGTCGCGCTGCCGCCCGAGCGGACGGACGTCCCGTACGACGCGGCGCCGGTGGAGCCCGCGCCGGAGCCCACCGCGAGCGAGCCGGACGTGAAGGAGGACGTCACGATCACGGCGTGCACACGCGATCCGCAGATCGGATGGCAGTCGGCCGAGGTGAAGGTCGTGAACGGCTCGTCCGGTGTGGCGAGCTACCACATAGGGGTCGAGTTCCTCGACAAGGACGGCGTCAGGGTCGCGGACAGCGTGACCGGAGTGGTCGACCTCGCTCCCGGCAGGAGCGCCGTGAAGAAGGTCCAGGGCCTCGGCGAGGTGCCGCGCGGCACCACCTGCCGGCTCCGCGACCTCACCCGGATGCCGTCGGGGTCCGCGGGCTGAGGCGGGCCTCCGGCCGGGGACACGGAAACGGCGCGAGGGCCGCACCCCGGAGACGTCCGGGATGCGGCCCTCGGCCGAGCTGTCGTGCCGCCGCTGCCACCTCCTAATGAGGTTGTCAAGCCGCCACTGTGACCGGGAGTTCACGTTGGTAGCACCGTCCGTCACGAATCAGGGCGCGCAGGACGTTGACCCGTCGCCGGGCCAGGGCGAGGACGGCCTGGGTGTGTCGCTTGCCTTCGGCGCGCTTGCGTTCGTAGAAGCACCGGGACGCGTCGCAGTTGCGGATGCTGATCAGCGCGGAGGTGTAGAAGACGCGTTGCAGGCCGCGGTGGTAGCGCCTGGGGCGGTGGAGGTTTCCGCTGACGTTGCCGGAGTCGCGGGGCACGGGGGCCACTCCAGCGAGGCTGGCCAGACGATCGGCGGTGCCGTAGCGGCTCATGTCGCCGGCGGTGGCGGCCAGGAACTCGGCGCCCAGGAGTGGGCCGATTCCGGGCATGCTGGAGATCACCTCGGCGAGTTCGTGCTCGCGAAACCGGGCCGCAATGAGCTTGTCGATCTCGGTGATCTGCTCGTTGAGGCCCATCACCTCCTTCGCCAGGGTGTGGATCACCTGCGCGGTGATCTTCTCCCCGGGGACGGCGGTGTGCTGGCGCCCGGCCGCTTCGGAAGCGGCTGCGGCCAGGTCCGAGGCGCCGCGGACCTTGCGGTTGTGCAGCCAGGTCTCCAGCCGCTTGGCGCCGGTGCGGCGCAGGGCGGCCGGGGTCTGGTAGCCAGTCAGCAGGATCAGCGGGCCGACGTTGCCCAGATCGAGGGCCCGTTCCAACGCCGGGAGAATACTGTTGAGTTGACCGCGCAGTCGGTTGATCCGGCGGGTGCGGTCGGCGTTCAGGTCGGCTCGCCGGTTGGTGAGGATCCGCAGCTCGACGGCGTCCTCGTCGTCCGGCCGCAGCGCGGTCAGGTCGCGGCGCATTCGGGCCTGGTCGGCGATGACGGTGGCGTCCTTGGCGTCGGTCTTGCCCATGCCGCGGTAGCCGGCCGAGGCCCGGTTCACCGCGAGACCGGGGATGTAGAGCAGCTGCTGGCTGTGATTGAGCAGCACGCTGATCAGCAAGGCCGCCATGCCGTCGGCGACATCGACCGCCCACACGGCGTCCTCGTCGATCGCCAGCACATCGGCGAGCAGAGCCGGCAGTTCCGGCTCATCGTTCAGCACGCGGCGCGACAGCAGTCGCTTGCCTTCCGCGTCCAGGACCACGCAGTGGTGACGGGTCTTGCCTATGTCCACGCCTGCCCAGATCTGGGGCACGGGTTCCTCCGGTCCGTCGGTGATTGCTGTTCTCCCGAACGACCTCGCCAGCGTGGTCCTACTCAGCGATGCACCCGCAGGTGCTCGCAGCTCCTAATCAGCGGCCGAGTCGTCGTGAGACTCCGGGCGGCCAGGTGGCATGAACCATCAAGGGCAACCGCTTGAAAGCCATACCCGGAGTCTCTGGGCCTCTGGACCTTACGACTGGCCCGTCCAACCCACCAACAACGTAGGACC
>NZ_NEUE01000308.1:21130-24531 GCF_002910905.1 Streptomyces sp. SM11 | reverse complement strand
GTCTACGGTGCCGGTGGTCTCGGCGGCTTTGGTGGCGTACTTCGCCACGTACGCGGCCACCGCCTCTTCCGACAGATCCTCGTTCGCACTCCCGGCACCGATGGGGCGGACGTCCACCTGTGTCCCCCATGCCAAGGTTCGGGCGGGGTGGTCGCCGGAGGCCGGGAGCGGGACCGTGGCGCGGGCGGCAGCCGCCTGGATCGCGTCCGTCAGCAGGGCGACGCTGGCCCAGCCGGGGGGCGGGGTCTCGGGTCCGTCGGGGCCGTCGAGTCGGACGATGGCGTGGAAGTGGACCGCGCCGCGCTTCTGGAACTCAGCGACCTTCCCGAAGGAGACCCGGCAGACCTCGGAGGCGGCTTTCTGGGAAAGGCCGGCGCGGGCAGCGATCTCCCGGCGGAGGTAGATGGTGAAGCGTCGCCAGAGGTCCCCGGCGTGGTTGTTCCACAGCACCGCGCCCGCGTAGTCGTACGTGCCGGGGTTCAGGGCGGTGCCGAGGATCGGGGAGTCCTCGGGGTGGTCGGTGCCGCACCGGCAGACACCACGGGTGGGCCGGTTGTGGACCGGGCCGAAGCTAGGGGCGGTGAGCGTCGCGAAGACCTTGGGGTGCGTGCGCACCGTGACCGGCGCTCCCTTGGCCACGTCACCGGTGAGCCCGGCGCGGATCAGGTGGAAGGTGTCCCCGGCGTAGGTCCAGGCGCAGGAGGGGCACCGGGAGGCCCGCCGGTTCCCGCACGCGACCCGGAGGCGTCCGCCGGGCTCGCCCTGGGTGCTGTAGGAGTAGAGCACCTGCCCCGACTTCGCATCCCGGGTAGTGGTCATGCCCTCCAGATGGATCGGGTCCGAGCAGCCACCGGTACGCCGGACCTGCTCCTGCCAGCGGTCGAAGCCGGGGGCGTTGGCGACCCGTAAGAGGTCAGCCAGCGTCAGCGGATCAGTGCCCACAATGGCGGCGGTCCCGGCCACGGCCGAGGGCTCTACGGGAAAGGAGGTCACTGGTCGTCCTCCCTCGGGTAGCCGTGCCCGATCGGCGGGTAGAGGCCGCGCACCTTGGCGTCTTCCTCGGCGTAGTGAGCGTCATCGACCACGGTGAAGAAGTGGGTGTAGGGGCGGACGTCGTGGGCGTCGAGGTACACGCCGATCTGCTCGGTCCGCATCTCATCCGCCCACTCCGCCGAGTCGGGGCGTTCACCGAACAGGGCGTCGTCGAAGAGGCTCACGCGGCCACCGCCACGGAGTCGGAGACCTCGGCGGTCAGGCGCTCGATGTGGGCGAGGAGGCGGGCGCGGGGCCGGGCGCTGACGGTGGCGTGCACGACGGAGCGGGCGGTGTGCTCCTCCAGCCCGGAACCGTTGCAGACCCAGCAGAACACCGACAGGCAGTCGTCCTCACCGGCCCAACCGGACCCGGCGCACTCCGAGCAGTCCGCCCACGGGCGAGAAGTCAGGAAGTACAGGCACTCAGCCGGATCGGCGCACCGCAACTCCGCGCACGCCGGGCAGGCCCGACCCAGCACCGAACGACGCACAACCACAGCAGAAGCAGTCATGATGGAAACTCCCTCAGGGGATCAGGGAGCGGCGCGCTTGCTTGGCGGTAGGAGCGCCGCTCCCGCGTTCACGAGACTCTAAGTAGAGCACTACATGTAGCGCTACACAAGGTACTCTACTAAGACGCCTCAACCTCGAAGGGAGGGCGGAGCCGATATGGCCAAGATCGGATACTCGGAGATCGCCGCTGACCTGCGGAAGCAGATGCAGAACGGCAAGCTCAATCCTGGGGACAGGGTCCCTTCGCTAAACGCGATTCAGGAGCAGTACGGCGTTACGGTCACCACGGCGAACCGCGCATTCAAGCAGTTGAAGGCCGAGGGGCTGACCTATGCCAAGCCCGGGGTGGGGACGGTTGTCGCGGCCCGGCCCCGTGCGGCTGCGACTGGAGCAGCGAGGATTGATCGCCTCAACGCGACAGGTAAGCCCTTTGTGGCGGAGGAGACGGCCACCGATCACATGGCGGTGATCCGGGGGTGCAACGACGACGACGTCATCGAGCAGCTTCGTATCGAGCCCTTTGATGAGGTGGTTATCCGTCGGCGGACCTTCCGGCGAAACGATGTGCCTTACGCCCTGGCGCTGTCGTTCATTCACCCGAGGGCCCTACGAGACGTGCCGGAGATCGCCCAGACTGGTCCGCTGGAACCGTTCTGGCAGAAGACGTACACCGAGCGCACTGGAAAAGAGATCACTCGATCTCCCGAGCGGCGAACTGCCCGTCTTGCCGCTGGCTACGAGCTTGAGGCTCTGGAAGTGCCCGTCCCTGCACACGCTGCCGTGCCCGTCCTCGTACTGCACACCACGTTCTACGACGAAGACGGCCCCATCGAACTCTGGGAAGACGTGTACACCCCCGGCTTCTGGCAGGAAGCGACGGAGTAGGCGACCGTTACAGGTTTCTCTACCTCATCAAGGCACCCGGCTGCGCTCCGCTCCGCCGGGCGCGCTTCCCGGCTCTGGCTGCGCCCGCGCTCCTGCCTTCGGCCCGCTCGGCGCTGCCGCCGCCGACGCGCGCCCACAACTGGATAGGCCCGGGGGCATGAGACGAAAACCAAGCCCGCGGCTTCAAGAGGATGCCTCCGGCGGGGGCGCTCAGACTCCGGGATGGACCGGGCACCGTTCGCGAGTGCCGGCCGGAGCGTGGCGAGCGTCGCGGGGGCTCCCATCCCGACCACCTTCGACCCAGGCAGAGCCGAGCAGTCGCGGCCCAGGGCGTCAAGGTCGTTCGTACAGTGGCGCGCTCCACCTTGACGCCCTGAACCACGACCGCTCCACGGAGTGTGGGTCGAAGGCGGACGGGATGGGAGCTGGGGTGAGTGGTGGGTTCATGGAGCTTGGTGGCGGTCAAGTTGCAGCTGGCGTACTATGCCCGATAGGGCAAGCCACGTACGCCCGAGCCGCTGTTGACATGCGCCTATGCCGCGAAGTCTGCGCCGACGGTCAAGGTTTTTCGAGACCCGTGATGACGTTCCTGCCCGGCGAGATTTGCTAATCGGCAGGTGGCATAGGCCCTGCTCGACATGGAGCAAGTTATGCCGAAGAATAGGCGAACGACTGCACAGCAGAAGGCTCGCGCTCTCGCGAGGGCCACTCCCGACCTTCCGTACTGCGTCGCGTTGGCTCAGGTCAGTTCTCACTCTGCTAGCCAACAGCAGCAGCTTAAAGAGGAAGCCCCCCGGCGCTCGGTCGGTACTGCGCCGATGTCAGAGGTAGGCGACGATGTGGTCCCTCCTGCGCTCGCTCAACTGTCGCTGGCGCTGGAGCGGACGCTGCGCAAGATGAACGAGCCGTCGCTGGCGCTGGAGCGGACGCTGCGCAAGATGAACGAGCCGTCGCTGGCGCTGGAGCGGA
>NZ_NEUE01000308.1:0-21083 GCF_002910905.1 Streptomyces sp. SM11 | reverse complement strand
CGCAAGATGAACGAGCCGTCGCTGGCGCTGGAGCGGACGCTGCGCAAGATGAACGAGCCGATGAACAAGGGGCTGTCAAGTTCGCGAGGGCCGGGCGACATCAGCGGCTGACACCAACACCTGCGATCAGGAGCGGCCAGCAGCGAACGCCGAATAGCGGTCTAGCCTGAGAAATTGGGTACCGCCCGGTGGCAGATCGAGTCGGCGACCGACCTGATAAGGATGAGGCCACAGGTTCAAATCCTGTTAGCCCCACCAGCACGAAGGCCCCTCACCGGTAGCGGTGGGGGGCCTTCGCCATGTGCGGCCGGCATCAGGCGTTCAGCGGATCCGGAGGTGCGGCGGAGCACGGCCCGCGCCGGATGGGCGGGCTCCGCCTCCGGCGCGGGAGGCCGACCATGGAGCCCCCGGCCGGCTTGGGTTCCAACGGTCCTCGCGACACCCGCGATCTGTAGGGGTCGCGGGGGACCGTGGGCGTTGGGCAGCCCCGGATGGAGGGCAGATCGAGATCCAGCCGGTGATGAACAGCGAAGACCTGCGGAAGGGGCTCGCCGCACTGCAGCAGGGCTGAACTGCTCGGCCGCCCGCGGCGCCCGGCGCGGTGACCCGGAAGCGTGACGTACCCGTGGATCGGGATCCACCTACGGCGTTCACATTCCGTCGGCCCCCGGAGCGAAGACCCCCGGTCACCAGTGACCGGGGGTCTTCGCGTTGCGGGGGCGCGATCAGCGTGCGGGATTCAGCTGGACGAGGTAGCCGGGCTCTGGACCGTCGAAGGTCTCCAGCAACCTGCTGGACGCGAACCAGAGGGTGGTGGGCTCGTCGGCGGCCGGGATCTGGAAGACGCCGTGCTCGGGGCCCTTGCTTCCGGGGTTGAGACCGTACGACGGTCCCGTCTCGCCCTTTTCGCTCCAGTAGTCGGCGTACTCCCTCGCGTAGACGGCGTCGGACTGGCTCTGGCTGTACGCGGTGTCGTCGACGTTGAGGGTGACCGTTTCGTCGAGGCTCCAGACGGCCTCGCTCTTGCCGACGTTCAGCACCTCCATGCTGAGCACACAGAACTGCTTCCCGTCCTCGGGCGTCGGGTTCGCCGTCGGTTCGCCCACCGAGTCGGCCGCGTGCGCGAGGACCTCCGGGTCCAGCGATTCGCCGCACGTGACCTTCTCGACGGTGATCTCGAACTCGTCGGGCCGTTGCTCGGCCGTGGAGCCGAGGGTCAGCCTGAACGGCTCTCCGGTCCGGGGCCTGCCCAGGACCTCCGCGCCCGGCGGTGCGCCGTCGTCCGGGCTGCTGGTCGCCGCCGCCGGGACCGTGCTGCCGGGGCTCGAAGCCGTACCGGTGGAGGCCGAGGAGCAGGCTGTGACCGTGAGGAGCGCGACGGCGGTGCCGAAGGCCGCGAAGGTGGTGGCACGAGAGCTCATCGAACGGTCCTTTCGGCGGTGCACCGGACCCTTCCATGGTCGTCCGGCGCACCGCCGACCGCTCGTCGGAGGTCCAGTCCTCGTGCGAAGAGGCCCGGGGCACACGGAAAAGGCCCCCGGCCGGTGTGAACCGGACCAGGGGCCCCGGGGCGCGGTGGCGGCCGGGATCACGGGGGTGGCGCCGGGGAGTCGCCTTCCGGGGCTGTGGGGTGGGAGCCGGCCGGGCCGGTGGTGCGGGCGGTCTCTGCGGGGTCGAGCGACAGGTGGCGGGTGGCCGGGGAGGAGCCGTGGGCCTCGGCGCGGATGCGCTGCTTCATCGTGGGTGGGAGGGCCCGGTCACGCGGAAGGGTCCATCGGACCGAGGGCGCGAGCGGAGTTGCCGCGGTGGCGCCCGTGTGCTCCTGGGGCGTGGCGCTCGGCCGCGCGGCGTTCGTGGCGTTCGTGGCGCTCGCCGTGGCGGTGGCGAGGCCCAGCGACGCCAGGAGGGCGAAGAAGGCGGTGATGAAGGCGGTCCAGATGTTCTTGGGCTGGAAGGTGCTCATGGCCCCTCGCTTTCGGACGGTCCGGCTGCTGACTTCTCCGATCATGTGGATCCGGGCCGCGTTTCCGGGGAGCGACGCCCGCTCTGCGCCGATCTTCGGATTAACACCACTCGTATGGTGCAACCGGAGTGGACAGGCCCTCGCGGGCGGTCGGAAGGGGGTGCCGGGAGGCCGTTCGGGACGCCCTGGAGGGGCTGTTCCGGGGGTGCGGGCAGGTCACCGATCGGTATCGGCCGGTGTGTATAGTCGGCGGCAGAAGGCCCTTACGCCAAGGAAAGACGAGGTCGCGCGGTGAAGAAGCTTCTCCTGGTCGCACTGGCCGCCATCGGCGGGCTCCTCGTGTACCGCCAGATCCAGGCGGATCGCGCCGAGCAGGATCTGTGGACGGAGGCGACCGACTCCGTGCCCGCAGGCCCGGGTGTGTGAGACGGCACAGTCTGTTACGGGCCCCGGTCGCTGAGCGGCCGGGGCTTCGTGCTGTCCGGAACCCCCGCGACTTCACTTGTGCGAACAAATAGCTTGCTTACGTGAATACCCGTCAGGGAACTCGGCGTCGGCGGCGCCGGCAAGCGGGACAATCCGGCTGGGGCCGGAGACAGCAGCGGTGCGGGCGGGGCAGGATGGACCGGTATCGCGGCCGGGCGGTCGACGGGGCGACGGCGCGTGAGGACGACGAGGGGAAGCGCGTGAAGAGGCAGCGCAACAGGGGCCGGGCGGCGGCCGCGGTACTCGCGGTGATGTGCGCGGCGGCGGTCCTGCCGGGGCAGGCGCACGCGGCCGGCCCCGGGGCGTACGCGTTCGACCCCGTCGCGAAGAACGTGCAGGGGGCGACGGCGAACGTCGAGGCGTCCGAACTCGACGAGGGCGTCCCGTACCGCAGCACGATCAGGCCGGGCGAGAAGCTCTACTACCGGGTCGTGCTGGACGATGTCTCCGCCGCCTATGTCTCGGCGGTCGCGGTGCCCGGTGACAGCGACACGGTCGCCTACGGCGACGGCATCACCGTCAGCCTCCGGGAGACCGACGACACCCGGTGCGGCTCGGAGCGGGCGAACTTCGGCGCGGGCAAGTACGCCCGTCCCATCGCCGCGTACGCCTCCCGGACCGTCGAGGAAGGCAGCACCACCTGTCAGGAGAGCGGTCCGTACGACGTCCTCGTCGAGCGCGAGAGCAAGTCGGCGGCCGATACCGGAGCCTGGGACCTGGAGCTGCGCTTCCTGCGGGAGCCGCAGGCGAAGAGCGGGGCGTCCCTGCCGACCGACGGGCCCGACAGCTGGCCCTCGGCCTCGGCGAAGCCGCTGACCGGGAAGCAGCAGAAGCGGTCCGGCGGGGCCGGGTACTCCGAGGCCACCAGCCTGGCGAACGGCCGCTGGCAGGACACCGTCGCCCCGGGGCAGACCCGCTTCTACCGGGTGCCGGTGGACTGGGGCCAGCAGATCCACGCCACCGCCGGGCTCTCCAACAGCACGAGCGCCAAGAAGGACTTCGTGGGCAGCGCGCTCACCCTGTCACTGGACAACCCGGCCCAGGGACATGTCTCCGACGCCATGCTCTCGTACTCCGGAGGGCCCGCGTCCGCGTCGCTGAGGCCGCTGCCGCCGGTGGCCTACCGCAACCGGTTCGACTCCTCGAACCAGGTCAGCGCCATGCGCTTCGCGGGCTGGTACTACCTGTCGGTGTCTCTCAGCCCGCAGCTCAAGGAGTCCTACGGCGACGAGCCGATTCCGTTCGAGCTGGCGGTCCAGGTGAAGAACAAGGCCGAGGAGTCCCCGTACGAGGGGGACGCCGGGGTCTTCGGCGTCACCGACCAGGACCGGGAAGTGGCCCGGAAGGGGAAGAACGCCCGCGAGGCCGCGCGGAGCGGTCCTATGACCGTGGTCGCCGCGGCCGGGATCGGCACGGGGTCCGTGCTGGTGCTCGGGCTGGGCGTCTGGACGCTGCTGGCCCGCCGACGGGCGACGGCGGGCGGCCCGGCCGCCGGTCACCCGGCCGGTGAGGGCCACCAGCCGCCGCAGGGCTGGTAGTCGGCCCGGCGGCGCTCCCCTCGCCGGGCCCGCCGTGTCGGCGGTTGCCGTCGGCCGGGGCCGTCGGACCCGGGCCGTCAGACCTGGGTCAGGGCCCAGATCCCGACCGCGAAGCAGATCAGCGCCACCACCAGTACCGGGACCGCCACCTTCGGGGGCGGTCCCGGACGCGTTCGCCGTACGGGGGCGTGGGGCGCGGCGTGCCGCACCGACGGGTGCTGCTGGTCGGTGTAGGCGCGGGTGGAAGCGGGATCGTGCGGAACGCCGGAGGCCGGCGCCGGGGAGGGGCCCGGCGTGCCGACGGCGTACGGGGGCGGTGCGTCCGCTGTGAACGCTGCGATCGGCTTCTTCTGCTGCAACCCCGGCTGCGCGTACGGCTGTTGCTGTGGCGGTGAGCCTTCGGACGGGGGTGCGAGGTGGAAGCTGCCCGTCTCCGACATCGAGGCGGGGGGCGGTGCGTAGGACTGCTGACCGGACGGCTGCGGAACGGCCTGCTGCGGAACGGCCTGCTGCGCCGCCGCGGCCGCGGGGCCGGGCGGCGCGGGGTCCGCGGTCGGCTGGGGGGCGGTGACGGGCCCGTCGGGACCGAATCCCGCCGGCAGCGGCCCGATCTGGTCGAACACCTCCACCGGCTCGTCGTCCGGGCCGGGGTCGGGCAGCATCTCGACCGCCGCGGTCAGGGCCTTGCGCGCGCCCGTCGAGGTCCGGAACCGGGCGTGCGGGTCCGGCTGGAGCAGACCGGCGAGAACCTGCCACAGCGGCTCGGGAATTCCGTTGGGTGCGCTCGGGGTGCCGTGCGCGGCGAAGCGCTCGACCAGTGCCTGGGAGTCGGGCTTCTGGCCCTGGAGGAGGTAGAGCGCGACCAGGCCGACCGCGAAGAGGTCCGCGGGGAGATCGGGTTCGGCGCCCATCATCTGCTCGGGGGCGAAGTAACCGGGCGTACCGACCACGTAGTTGGTCTCGGTCAGCCGGGGTTCGCCCTTGCGCATCGAGATGCCGAAGTCGGAGAGGCGCAGATGCGGACGGCCTGTTCCGGTCGCCTCCATCAGGATGTTGGCCGGCTTGATGTCGCGGTGCACCACCCCCTCGGCGTGCACCGTGGAGAGGCCGGAGAGCAGCTGGTCCAGCAGCAGGCAGACGAAGCGCGGGGGCAACGGGCCGTAGTCGCCTATGACATGGGCGAGCGAGCCGCCGCTCACCAGATCCATGGTGAACAGGACCTTGTCGTCGTCGGCGGCCCAGCTGGCCGGGGCCAGCACATGCGGGTGCTCGATGCGCAGGGCCTGCTCGCGGACGAAGCGCAGCAGCGTGTGCGCGTCGCTCTGCTGGAGCACCTTGGCCGCGACGTACCTGCGGCGTCGGTGGTCCCAGGCACGCCAGACGGCGCCGACCCCACCTCGTCCGATCGGATCGATCAGCTCGTACCGACCAGCGAAGACCTCACCCATTGTGCTGCGCCCGCTCCCCGTTCCTGTGGGGCCGCGGCGTCCGCCGCGGCCCGTGTCCGGCCCCCGTGTCCGGCCGGCACCAGGGCGCTGCACGGTGCGCGCGTGCCCTGGCTCCGTCGTCCCTCGTCCGTCGTGTTCCGGACCCGCTAGCTCTGGTGCCCCTCGTAGTGCGCGACCGCGTCCGCGGTGCGCCCCGCTCCGTACACCTTGAGGAACTCTGCCAGCTCCGGGTGGGTCGGGGCGAGGGCGTCCGAGGCATCGATGATGTCGCCGGCCGCCGCGACCGACCGCAGCAGGGACTGGATCTCGCGCACCACACGGCGGACGGTGGGAGCACCGCCGGTGGAGCCGGTCTGGCCGGTGGCGGTCAGGACCGACCCGCCCTGCGACTTCTTGATCTCCTCCATGCGGTCGGTGGCCTCGCCCGCGCTGACGCTGCCGTCGGCCACCTGGCTCGCCAGCTCCTGGAGGGCCTGGACGCGCTGGACCACCGCGGGGTTCCCGATCTTGGCCCGCTGGCCGCTCATCAGCTGGGAGAGCATCGGGGCGGACAGCCCGAGAGCAGCGGCCAGCCGGGCCTGATTCAGGCCGAGATCATCGATCAGCCGACGGAAGAGCGCCCCCAACGGCTCTCCGTACCAACTGCGTTGAAGCTCTCTGGCTCTTGCCGTCGCCTCTTGTTGCGCTGCGTCCATGGCGTCTCCCCATCGCTGCGGCTTCGCTGCTGCGAACCTTGCGAGCATCTTACGGAGCGTGCTCGTCCACCGGGAGTCCCTATCCTTTTGCAGGATTACGGGGGTCACCCGGTACGCTGGTCCACGACGGTAGCCCTGGCGCGGACGTGCTGGGCGTTGCCTTCGTTCGTTGTGGCCCGGGGCCTTAGCTCAGTTGGTAGAGCGCTGCCTTTGCAAGGCAGATGTCAGGAGTTCGAATCTCCTAGGCTCCACTGTTAAATGCCCTCTGACCTGCGGAGACGCGGTTTCAGGGGGTATTTTTGGTGCCCATTGGTGGGCATGATGTGCCCATCAACCGACTCGCGGCCCCTGAGTTGACAGGGGCTGAGGTCTGCCTGTCTCCCCCGTGGATCCCCTGGGCCTTCCGGGATGCGGGAGGGCGAGCGCTGCGAGCCAGGTTTCCTACTCGTTTGATACAGTGCGGATATGTCCGAGTCGACGTACGGCATTGGTGAGGGGCCGGCGACGCGGGTCAGCCTCTCTCTGCCCGAGGGGACCGCTGAGGCGATCCGCGCCCGGGTTGGCAAGCGTGAGTTCTCCGCGTTCATTGCCGCGTCCGTCGAGAGGGAGTTGCGCGGCCAGGTGCTGGACGAGTACTTGGCCGACTATGAGAGCCGTAAGGGATCGATCTCCGATCAGGCGCGGCAGCAGGCGCGTCAGGTGCTCGACGAGGTGTTCGCTGAGGACGACCAGTGGCCCGCCGCGAGCTGAGCCACGAGGGAACGCTGGTCCTGGACAGCGAGGGGCTCTCCAAGCTGCTCAGCGATGACGAGACCGCGGTGTCCCTTGTCGCGGAGGCGCGGTCCCGCGGCATGGAGGTGGTGATCAGTGCGCTCACCATCATCGAATCCGTGCATTCCCGTACGAACAAGGCGCGGCTGGGCTGGGTGCTCTCCGGCCTGCGCGCCGTGCCGGTGGGGGATGAGGAGGCGAAGGCGGCCTCGGCACTATTGACAGGGGCTGGGCTGCACGGTCACGAGTACGCCATCGATGCGGCTGTGGCCGAGGCAGCGCTGCGGCAGCAGCGTCCGGTTGTCATGCTGACATCGGATGTCGACGACATGACCAAGCTGTGCGGCAACAGGGTGCGTGTCGTCGCCGTGTGAGCCACCCCGACATGACGATGTGCGGCGCTTGAGCGATTGAGCCACGGCCAGTACCGACGGGGCAGGCCTCGCCCTGTGCGCTGACGACCAGGGCCAGGCGAGCGTGCCGCCGAGGGCCGCTTGGACGGCGCCGACCCCTCGCCGTGTCCTGTGACTCTTCCTGTCTGGTTCTCCGCGTCGGCCGACGAAGTCTTCTGCGTGTTGCCCGGTGATCACCGCTCACAGCAGCGAGGCGAACGATCCCCGTTCCGTCTCCAGCCACTCGCCGAAGGTCCGCATGCCTGGATGAAGAGTCCGGGCGCGGTCCACATCGGTGGGGGCCACATCAGGGTGGCGGCGGGTGAACTCCAGCATGTCGGCTATGGCCGCTGCGTTGGGAAGGGGAAGTTGCCGGAACTTTTCGTACGGCACGTCCTGGTAGGTCACCGGAACACCGAGAGCCTTGGTGAGCAGGGCGGCGTACTCGGCGGGCGGCAGCAGGTCACCCACGACCTTGACCACTTCGCCGTGCACCTTCGCACCGGCGTCCAGCAGTGCCGTGACCACTCCGCCGAGGTCGGCGACACAGACGGCGGGCAACGGAGTGTCACCGTGGGGAAGGCTGAAGCAGAGTGACCCGTCCGACTGCCGGCGTAGCCGCCGGGCCGGCCAATTCTCGTAGTACGTGGACAGATGGACCGTGACGACGGGGGCCCCACGACCGCGAAGGTCCTCTTCCAGCCGGGCCTTGCCGTCGTGATGTGGCAGCGACAGGGCGCCGCCGCTGCGGCGGCGCGCTTCTGGAAGGCTGCTGTGCACCAGCGTCTCGGCACCGGCGGTCAGTACGGCCTCTGCGGCCGTCCTTGCCACCCGGTACTCGTCGTCGCGCAGCGACCAGAAGTCGGTCACCAGGAACCCCGCGCGAACACCCTTCGCTGCCCGCCTTGCCTGCCCGGCATCGGTCAGGTCACAGGCGACCACCTCGGCGCCGAGCGTGGCGAGCTCCCGCGCCGGACCGGACGCCGGGTCGCGGGTGATGGCGCGCACCGCGTACCGGCCGCTGGTCAGCAGGGCGCGAGCCACAGAACCACCTTGGGCTCCGGTGGCACCGGTCACGAGTACGAGAGGTCTGTCGGTCATGTTTCCTCACCTGGGTCGGAGCGTGGCCGGGGCCGAGCGGCAGGCCGCTCCGCCGTTCAGCGGGCCGAGTTGACCGCGTCGAGCAGCAGCCGGGGTGTCTTCGCGCCGCTGAGTTGATCCTCGGGGACGGTCACGTTCCGTTCCCGCTCGATACGCGTCGCGGTCTCCAACAGGGCGAGCGAGTCATAGCCGAGCTCCTCGAACGGGTAGTCGAGGATGTCGCCTTCGAGCGTCATGGACTCGTCCTCGCCCGCACACTCGCGCATGATGCGCCTGAGGTCCTCAATGGTGAATTCAGACATGGTCGGTCGCCTTTCGGTTCGTCGGGGTGGGAGTCGGGGCAGGAGCCGGGTGAGGAACGGGGGGGGGTGTGCGGTCGGTCAGGAAACAGCGCGGACCACGACCGCCGTGTTGAAACCGCCTCGCCCTCGCGCCAGTACCAGGACCTCACCGGTCCCGAGCGGACGCGGACCGCCCGTCACGAGATCGAGGCGGTACGCGTCGGGCACCCGGCCCACATCCGCGGTCGGCGGGATGACGCCGTCCCTGACCGAGAGCAGCGCGGTGGCCAGGTCGAGTGCGGAGGCGCCGGCGCCGGGCCTGCCGGTGAACGACTTGGGCGCGGTGACCGGCACGCCGTACGGGCCGAAAACCTCAGCGATGGCTGCCGCCTCCGAGGTGTCCAGCTCCGGCACGGCGGCCGCGTCGGCGAAGACGGCGCCTATGCCGCCGGGCTCCGTCCCGGCGTCGGCCAGTGCGGCGCGGATGGCACGGGCCAGTCCCGACGGGCGGTCGGAGCCCGGGGGCGGGTCGAAGGTGGCTGCGTAGCCCGCCAGTTCGCCAAGTACGTGGGTCGCTCCGCGCGCTCGGGCCGAGGCCGCGCCCTCAAGCATCAGCAAGGCGCCTCCCTCGCCGATGACGTGCCCGCACGCGTCCTCGGCGAAAGGCCGGTACGCGACCTCCGGACGGTCGTCGGTGCTCAGTCGGCCTCCGGCCAGCTCCGCGACCAGGCCCCACGGGCAGAGCGCCGACTCCATCGCGCCGGTGAGTACGGCTGGGGTGCCCTTGCGCAGCAACCGACGAGCGTGTCCGGCGGCGTCGAGCCCGCCCGCCTGCCCGCTGACAAGCACGCCGCTTGGCCCGCGAAGACCGTACCGGATCGAGATCTGACCGGTGTTGACCGCGTAGAACCAGGCGAAGGACTGGTACGCGCTGACGTACCGGGGGCCCATGGACCACAGGTTCTGAAGCTCACGCTGGCCGAACTCGAAGCCGCCGGCCGCGTTGGCGGTCACCACGCCAATGCCGTAGTCCGGCAGGACCGTGGGGTCGATGCCGGCGTCGGCCAGGACTCCGGCGGCCGCGGCCAGGGCGAGCTGGGTGACGCGGTCCGTCTGTGGCACAAGTCGGCCGGGTACATGGGCCGCCGGGTCGAAGCCAGTGATCTCGCCAGCCGTTCGGCTCGGGTAGGAGGAGGCGTCGAACCGGCTGATCGGCGCGATGCCGCTCCGCCCGGCGAGCGTGCGCTCCCAGAACTCCCGCTTCCCGGAGCCGTTGGCGGCCAGAACCTCCAGGCCGGTCACGACCGCCGGTTCGTGGGTAGAAGGAGGCGGAGCGGCTGCAAGGGCGCCGCCCATGCTGGAGGGGGAGGCTGTGATCATTTCAGTACCCCTCTCGGGCGCTTGAGAACCATCGCGCTCTGGAAGCCGCCGAAACCACTGCCCACCGTGAGTACGGTGTCGAGCCGCTGCTCCCGCGCAGTCAGCGGTACGTAGTCCAAGGGGCATTCGGGGTCGCTCTCGCGCAGGTTGGCTGTGGGTGGGACGACGCCGTACTCAAGCGCGAGGGCGCAGGCCGCGATCTCGATTGCCCCGATCGCGCCGAGCGAGTGGCCGATCATCGATTTGATGGAACTGACCGGGACGGTGCGTGCGTGCTCGCCCAGGGCCCGCAGGAACGCGGCCGTCTCGTGCCGATCGTTCTGCCGGGTTCCCGATCCGTGAGCGTTGACGTAGTCGACCGCCGTCGGATCGAGCCGTGCCTCGTCCAGCGCCTGCCGGATCGCCTCAGCCATTTCGCGGCCGTCCGGGCGCAGGCCGGTCATGTGGAAGGCGTTGCTGCGCGAAGCGTGCCCACCGATCTCCGCGTACACGTGGGCGCCCCGGGCCCGGGCGTGCTCCCACTCCTCCAGTACGAGCATGGCCGCACCCTCGCCGAGGACGAATCCGTCGCGGGTCAGGTCGAAGGGACGTGACGCGGTGGCGGGGTCGTCGTTGCGTGCCGAGGTCGCCTTGATCGCGTCGAAGGACGCCACCGTGATGGGTGAGATCGGCGCGTCGGTCCCGCCGGTCAGCATCACGTCGGTTGTGCCCTCACGAATCAGCTCGCAAGCGTGCCCGACGGCGTCGAGTCCGGAGGTGCACCCGGCGGAGATCACCGCCGCCGGCCCCTCCCCGCCCGCTGCCCAGGCCACTTCGCGGGCCAGGGTGCTCGGCACCAGGTAGTCCTCCAGGTGCGGTACGGCATGCCGGTGGTCGACGAGCCATTCGCGGCCGGAGTCGCTGACCACGGAGTACTCCTGCTCCAGACCCATGGTGCAGCCCACGGCGCTCCCGACGGACACCCCGGTCCGCTCGGGGTCGAGCGGCGCCGCCAGCGCCAGCCCGGCGTCCGCCAGCGCTTCCCGGGTACACGCCACCGCGAACTGGGCCGCACGATCCATGCGGCGTACCTCGCGTGGCGTGAACCCGGCGGCGAGCGGATCGAACGAGCACTCTGCCGCTATGCGGGACCGGTAGGCCGAGGCATCGAACAGGGTGAGGGGTCCAGTGGCCGTCCGGCCCGAGGTGAGAAGCGCCCAGAATTCCTTTGTTCCGTTACCACCGGGGGCTATGACGCCGAGGCCGGTGACAGCTACCCGGCGCGTCACCGAAATCCGCCGGTTGTTCGCACCAGGGGAAAGGTCGATGCACCTTTGGCCGTCGGCATTACGGCTGGAGGTGCACTTTCGGATGCGCTGCGATTTGCAAATTCACACACAGCGATGTCCACTTTCTGTAGAGGTGTTCCGCTGTCCATCGAATCGACTCTTTCCCGTTCTCGACTGTTTCTGTCGGGAGTCTCCGGTGTATTCCTCCAGTGACATTCGAGATGATTTACGCCGCCGCTGGAGGGACGCTAGGGAACCAGTGGAGCCGAGGCCGGGCGGGCGGCGGGGAGGGCGGCGTATCCTGTCCGCGCGGCTGATCCGCCTTGGCTGGTCCGCAGCGCCGTCGGCCAGGAGCCGTCGTATCTCTGCCCGCGACCCGAGGGACCCCGTCATGGATGCCGTCTCCCTCCAGGATTTCAGCACCCTCTTCTCCCTGGTGGGCCGTGCCGCGCGCATCCGGGCGGAACGCCGCCTGGGCGACTTCGGCCTCCACGCCGGCCAGCAGTTCTTTCTCAAATGCCTATGGGAGTCGGACGGCAGCACAGTCGGCGAACTGGCCCGCCGGGTACGGGTGGAGGGACCGACGGCTACTCAGGCGATCAAGCGCATGGAGGCCGCCGGCATGGTGCGTCGCACGCCGGACGTGCAGGACGCCCGCAGAAGCCGCATCTGGCTGACCCCGCTCGGGCGCGACATCTGGCCCAAGGTCGACGCGGAGCTGCGCAGGCTGGAGGACGAACTCCTCGCCCCGTTCTCCGCCGAGGAGCGGGAGCAACTGGTGTCGTTGCTGTTGCGGCTGTACGACGCGGCCCAGGGAGACGGCCGCGAGGACGGGCCCGTCGCCTTCTGACCCCGATCCCGGGCAGCGGGCGCCATTCGGCAGGCATCGGCTCAAGCACAGCTCCAGCCGCATTCCAGGTTCCGCGCGCACGATCGGAGGCCCGACGGTGCGAAGGAGAACACGGTGTCACAGACCATCACGGAGCCGGTCGCCGAGGACCGGCTCTACAGCGAGGTGTCGCACTTCTACGCGCGCCAGATGCAGACGCTGGACGACGGCCGGACGGAGGAATGGGCGAACACCTTCACCGTGGACGGAGTCTTCGCCCTCCACGGCGGTCACGACAAGGCGACGGGCCGGCCCGCTCTCGCCGCCAGCAGCGCCCGTGCCCGTGCCGCCCTCACCGAGCAGGGAATCACTCATCGGCACTGGCTCGGCATGCTGACCGTCACGCCCCGCCCCGACGGAAGCGTCGCGGCCCGCTGTTACGCCCTGGTGATCGCCACTGCCCGGGGCGGCATGCCGACCGTACATCGCAGCACCGTCTGCGAGGACGTACTGGTCCGTGAGAAGACCGGCTGGCTGGTGCGGGAGCGTCAGGTGACGAGGGACGACCTGTTCTGAGACCGGCACCACTTCGGGCCGGCCCCGTCCCGGGGCCGGCCCGAAGGCGGACGGTCGAGCCGATCAGCCGGCGGCGCGGCCCGAGGCGATGCCGACGGCCGGGAGATCGTGCGGGGCGCCGGGAGAGAGGATCGCCTGCTGCAACTGTTGGAGAAACCAGGCAGGTTCCATGCCCAACTCGTCCGCGAGGGCCCTCCGCAGCCGCTGGTACACCTCCAGCGCGCAGAAGCGGCGGCCGGACCGCCACAGCGCTCGCATGTACTGGGCGTGGAGGTTTTCGTGAAAGCGGTGATGGGCGACCAGTGTGGTCAGCTCGCCGACCAGCGCCTGATGCTTGCCCAGTCGCAGCTCGGCGTCGATGCAGAGCTCAAGAGTGCCCAGTCGCAATTCGTCCAACCGGGTCACATGGGCGGAGATGAGCGGCCCCGTGTCGACGTCGGCCAGCACCGGCCCGCGGTACAGGGCGAGCGCCTCACGCAGCAGCGCGGCCCCTTCGGCGTCGGCACCCCGGCCGATGGCCTGCCGGCCCTCGTCCGTCAGTTTGCCGAACCGGTAGAGGTCGTAATTCTGTTGCGGGATGCGCAGCATGTATCCCGGTCCCACGGTTACCAGGTATGCGGCACCCGAAGCCGGGTCGGACCCGTGCAGCAGTTTTCTCAGCGTCAGAATGTAGGTCTGGAGCGTGGTGCGGGCGCTGGCTGGCGGATCGTATCCCCAGAGTTCCTCCACCAGAGCGGACACCGGGACGATCTGATTGAAATGAATGAGCAGAAGCGCCAGAATTTTTTTCGGCTTGGGTGCGCTGGGTACGCAATTATAATCCCCAAGCGATAATTCGAGCATTCCCATTATTCCGGCCGTGATCTCCATTACCCCCCCTGTCTCGCCACCTGGCCTGGACAGTACCCCGCAGTGGCGCGATCGATTCGAACCAGTATTCAAAGGAATCGCAAAAGGAGCGACACTCTCGGCGAGTTTCCGCGCGGGTAACAAATTCCGCGGAACGCTCCACCAGCGACGCTGCCAGGGGGTGCCGAGAGACCGAAAGACGTTGAGAGACACCGAGACACGCCGAGAGAACGTCGCGGCACCGGATGAGCAGGCGCGCACCGACTCCCACCCGCCGTTCGCCGCCCGGGCGGCGAACGGCGGGGAGGCCGGGCGGGGCCCGGTGCCGGCCTCAGGCCAGGATTCGCGTCAGCGCCTTGCTGACACATCGGTCGGCGAGCGCGGTGACTGTCAGGGCCGGCGGCACCGCTGCCATCGTCCCGGGGATGAGCGAGCTGTCGATCACATAGAGGTTGTCGTAGCCGTACAGCCGGCCGTCGAGCGCACAGGCCTTGCCCAGCACCACACCGCCGAGGGTGTGCGACGCGGTGTCGGCGTTCACCCGCAGGGTGGAGGTGCCGGGATTGGCCGCGTTGATCCGGTCGACGGTGGCGGTCACCGCCTGAGTGGCGCGCGTGGCCGATGCGCTGGTGGCGGGCCAGGTCAGCGACACCCCATCGGTGGCGGCGTCGTAAGTGAAGCAGCCCTCGGCCGCACAGGTGGTCATGGCGAGCGCGGCCAGTGCGCCGGTCCCGTCCGGGGTCGGTACCGGCCACGGAAAGTTGATCATGGTGACCGGCTCGTACGGATTGTCGAGATCCTGGGCCACGATGCCGGAAGGGCCGCCCTGGGTGGGGTTGTTCCAGGGCATGCCCACCCGGACCGTCTGGCGGTCGCTGTTGGTGCCCCAGCCCCGGCCGACCGAGGCCCGCAGCGCGGGCAGACTGCCGCGCGCCCGGGCCCGTACCAGCAGACGGCTGGTGCCGAGCGAGCCCGCGGCGAAGAAGACGTGCTCCGCCGAGAACTCCGGCCGGGCCACCACGGTCCCGCTCTCGTCGATCCGCTCGCACCCCACCAGGTAGCGCCCGCCGGACGGCACCACGTCCACCACCCGGGTGAGTGTCTCCACCGCGACCCGGCCGGTCGCCTCGGCGGCGGCGAGTATGGTGCGGTCGACACTGTGCTTGGCCCCGCTGTTGGCGCCCCAGATCGAGCGCGCGATGATCAGTGACGGCTCCCGGTTGCCGGCCGCCTCCTCCCGTACGGCCTGCCAGTCCACAGCCATGTCCGCCCGGTACGGCGACAGGCCGGCTGCCGTCGTCTCCGCAGTGAACGAACGCGCCGCCGTGTAGTACGAGGACGCGTACACGTCGTCCGGCATCGGCGCCGGGCCGATGAGCGCACGGGCCCGCGTGTACCAGCGCTCGCTCATCTCATCGAAGTCGACGTGGGTGCCGAATGCCCGGTTGAATGCCTCCTGGGAGGGCTTGAGCATCACCGCGTTGTTCACCAACGATCCGCCGCCGACGCCCGCGCCGGCCAGGGCGATGACGCTGTTTGTCCGAAAGGCCTCCAGTACACCGGGGTAGACGTCGAGTTGCTGAGGGACGAACGGGCTCCAGGAGTTCAGCCACGAAGCCCGTCCGTCGGGCGCAGCCGGCGTGGCGAAGGTGCCGCCCTGCGCGGCGATCGGCCACCGCCTGCCCCGTTCGAGAACGACCGAGTCCACGCCGGCCTGTGCCAGCCGCAGCGCGGCGACGCTTCCGGCGTATCCGCTGCCGATGATCAGCGCCTTCACGGGCTCCGCCGCGAAAGCGGACCGCGAGGGTAGTGCTCCGATTGCCGCGCCCGCCGCGACGCCGGTGAGGAATCTGCGGCGCGATAGCCCGTTTCTGCCTGACATGCCACTCCTTGATGAGCCGGACTGTCCAACGGTGCGGCTGGGGGTGGCCGCCTTGGATCGAAGCGTCAGATCTTGCGGGCGACCGTAAGACCGTCGGCGATCGGCAGCATGACCACGTCGACCCGCGGATCGGCGGCCAGCGCCGGGTTGAACTCGCGCAGCGCCGCGGCGTTCCCGGTCTTCGCGTCGTCGCCGAGGACCCGGCCGCCGTAGAGGACGTTGTCGAAGACGATCAGACCGCCGGGCCGGGTACGGACGATCAACTCCTCGTAGTAGGCGGCGTAACCGGTCTTGTCGGCGTCCACGAAGGAGAAGTCGACTGTCTCCTCACGGGGCAGGGCGCGCAGAGTCTCAAGAGCGGGCGCGATGCGCAGCTCGATCCGGTCGCTCAGCGCCGCCGAATCCCAGGCGTCACGAGCGATCCGCGTCCACTCCTCGCTGATGTCGCAGCAGAGCAGGTGCCCATCCGCGGGAAGCGCCCTGGCGATCGACAGGGACGAGTACCCGGTGAAGGTGCCCACCTCGATCGCACGACGGGCGCTGGCCATCTTCGCCAACAGGGTGATCAGCGCGCCCTGTTCAGGCGCGATGCGCATGCCGGCCCGGTCGCCGGTCTCCTTCTCGGTCCGCTCCACCAGGTCGTTCTGGGCCGGGAGCGGCGCGATCCCGGCGGCGACCACGTAGTCGACGACCTCCTGAGTTGCTGCCACCCTCATCGGCTGGTCGGCAGACATTTCCACGGCGGGCATTTCCACGGCCACTCCTCCATCGGGACTTCGCTGGGCTTCACTTCACGGGACTTCACTGGACGTCACGGGCAGGAACGGAGGCCACCGTAGGAGCGACCGGTCAAGGTGCGCTCAAGAACGGATCCATGGCGCCGGCGTCCCGCTCCAGCAGCGTTCGAGCGGCTCTCCAGTGCGGAGCCGCAGTCTCGGTGACCGCGGGAACCCGGTCCGGCGAACGGCCGGAGCACCGGCCCTCCCACAGACGATGCCGCTCGGCGGCACCGAAGAGGAGCGAGATGACCCTCACGGACACCACCGCCCCGGCAACCCGGCGTACTGCCCTGATCACGGGTGCCACCAGCGGGATCGGGCTGGCCGTCGCCCGTGAACTGGCCGCCCAGGGAATGCGGGTGTTTCTGTGCGCCCGGTCGGCAGACTCGGTGGCCGCCACCGTCAAGGAACTCCGCGACCAGGGCTGGGAGGCCGATGGCACCACCTGCGACGTACGTTTCCGCGTGGAGGTCGCGGCGCTGGTGGCCACCGCGGTGGAGACCTTCGGCCCTGTCGACGTACTGGTCAACAACGCCGGGCGTAACGGCGGTGGCAGCACGGCCGACCTGCCCGACGAGCTGTGGTACGACGTGATCGACACCAACCTCAACAGCGTCTTCCTGGTGACCCGGGAGGTGCTGTCGGCCGGCGGGATGCTGGGACGCCCGCGCGGACGCGTCGTCAACATCGCTTCCACCGGCGGCAAACAGGGTGTTGTACTCGCCGCTCCCTACTCCGCCTCCAAGCACGGCGTGGTCGGCCTGACCAAGGCGCTCGGGCTGGAACTCGCCAAGTCGGGCACAACCGTCAACGCGGTCTGCCCCGGCTATGTGGAGACCCCGATGGCGGGGCGGGTACGGCGCGCCTACGCCGAGGCCTGGGGCACGGACGAGGAGCAGGTACGCGAACGGTTCGAGGCCAAGATTCCGCTCGGCCGCTACACGACGCCGGAGGAGGTCGCCGCCATGGTCGCCTACCTCACCACGCCGGCCGCCGATGCCGTCACCGCGCAGGCCCTCAACGTCTGTGGCGGCCTGGGTAACTACTGACCGCCCCGTCACCCCACCCCGTCCCGCCCCGGCGCGTGAGCCGGACCCTCGACCGGAAGGTGCAGAACGTGTCCCAGAGCGTGCAGCCAACCCCTCCATCCGTCCCGTCCAGCGGCTCGCGCGAGCCGACCGAGGGCCACACCCGGCCGGCCGCAGGGCAGCCGGCGGACGAACCCACCCGTGTGCACGTCGAGCACACCGTGACCGTCGACGCCGACGCGGAGGCCGTCTTCGCCCTGGTCGCCGATGTCGAGCGGTGGCCGCTGATCTTCCCGCCCACCGTGCACGCCGAGTACCTGGAGCGTGCGCCGGCGGAGGGCGGGACGGAGCGGCTGCGCCTGTGGGCCACTGCCAACGGCGCCGTGCGTTGCTGGACTTCCCGCCGCGAGGTCGACCCGTCCCGGCTCAGCATCACGTTCGGCCAGGAGCGGCCGGCCGCGCCGATCGCCGCCATGGGCGGCGAGTGGATCGTACGCCCGGACTCCGACGGCGGCACCGAGGTCGTGCTCACCCACGACTACGCCGCCGTCGGGGATGACGCCGAGACCCTGGCCTGGCTGGAGGAGGCCGTGGACACCAACAGCCGCGCCGAACTCGCGGCCCTGGCCGCGGCCGCCGGCCGGAACGGCGCCGAGGGCGCGGACGGCGCCGAGGGCGCGGACGGAGCCGACGGCAGGCTTGGCTTCACCTTCCGCGACACCGTCCACATCGAAGGCACCCTCGTCCAGGTGTACGCCTTCCTCGACCGGGCCGAGCACTGGCCGGAGCGTCTGCCGCATGTGGCCCGGGTCGCCCTCACCGAGGACGTACCGGGCCTGCAGATCCTGGAAATGGACACCCGCACCGCCGACGGCTCCTCGCACACCACCCGCTCCGTCCGCATCTGCACCGCGCCCGATCGCATTCGCTACAAACAGCTCCTGACGCCGGCACTGCTGCGCGTGCACACCGGAGTCTGGCTGCTGGTCGAGGACGAGCACGGAGTGACAGCCACCTCTGAACACACCGTGGTCATCGAGACGGATGCCATCAGCAAGGTCCTGGGCGAGGACGCCACCCCGGCGCAGGCCCGTGCGCTCGTCCGGGATGCCTTGAGCCGCAACAGCGCGGCCACCTTGAACCGGGCCAAGGCGTTCGTCGAAGGGGCGTCCGGTGTCTGATGTCCTGACCGGCCTCCCCACTCGCGCCGACCTGCTGCTGCGCGCGAGCTCCCGTACGGGGGCCGATCGCCCGGCCCTGATCGTCGGTAGTACGAAGCTGCGGTACGCGGATCTCGACGGGGCGGTCGACCGCTGCGCGGCGGTACTCCACACCCGATTCGGCGCGGCGGGCGCGGTGGTGGCCATCGGTGCGGAACTTCACCCCGACGTGGTGGTCGCCTACCACGGCGCCTTGCGCAGTGGGAACCTCGCGCTGCCAGTCGTCCCACTCCTCCGGGAACAGCAACTCCAGTACGTACTGGGCACATCAGGCGCCAGAGCAGCCTTCGTCGGCCCGGCGCAGTACCGCCGACTGCGCCGCGTCCTGAAGGGACTGCCGGAACTGGAGCTGGTCGTCGTACTCGGCCAGGGAGCGGAGTCGACGGACCGGGAAGGCCCGCACTTCGTCGAACTGCTCGACGGCGCCGGGAACGTGGAACCACCCGAGCACCCGGCCCAGCCCGATGATCCGGCGGCGCTGCACTTCACCAGCGGAACCACCGGAATGCCGAAGGCCGTGGTCCTGAGCCACCGCAATGTCACGGTCAACGCCGTGCAGACCGCACGGGCGCACGGCCTGGGCCCCGATTCGGTGAGTCTGGTGCACTTCCCCAGCTACCACCCCATGCACATGAACGCGGCGATCGCCGCCGGGGCGGCCCAGGTCCTCGTCCCCGGACCCGACCCGGCAGAGGCGGTCGAGGAGGCTCGCCGGCGCGGCGTCACGCACTTCTACTCGCTCCCCGCGCGCCTCACGCAACTGGCCGCGTACCCCCGGCTGTCAGAACTCACGCTGCCGGCGGCGCACATGATCGCCTCCGGCGGCTCCGCACTGGCACCGGCGGTCGCGACGGCTCTCGGCGATCACTTCGGTCTCCCCGTGGTCCAGGGCTACGGTCTGGCCGAGACGTCCCCGCTGACCCACTTCGACCGGCCGGGCGACCCTCGCCCGGGTTCGGTCGGCGCGCCGGTCGAAGGCACCGGGCACCGGGTGGTCTCCCTCGACGACGGGCGCGTGCTGCCCACCGGGGAGTCCGGTGAGATCCAGGTACGCGGCCCGCAGGTCATGCTCGGCTACCTCGACCAGGGGATCACTTCCGTGGTCGACGCCGACGGATGGCTGTCCACCGGAGACGTGGGCCGGACCGACGAGGACGGACGGCTGTTCCTCACCGACCGCCTCAAGGACGTCTTCAAGTGCGACAACTGGCTGGTCTCGCCCTCCGAGATCGAGAACGCCCTGGCCGAGGACCCTGCCGTGGCCGACAGCGTCGTACTCGACCGGCCGCACCCCGTATCGGGCGCCGTCGCCCATGCCGTGCTGGTGCTCGCAGGCGACGCCGGCGCTGACTCCAACAGCGGCATCGACGCCGACGAGGCCGACCGGGCGGTGGCCAGGCTCAACGAGCGGTTGCCCTACTACAAGCGTGTCCACACCCATGAGGTCGTCGGACAGATCCCTCGCTCACCGAACGGCAAGATCCCCCGCCGTGAGTTGCGCGCCTCATTCCACGCAGGACTCGATGGAGGTTCCACGATGGTGATCCTGGTCAACAAGTTCATCCTTACCGCCGCCCCCGAGGAGTTCGAGAAGGTCTTCGAAGCCAGCTCCGTGTACATGCGCGGCCGGCCCGGCTTCATCGACCACACACTCGTCCGCTCGCTGTCCAATCCGAACATCTACACCAACATCGCCCGTTGGGAGGACGCCGCCGCCCACCTCCAGGTCATCCAGTCCGAAGGTTTCCAGGAGCACATCCGCGACCTGGCCGCGGTGGCCAAGGCCGAGCCCGAGCTGCACACGGTGGTGTCCCACGTTGCGCGCGGCTGACCCAGGGGGGATGGCCGGCGCCCGAGTACTGGTGGCCGGCGCAACCGGACGCGTCGGCGGCGCGGTGGTGCGCCGGTTCGCGGCGGCCGGCGCGGAGGTGGTGGTGCACGGCCGCGGTGGGTCGGCGGCCGCCCTCGCCGCCCGTACGGCCGCCGATCACGGTGTCACCACACATGCGGTGACGGCCGACCTCACAGACGACGACGGCCCCGCCCGACTGCGCGCGGAACTCGTCGCGGCGGGTGTGGACCGGCTCGACGTCCTGGTCAACTGCACCACCGGCTACGACGGAGAGCCCAGGCCCGCCGCACAGCTGACCGTCCAGGAGTTCCGCGACCTGCTCGACATCGACGTCGTCGGCGCCTTCGCCCTGGTGACGGCGGTGCTGCCGCTGCTCGCCGCAGCCGGCAACGGCAGGGTGGTGCTGCTGTCGTCACTCGCCGGGGTGCGTGGCCGGCCCGCGGCCCCACACCTCTGCGCCGCGAAGGCAGGGGTCGCCGGCCTTACCCTGGCGCTGGCCCACGACCTGGCAGCCGACGGCGTACGGGTCAACTGCGTCGCCCCCGGCCCCGTACAGGATCCCGCCCACCCCCACACCGGGCCGCTCGGCCCCGGAGTGGTGCCCACCAGCGCCGACGAGGTGGCGGGTTGCGTCCTCGCGCTCGCCTCCGACCTGACCACTGCCCTCAACGGCCACCTCCAGGTGGTCAACGGCGGCAGGCCCTGACGACCCGAAGGCGGTATCCGACATGACTGCGCACACCCC
>NZ_NEUE01000307.1 GCF_002910905.1 Streptomyces sp. SM11 | reverse complement strand
CCGGACCCGGACGCTCCGGCGGCCGTCCCCGCCTGGTGGATCCCGCCGCCCCACGGCGTCCACCGCGTCCACGTCCGTACGCCGGACCGCCGCCGGGCCACGGCCACCCTCGTCGCCGCCCCGGCCCGCGTCCCGCAGCCGCCCGAGCGTTCCCACGGCTTCCTGGTCCAGCTCTACTCCCTGCTCTCCGCCCGCTCCTGGGGCATGGGCGACCTCGGTGACCTGGCGGACCTCGCCGCCTGGTCCGGGCGCACCCTCGGCGCCGGGTTCGTCCAGGTCAACCCGCTGCACGCGGCTGTTCCGGGCAGCCCCACCGACCCGTCGCCGTACCGCCCCTCCTCGCGCCGCTTCCCCGACCCGGTGCACCTGCACGTCGAGTCGGTCCCCGAATACGGCCACGTCCGCGACCGGGCCACCCTGGACGACCTCCGGCAGGACGCCGCCGCTCTCAGCGAGGCCGTGCTGAACAAGGGCGCGCTGATCGACCGGGACGCCGTCTGGGAGCTGAAGCGCCAGGCCCTGGAGCTGGTCGTCGAGGTGTCCCTCACCCCCGGCCGCCGCGCCGCCTACTGCGACTTCCTGGCCGAGCAGGGGCAGGCGCTGGAGGACCACGCCTTGTGGTGCGCGCTCGCCGAGGTGCACGGCCCCGACTGGCACACCTGGCCCGAGGCCCTGCGCGACCCCCGCTCCCCGGGAACCGCCCGCGCCCGGACCGAGCTGCTGGACCGGGTCGACTTCCACTGCCGTCTCGCCTGGCTGACCGCCACCCAGCTCGCCGTCGCCCAGCGGGCCGCAGAGGACGCCGGGATGGGCGTCGGCATCGTCCACGACCTCGCCGTCGGTGTGCACCCGGCCGGCGCCGACACCTGGGCCCAGCAGGAGGCCTTCGCCCACGGCATGTCCGTCGGCGCGCCCCCCGACGCCTTCAACGCGCGCGGCCAGGACTGGGGCCTGCCGCCCTGGCGGCCCGACACTCTCGCCGCCACCGGATACGCCGCCTACCGGGGCCTGCTGCGCGGGCTGCTGGCCCACGCGGGGGCCCTGCGCATCGACCACGTCATGGGCCTGTTCCGGCTCTGGTGGGTGCCCGAGGGCCGCCCGCCCACCGACGGCACGTACGTCGCCCAGGACGCCGAGGCGATGCTCGCCGTCCTCGTCCTGGAGGCCCACCGGGCCCGGACCGTCGTCGTCGGCGAGGACCTCGGCACCGTCGAGCCCGGGGTCCGCGAGGCGCTCGCCCGGCGCGGTGTGCTCGGTACCTCGGTGCTCTGGTTCGAGCGCGACTGGGACGGCGACGGCCGGCCGCTGGCGCCGGAGAAGTGGCGGCGGGACTGCCTGGCCACCGCCACCACCCACGATCTGCCCTCCACCGCCGCCCGGCTCGCCGGCGATCATGTGACGCTGCGCCACCGCCTCGGCCTGCTCGCCCGCCCCCTGGAGGAGGAGCTGACCGAGGACGCCACCGACACCGCCGAGTGGCTGGGCCTCCTCGCCCGGCTGCGGATGCTCCCCGAGGGCGACGGCGACGAGGAGGCCGCCGTCCGGGCCGTGCACCGCTTCCTGCTGCGCACCCCCGCCCGGATGACCGGTGTCTGGCTCCCCGACACCGTCGGCGACCGCCGCCCGCAGAACGTCCCCGGCACCTGGGACCAGTACCCCAACTGGCGCCTTCCGGTCGCCGACGCCGAGGGCCGTCCGGTCACCCTGGAGGAGATCGCCGCCTCGCCCCGGCTGCACACGCTGATGGACGTCCTGCGGACCCGAAAGCCTCATACGGCACCCCCGGGCGAGCGCCGTCCCTAGGCGTTCGCTACGTTGGCACCGTGGACAAGAAGAACGCTATGCGCGCCGGCGTCGTTGCGGCCGGGACGACGCTGATGATGCTGCTCATGTCGGCCCCGGCGCTCGCGCTCACGCCCGACGACGGTGACGACCCGGCTCCGCGCATGAGCGCGATCGAGACCATCGGTCTCTACGCCGTCGCGCCCATCGCCCTGTTCGTGGTGATCACGGGCCTGGTCATGGTCCTGGACAAGTCCAAGAAGCAGGTCTGACCCGCACACGTACGACCCGCACGAAGGGTGCGCCGCCGGTAGCGACTGCCGCGCGGCGCATCCGCACGTCCGGCCCGGGAGACACATCCGACCCGGGAGTCGCGCACGGCCCAGGACGCGCGTCCGGCGCCGGTCGGGTGCACGGCACCGGTCAGGAACGCGACCCGGGCCGGGCCGGTAAGTTGCGCCCATGACCGAGTGGGACGTCAAGAAGCTCCGCATCCTGCGTACCCTGCGCGACCGGGGCACGGTGACGGCGACCGCCGAAGCGCTCCTGATGACCCCCTCCGCGGTCTCCCAGCAGCTCACCAACCTGGCAAAGCAGCTCGGGGTGGATCTCCTGGAGGCCCAGGGCCGCCGGGTCCGCCTCACCGACGCCGCCCACCTCGTCCTGCGCCACGCCGAGGCGGTCTTCGCCCAGCTGGAGCGGGCCGAGGCCGAACTGACCGGCTATCTGCGCGGCGAGGCTGGCGAGGTCAGGGTCGGTGCGTTCTCCACCGCCGTGCCCGCCCTCGTCGTCCCCGCCGTCCGGCTGCTGCGCGCGGAGGGCCGCCCGGGGCCCGACGTACGCGTACGGGAGGCCGAGGCCGCCCAGGCGTACGAGCTGCTCACCGCGGGCGAGGTGGACCTGGCCCTGTCGCTGGCCGCCCACGCCCCCACCGCCCGCGACCCCCGCTTCAGCCTCTTCCCGCTGCTCGCCGACCCCCTGGACGTGGCGCTCCCCGCCGACCACCCGCTGGCCGGCGCACCCGCCCTGCGCCTCGCGGACCTGGCCGCCGACCGCTGGATCTTCGGCGGCTCGGGGCCCTGGTCCGAGATCACCACCGCCGCCTGCGAGGCGGCGGGCTTCGTCCCCGAGCAGGCCCACAGCGCCGCCGGGTGGACCGCGATCCTCGCCCTGGTCGAGGCGGGCATGGGCGTCGCGCTGGTCCCCCGGATGGCCGCCCGGGAGCGCCGTGAGGGCGTCGTGATGCGGGTGCTGGAGACGGACCGGCCGTGCCGCCATGTGGTGGCGGCGGTCCGGCACGGGGCGGCGGGCGGCCCGGCCGTGGCCCGGGTCCTCACCGCACTCACCGACGTGGCCCGTTCGTTCAGTTGAGCTGAACGATATCTGCGAAAACTTTCGATGGACCTGATGGGTCTGGTGGCGCGAAGGTAAGACGCATGACCTTCGACGCGAGCGAGACCACATTCCAGGACACCGACACCGACCCCCACGCCAATGACGCCGCGCCCTACGGCGGCGGTGACCCGTACGCCGACTACCGCGAAGCCGGGGACCTCCCCTTCGCCGAGCTGGTCGACCTCGCCGACCGCCGCCTCGGCGCGGGCGTGATCGCCGCCAACGACGAGTTCTTCGCCGAGCGCGAGAACCTCCTGATCCGTGAGCGCGCGGTCTTCGACCCCGAGCACTTCGGGCACAAGGGCAAGATCATGGACGGCTGGGAGACCCGCCGCCGCCGCGGCGCGGACGCCGGCCACCCCTTCCCGGCCCCCGGGGACCACGACTGGGCCATCGTCCGCCTCGGCGCCGCCGGCATCCTCCGCGGCCTGATCGTGGACACCGCCCACTTCCGCGGCAACTACCCGCAGCGCGTATCGGTGCAGGCCACCTCCGTCGAGGGCGCCCCGAGCCCCGAGCGGCTGCTCGCCGACGACGTGAAGTGGGAGGAGATCCTCCCGCCCACCCCCGTGCGCGGCCACGCCGCCAACGCCTTCGAGATCACCGGCGGCCGCCGCTACACCCACCTGCGCCTCTGCCAGCACCCCGACGGCGGCATCGCCCGCCTCCGCGTGCACGGCGAGGTCGTCCCGGACCCGGCCTGGCTCGCCGCGCTCGGCACCGTCGACCTGATCTCGGTCCTCAACGGCGGTACGTACGAGGACGCCTCCGACCGCTTCTACTCCTCGCCCACCCAGATCATCCTGCCGGGCACCTCCCGCAAGATGGACGACGGCTGGGAGAACCGCCGCCGCCGGGTCCGCGACACCCATGACTGGGTCCGCTTCCGGCTCCCCGCCCAGGGCGCGGTCCGCGCGATCGAGATCGACACCGCCTACCTCAAGGGCAACTCCGCCGGCTGGATCGCCCTCCAGGGCCGCAACGGAGACACCGGCGAGTGGTTCGAGATCATCCCGCGCACCCGCCTCCAGCCCGACACCCTGCACCGCTTCGTACTGCGCGCCCAGGCCGTCGTCACCCACGTCCGCCTCGACGCCTTCCCCGACGGCGGCGTGGCCCGGATGCGGTTGCACGGCACCCTCACGGAGTCCGGCACCGCCGAGCTGACCCGCCGCTACGAGGAGTCGGGCGCGTAACCCCGTAACCCTCGGCCCCCCAGTTCCCGCCCGGCGGACGGTTGCGCTCCTGCGCCCGCCCGCCGGGCGGTTTCCAAGCCGGGCGGCTCAGGCGGCGTACACGGAGAAGCGCAGCGTCTTCGCCAGCACCTACCAGGTCCACCGGGCGAACACCCGGTTCACCGTGTTGCAGAAGGCCCCGCCCGTGCAGTCGGTGGCCCGGTCCTGCCAGGCCCGGACCGTCAGGGAGTGGAAGCCGAGGGTCCGCGAGAACGCGAACCGGATGTGCATGCTCCGGCCCAGCTGGTGCCCCGGCAGCGTGTTGATCTGGAAGAAGTCGTTCCCGATGTACTCCACCTCGACCGGATTGCCGCCCAGCAGCTCGCAGCGCGCCCCCGCCCGGATCCGCCCCGCACAGCCGCCGCTGACCGGGAACAGCCAGAAGTGGTCGGTCAGCTGCTCCCGGACGTCGTCCGCGCCGGTGAACGGGTGCAGCCCGAGGCTTTACCCGTACGTGTAGAGGGCGTAGCAGCCCGCCGGACCGGGGCGGCGGGGCCCGTCAGCAGACCCGCGCACAGCGCCAGCGCGACCGGCACGGCGGCGGAGCCGGGCATCCGAACCCTCCCGTGGCCTGCGGCCGAAGCTTCCTGCGACGACCCTTCGGACCGTAGGCCACGGGAGCCCCCATCGCGCGCGGACGGCCACCGAACGCGCGACCAGGGCCTTCAGGGCGGGGTGACGGGACGGATCCGGCCCCCGTCGAGGACCACGATCCGGTCGGCGGCGGCGAGGCCCGCCGGTACTCGTCCTGACGCCGTGGCCGAGTGGCGGGTGCTCGGAAACCGAAGGGGGCGCCCCCTCCGCCGCGGCGAAGAGGACGCCCCCCGGGGCGTACGCGAAAGGGTCAGGCCGTGGCCGCCGCCGCGTCCGCCGCCTGGGCCTTCAGGGCGCGCTCCACACCGGACCGCGACTCCGACATCAGCCGGCGCAGGGCCGCGCTCGGCTCGGCCGAGGCCAGCCAGGCGTCCGTGGCGTCCAGCGTCTCCTGGGAGACCTGGAAAGCCGGGTAGAGGCCCACGATGATCTGCTGGGCCATCTCGTGGCTGCGCGAGTCCGAGACGTCCTTCACCGAGGCGAAGTACTTCTCCGTGTACGGGGCCAGCAGCTCGCGCTGGTCCGACTGGACGAAGCCGCTGATGACCGCTTCCTGAAGCGAGTTGGGCAGCTCGCCGGAGTCCACGACCGAGGCCCACGCCTGAGCCTTGGCCTCCTCGGACGGCTGGGCCGCCCGCGCGGAGGCCGCGTGGCGCTCGCCCGCCGCCGTCCTGTCCCGCTCGTACTCGGCGGCGATCTCCTCCTCGTCCAGCAGACCGGACGCCGCCAGCCGCTGCACGAACGCCCACCGCAGCTCGGTGTCGACGGCCAGGCCCGCGATCGACTCGGTGCCGTCCAGCAGCGACTGGAGCAGGTCCAGCTGCTGCGGGTTGCGGGCCGTGACCGCGAAGGCGCGGGCCCAGGCCAGCTGGTGGTCGCTGCCCGGCTCCGAGGCGTGCAGGTGCGCCAGCGTCGCATCGGTCCACTGGTTGAGCGCGCCCTCACGGGTCTCCGGCGAGGCGTACAGGTCCAGTGCCAGCTTCACCTGCCGGTGCAGCGACTGCACGACGCCGATGTCCGACTCCTTGCCGATGCCGGAGAGCACCAGGGAGAGGTAGTCGCGGGTCGCCAGCTCGCCGTCGCGCGTCATGTCCCAGGCCGAGGCCCAGCTCAGGGCGCGCGGCAGCGACTCGGCGAAGTCGCCCAGGTGCTCGGTGACGAACCGCAGCGACTCCTCGTCGAGGCGGACCTTGGCGTAGGAGAGGTCGTCGTCGTTGAGCAGGATGACGTCCGGGCGGGCCTTGCCCTCCGGGAACGGCACGGTGGTGCGCTCGCCGTCGACGTCCAGTTCGATCCGGTCGGTGCGCACGAGCTTGCCGTCCGCGTCGAGGTCGTAGCAGCCGATGGCGATCCGGTGCGGGCGCAGCGTCGGCTCGCCCTTCGCGCCGGCGGGCAGCGCGGGCGCCTCCTGGAGCACGGTGAACGAGGTGACGTGACCGTCGGCGTCGGTCTCGATCTCCGGGCGCAGGATGTTGATGCCCGCCGTCTCCAGCCACGCCTTCGACCAGGTCTTCAGGTCGCGCCCCGAGGTCTTCTCCAGGGCGCCCAGCAGGTCCGAGAGGCGGGTGTTGCCGAAGGCGTGCGCCTTGAAGTACGCCTGCACGCCCTGGAAGAACGCGTCCTTGCCGACGTACGCCACGAGCTGCTTGAGCACGGACGCGCCCTTGGCGTACGTGATCCCGTCGAAGTTGACGAGGACGTCGTCCAGGTCCTGGATGTCCGCCATGATCGGGTGCGTGGAGGGCAGCTGGTCCTGCCGGTACGCCCAGGTCTTCATGGAGTTGGCGAACGTCGTCCAGGAGTGCGGCCACTTCGAGCCCGCGGCGTCCGCCTGGCAGGCGATCGAGGTGTAGGTGGCGAACGACTCGTTCAGCCAGAGGTCGTTCCACCACTCCATCGTGACGAGGTCGCCGAACCACATGTGGGCCAGCTCGTGCAGGATGGTCTCGGCCCGCACCTCGTACGCCGCGTCCGTCACCTTGGAGCGGAAGACGTACTGGTCGCGGATGGTGACCGCGCCCGCGTTCTCCATCGCGCCCGCGTTGAACTCCGGGACGAAGAGCTGGTCGTACTTGGCGAACGGGTACGCGTAGTCGAACTTCTCCTGGAACCACTCGAAGCCCTGCCGGGTGACGGCGAAGATCTCGTCCGCGTCCAGGTACTCCGCCAGCGAGGGGCGGCAGTAGATGCCGAGCGGGACGGACTGGCCGTCCTTCTCGTAGCTGCTGTGCACCGCGTGGTACGGGCCCACGATGAGGGCCGTGATGTACGTGGAGATGCGGGGCGTCGGCTCGAAGGTCCAGACGTCGTCCTTCGGCTCCGGCGTCGGCGAGTTCGAGATGACCGTCCAGCCGGACGGAGCCTTCACGGTGAACGCGAAGGTCGCCTTCAGATCGGGCTGCTCGAACGAGGCGAAGACGCGGCGCGCGTCCGGAACCTCGAACTGCGTGTACAGATAGGCCTGCTCGTCGACCGGGTCGACGAACCGGTGCAGGCCCTCACCGGTGTTGGTGTACGCGCAGTCGGCGACGACCTTCAGCTCGTTGACGCCCTCGCGCAGATGCGGCAGGGCGATCCGCGCGTCGCGGAACACGGCGGCCACGTCCAGGTCCTTGCCGTTCAGCACCACGTCGTGGACGGCCGGGGCGACCAGGTCGATGAACGACTCCGCACCCGCCTCCGCGCAGTCGAAGCGCACGGTGGTCACGGACCGGTAGGTGCCGCCCTCCTGCGCTCCGGAGAGGTCGAGATCGATCTCGTACGCGTCCACGGTCAGCAGGCGCGCCCGCTCCTGTGCCTCTTCGCGGGTCAGATTCGTGCCAGGCACGCGGTCATCTCCTAGGTGTGCGACTTGATATGCGGCGTTTCCGTCATCCTTCCATGGGCCACGCTCTCAGCGCGATGTCCGTTTTCCGCCGGACGCGGACGGCTCCGGGGTACAGGGTCGAACCATGACCGGATACGAGCCCCGCCCCATCAGTCCCGCCGCCCTCGCCGAACTCCGCGCCACCGACGACGCGGGCCGCCCCTGCACCTCACACACGGAGACGGGGGCCGGCGCCCCCCTCCGCTGCTGCCTGCGCGGCAGCGAGCCGGGGGAGCGCATCGCCCTGGTATCCTACGCCCCGCTGCGCCGCTGGGCCGCCGGGACCGAGGCGGCCCCGGGGGCGTACGACGAGCAGGGCCCCGTCTTCATCCACGCCGAGGAGTGCGCGGGCCCGGACCCCGAGCGGGCCGGATACCCCTTCGCACGCCCCGGCGCACTGCGCGCCGTGCGCCGCTACGACGCCCAAGGGCACATCGCGGGCGGCCGGCTGCTGGAGCTCCCGGCCGAGCCGGAGAAGGGCTTCGACGCGGCCATCGACGAGGCGTTCGCGGACCCGGAGGTGGCGTTGGTGCACGTGCGGGCCGTGGAGTACGGGTGCTTCCACTTCGAAGTGCGGCGAAACTGAGACGGTACGGGTACGGGTACGCGAAGGGGCGGCCACCGGCGATCGGTGGCCGCCCCCTTCCCGTACGCGTGACGCCGCGGGTCAGCCCTTCAGCTCGGCCGCCACCAGCTCCGCGATCTGCACGGCGTTCAGCGCCGCGCCCTTGCGGAGGTTGTCGTTGGAGACGAACAGCGCGAGACCGTTGTCCACCGTCTCGTCGACCCGGATGCGGCCCACGAAGGAGGCGTCCTTGCCGGCCGCCTGGAGCGGGGTCGGGATCTCCGAGAGCTCGACGCCCTCGGCGTCCTTCAGCAGCTCGTAGGCGCGCTCGACGCCGACCGGGCGGGCGAAACGGGCGTTGATCTGGAGCGAGTGACCGGAGAAGACCGGGACCCGGACGCAGGTGCCGGACACCTTCAGATCCGGGATCTCCAGGATCTTGCGGGACTCGTTGCGGAGCTTCTGCTCCTCGTCCGTCTCGAACGAGCCGTCGTCCACGATCGAGCCCGCCAGCGGCAGCACGTTGAAGGCGATCGGACGCTTGTAGACGGCCGGCTCGGGGAAGTCCACGGCCTCGCCGTCGTGGGCCAGCTTCTCGGCCTCGGCGACGACCTTGGCCGCCTGGCCGTGCAGCTCGGCGACGCCGGCGACCCCGGAGCCGGACACGGCCTGGTAGGTGGCGACGGTCAGCGCTTCGAGACCGGCCTCGTCGTGCAGCGGGCGCAGCACGGGCATCGCGGCCATCGTCGTGCAGTTCGGGTTGGCGATGATGCCCTTGGGGCGGACCCGGGCGGCGTGCGGGTTGACCTCGGAGACGACGAGCGGGACCTCGGGGTCCTTGCGCCAGGCGGAGGAGTTGTCGATCACCACGGCGCCCTGGCCGGCGACCTTCTCGGCCAGCGCCTTCGAGGTCGCGCCGCCGGCGGAGAACAGCACGATGTCCAGGCCCGTGTAGTCGGCCGTGGAGGCGTCCTCGACGGTGACCCCGGAGCCCTTGAAGTCGATCGTGGAGCCCGCGGACCGGGCGGAGGCGAACAGCCGCAGCTCGTCGACCGGGAAGTTCCGGTCGGCCAGGATCCTGAGCATGACTGTGCCGACCTGACCGGTGGCGCCGACGATTCCGACCTTCACGAGGACTCCTCTGTTCTGACGTCTGTACGTCTGCACGTCCATGCGTCTGCACGTTGTGCGACTGTGCGGTCCGTTTGCCGCTCCATGATGCGTATGTCCCGCCCCGCCGTCATATCAGGGACGATCAGTGGCGATCCGTTACGGCGTGACCTTCTCGATCACGACGCTGCCGGTGCCCGCGGCGGTTCCGCGCGCGTTGACCAGCTGGACCTCGCCGAAGAACTGACGGCCCTCGGGAGCCGCTCCGGCGACCACGACATCGGCGCCGACCTGGGCCGACGCACCGTTGGCCAGGTTCACGGCCTTGGTGGAGTCGACCTTGATCGTGCCGAGCGAGGCCGAGTAGAACACGTCGCGGTAGTCGTACGTGGTGGTCCCGGCCGGGACCGAGTAGCCGTCGACGACGACCGTGTACGTGCCCGCGGCGGGCTTCACGAGGCTGACCCGCTCCTCGGAGCCGGCCGTGGTCCCGCTGCCGACCTGGGTGGCGCCCCGGAAGACGTACAGGTCGATGTCCGCGTTGGCGTCCGAGGTGCCCCCGATGGCGACGTCGAGCTTCTCGACGCCCTCACCGATGGTGACCGTGGTCTGACGGGTCTCGCCCGTGGCGATCGACGACTTGGCCACCTTGGCCGAGCCCAGCGAGCCGCCCTGGAGCTTGCCCTGGAGGGCCGCGGCGCCGTTGGTGACCGTCCAGTCCACCGCGGCCGGAGTGCCGATCTTCGCCTCGGCGATGGTCCGCACCGCCGGGTCGAAGGTCACGCCGAGCAGCGAGACATCCAGCTTGTACGGGTTGTTCAGCAGCGGCGACGTACGACGCGACTCGACCTCGATCTCCCACACGCCGGGCTGCGGGTCCTTGTAGGACCGCGAGTCGGGGCGGCAGGTGTTGGCCGGGTTCTCGTAGTTCGGGTAGCAGTTGATCGTGGAGGTCGAGTCGACCGGCGTCCCGTACGGGTGCAGGGCGATGAACCGCGTCTGGCTGCCCGAGCGCAGAGCGCCGAGGGCGACCTCAAGGGTCTTCGCGCCCTCCGGCACGTTGACGAAGTACGACGTGGTGCCGTTGCGCTGGACCGAGCCGGACGCCTTGAAGGCGTATCCGGGCTGCTTCAGATCGTGGGCGACCACGACCGTGGTCATGATCTGGTGGTCGACGCCGGAGGTCTTCTTGTCGTCGACCCGCAGGATGGCGCTGTGCACCCCGGCGGTCTTCGCCTTCGCCCTGACCTTGAGCTTGACCGGCGTGTCGAGCGGCAGCGAGACGTACCGGGGGCTGCTGAGCTCGAAGGTGCCGTCGTTGTTCTTCCACGACAGCTTGTGCCGGACGTTGCGGTCCGGGCCCGTGGTGCGGGTGACGACGACGTCGTAGACCTTGGTCTCACCGACCTTCAGGCCGCCCTCGCGGTCGTAGAGGCCGGTGCCGAAGCCCGGGTCCTTGAGCGCGAAGTCGATCGCGGTGTCGACCGGGGCCTTCACCGAGAACTCGTGCGCGGGCTTGCCCTGCTTGGCGATCTGCTTCCACGCCTTGACGATGTTGATCAGACCGGAGCCCTGAACGTGCGCGGGCACGTCCTTGATGTGGGTCGCGGTGCTGGTCAGCGCCATGCGCAGATCGGCCGGGGGAAGCTCGATGTCCTTCTGCTTCGCGGCCGACAGCAGCAGCGCGGCGGCGCCCGCCGCCTGCGGGGAGGCCATCGAGGTGCCCTGGAGCATGGAGTAGCCGGCCGGCAGGTCGTAACCCGCCTCCTTGACCGGACCGCCCGGCGCCCAGGTCTGGGTGGTGTTGATGGAAGCACCCGGCGCCGAGATGATCGGCGTGAAGCCGCCGTCCTCACGCGGACCGCGCGAGGAGAAGGGCAGCATGTCGTACTTCTTGGTGACCTTGGAGCCGTAGTTGGCGGCCCACGTCTCCTTGGAGACCGACGCGCCGACCGAGATCACGTGGTCGGCGAGCGACGGGTCGCCGATGGTGTTGAGCCCGGGGCCGCTGTTGCCGGCCGAGATGACCAGCTGCACGCCGTAGATGTCGACGAGGCGCTTGTACAGCTCCGCGCGGGCGTTGTTGCCGTCGTTCAGCGGCGGCAGGCCGCCGATCGACATGTTGACGATGTCGACGCCGCGGTTGACGACGAGGTCGATCATGCCCTCGGTCAGCGCGATGTTGGTGCAGCCGCCGGACCAGGTGCAGGCCCGCGAGGAGACGATCTTGGCACCGGGAGCGGCACCGTTCATCTTGCCGCCGAACAGGCCGTTGGCCGCGGTGATGCCCGCGACGTGCGTGCCGTGCGAGCCCTCGATGACGCCGATGTTGACGTAGTCGGCCTTCGCGCCCGCGGAGTTGTAGACGACGTCCTTGCGGTTCTCGACGACGAACGGGATGCGCTCGACGACCTGCGTGCGCGGGTCGTCCTCGCCGAAGTAGGAGACCTGGAACTTGTCCTTGTACGGCTTGAGGACCTTGTCGTCGGAGAAGTCCGCGTTCTCGTTCAAGTCGACCCGCGTGGTGCCGGTGACCGGGTCGTACAGCACGCCCCAGACGTCGGTGGTGTCACCGTCGCGGTTGAGGTCGCCCTTCATGTCGCCGCCGGTGGTGGCCGACTCGGCGAACGTGGCGAACTTGTAGTCGCCCGCCGGTGCCGCGTAGGTCTTCCCGCCGGACGTGAACGCCGGGCCGGAGACCGACTGGGACATCCGCAGCCAGGTGCCGTCCTCGTCGCTCACCGGGTCGGTCGCGGTCACCCAGTCGACGATCTTGCGCTCGCCGGTGGTGGTCTTCCGCAGGGCCGGGTGGCCGAGGTCGACGCCGGAGTCCAGGATGCCGATGGTGATCCCGCGGCCGTCGGCCTTCGGGTGCTTCTTGACGAACTTCACCGCGCCCGTCTCGTGGGACGGGTTGTACGGGTTCTTCGCCGGGGTCTTCTTGCCCGGGGCCGGGTAACTGCCCGTGACCTTCTGCCGCTTGGCCTTGGCCGCCCGGTCGCCCGCGGGCGTCGGGTCGTCCAGCTTGATCTCCTGCTTGAGATCGATGCCGAGGACGGAGGAGAGCTTGGAGGCCTTCTCGATCGTGGCCTCGGCGCTCTTCGTCGGGACCGTCGCCCGGACGTAGCCGAGCTTGTCGTGGGTCGTGCCGAGCACGGAGCCCTCGACGGCGTCCAGCTGCTTGCTGACCTGCTCGGTCGCACCGGGGGTGGTGGCGACCATCATGGTGACGTTCTTCTCGCCCTTGGCCTCGGCCTTCGCCAGGAGGTCGGCGTCGGCCTTGCCTAGCTTGTCGCCCCGGTCGCTCGTGGCGGCCGGTTTGACGGGCGCCGGAGCCGGGTCGTCGGTGGCGAAGGCCGGTGCGGCGCCGGAGGCGGCCAGTGCGGCCGCCAGGCCGGCAGCGGCCGCGATACGAGCGGCGCGTCTCGCCCCGGGTATGGAACTGGGGGATTCCTTGGTCATCAGCATCCCTGTAATTGAAAGAGAGAGTCCGGAATTCGGTACCGGATGACCGCTTACCCTGTCGTAAAAGACAGGGGTTTGTGGAGAGTTGACGAAGACGAGTTTGGGGCTTGGCGTAGATCCGCCACGGGGCGCGATGTGCCATGTGGGAGGAATGAGGTCAAACGGTGTGCGAGTGACGTCTGGTGCCGTGCGGTGGTCGGGACCTGCCGTACGCGTGGTCCGGACCTGTCGTGCAGTGGTCCGGATCGGCGAGCATCGTCGGTCCGCTCGCCGTCGGCCCGCGTGCACGACCCGCGCGGCCCCCGCTCAACGCGGCAGCACCATCACGTACGCGGCCGGCTCCCGGTCGGCCGCCGCCATCAGCGCCGTCCGTACCACCGTCGCCTGCTGGGCCACCGCCTCGCGCAGCTTCCCCGGGGTGAGGTGGACGACCGTGACCCCGAGCCGTTCCAGGTGCTCCCGCTTCGCGGCGTACGCGGACCACTGGGGGTCCTCCTGCGCCCGGCCCCTCCGGTCGGGCACGCCGTACCGGGGTGCCCGGGTGTCCAGCTCCACCGCCACGGCGTGGTCGGGCCAGTAGGCGTCGACCCCGCCGAGCCGGGGCCCGCCCGGCAGTCGCAGCTCCACGTTCCACAGCGGGTCCGGCAGTCCGTGCTCGCGCACCATCGCGTACAGCCGTGACTCCGCCACCGCCCGTCCCTCGGCCAGCAGCGCGTCGACCGCGCCCACCACGGCGGGCCGTCCCAGCAGCTTCGCCTCGCTCAACTCGCTTACCAGGGCGGTAGGTTCGCAGTGTCCGGCGAGCACCGCCTCGGTCAGCAGCCGCCGGACGTCCGCCGCATCGGTCATGCCCGCCACCGCGTCCGCCAGGGCCCGCCGCACCGGGGCGACGGGCACCTCGCCCACCCGCACCGCGCCCGGCATCGAGGCGGTCCGCAGCACCTCCACGAACCGGGTGGACCGCAGCCGCCGGGTGCGCGGGACCAGTACGTCGATCCGGTGCAGCGCCCCCAGGTCCCCGGCCGTCGCGAAGCCGTACAGTGCGAGCGCGGCGATCCCGGTGACCATCGCCTCGCCGTACCCCGTCTCCGAAGGGCCCGCCGGTGCGCGCCGCGCGGAGACCGGCGGCCGCCCCGCGTACAACAGGGCTCCGTGCAGCCGCTCCCGGCCGGTGGGCGGGCCCGGGTGCAGCAGATAGACCCCCGGCAGCAGATGCTGCCAGGGGCCGCCGGGCAGACACCGCGCGGACGTCTGCGCGGCGGACACGCCCCACGCCCTCAACTGGGCGGCGGAGAGAACACGCTGTGTGACGTCCGCGGGGCGGAGGGGGAGATGGGGGAGACGGGGGGAGAGCGGGGTGTTCTGGGTCATGTCCCGGGGTTTCCCGCCCGTGGAGGGTGCCCTAACCCCTGTTACACGCCCGTCGACAATCCCGGACAACACCGTCCTAAAGTACGGACGTTCGACAACCGAAAAGTGCCGACGTGCCGGGAATCGAGGGGAGGGGCGCCTCGGGCAGGTGTGCGAGCGCTGCTTTCGCGCCGCACGCCTCGCCTCGCCCGAGCGCCCCCTCCTGCGTTCCTGCTCGGACCCACCGGCAGTCGGGGGACGCCGCCCCCCCCGACCGCCGGTGCGCCCTATGCCGCGGCCCGGTCGCACTCCTGGCCGCGCAGTGCCCGCGCGAGATCGTCCCGGGACTCCAGCACCAGCCGCCGCAGTGCCGGGGCGGCGTCCTCGTGCTCGCCCAGCCAGGCATCGGTGGCCGCGAGGGTGCCGGGGCTGTCCTGGAGACCGGGGAACATCCCCCGCACCACGTGCATGCCGATCTGGATGGACCGCTCCGCCCAGATCCGCTCGATCACCTCGAAGTAGCGGCTCGTGTACGGGGCGAGCAGCTCCCGCTGGGAGGACTGCCCGAAGCCGGCGATCGTCGCCTCGACCAGGGCGTTGGACAGCTTGTCCGACTCCACGACCGCCGCCCACGCCTGCGCCTTGACCGCCTCCGAGGGGCGGGAGGCCAGGCACCGTACGTGGTGGCGCTTGCCGGACGCCGTGTCGTCGCGGGCCAGTTCGGCGTCGATCGCCGCCTCGTTCGCCACCCCGTGCGAGGCCAGCGGGGAGAGGAAGGCCCAGCGCAGCTCCTGGTCGACATCGAGACCGTCGATCCGGGCCGTGCCCTCCAGCAGTCCGCCCAGCAGCTGGAAGTCCCCCTCGGACGAGGCGACAGCCGCGAAGAACCGGGCCCAGGTCAGCTGGTGCTGGCTGCCCGGCTCGGCGATCCGCAGCTCGCGCAGCGCGCCCTCGGCCAGCGCCCGGCCGCCCTCCTCACGCCAGTCGGGGGCCGCGTAGTTGACCAGCGCGGACTGCGTCCATGCGTGCAGCATCTGGAGCACACCGATGTCGCTCTCCCGCCCGGCGAACGCCAGGACCAGCGCGACGAAGTCGCGGGCCGGCATCAGTGCGTCCCGGGTCAGGTTCCACAGGGCCGACCAGCACAGGGCACGGGCCAGCGGGTCCGTGATCTCGCCCAGGTGGTCGCGCAGCGTGGCCAGCGACACCTCGTCGAAGCGGACCTTGCAGTAGGTGAGGTCGTCGTCGTTGACCAGGATCAGATCGGGCCGCTCGGAGCCGGCCAGAGCGTCCACCACGGTCCGCTCCCCGGCCACGTCGACCTCGGCGCGCGCGTAGCGCGTCAGCTCGCCCTCCGGCGTACGCCGGTACAGGCCGACCGCGACGCGGTGCGGGCGCAGCTCCGGGTGCGAGGCGGCGGCCTCCTGGACGACGGCCAGCTCGGTGAGGACGCCCGCCGCGTCGTAGGTGGGCACGGGGGTGAGCACGTTGACACCCGCCGTCTGGAGCCAGGAACGCGACCAGGCCGTCATGTCGCGGCCGGACGTCTCGGCGAGCACCGACAGCAGGTCGCTCAGGCGCGTGTTGCCGTAGGCGTGCTGCTTGAAGTAGCGGCGGGCACCTTCGAGGAACGCGTCGCGCCCCACGTACGCCACCAGCTGCTTGAGTACGGAAGCGCCCTTGGCGTACGTGATCCCGTCGAAGTTCAGCTTGGCGTCCTCCAGGTCACGGATGTCCGCCGTGATGGGGTGCGTGGAGGGCAGCTGGTCGGCGCGGTAGGCCCATGCCTTGCGGTTGTTGGCGAAGGTGATCCAGCCGTTGGTGAAGCGGGTCGCCTCGACCATCGAGAAGGAGCCCATGAAGTCCGCGAAGGACTCCTTCAGCCACAGGTCGTCCCACCACTCCATGGTGACCAGGTCGCCGAACCACATGTGCGCCATCTCGTGCAGGATGACGTTGGCACGCCGCTCGTAGGCAGCCGAGGTGACCTTGCCGCGGAAGATGTACTCCTCGCGGAAGGTGACCATGCCCGGGTTCTCCATGGCGCCGAGGTTGTACTCGGGCACGAAGGCCTGGTCGTACTTCCCGAAGGGGTACGGGTAGTCGAAGTGGTCGTGGAAGAAGTCCAGGCCCTGCTTGGTGATCAGGAAGACGTCGTCCGCGTCGAAGTGCTTGGCGAGCCCCTTGCGGCACATCGCGCCGAGCGGGATCTCCAGCGTGGTGCCGTCGTCGAACGTACGGCTGTAGTGATCGCTCACGTAGTGGTATGGACCGGCGACGACGGCCGTGATGTACGTGGAGATCGGCTGGGTCTCGGCGAAGGTCCACACCCCGTCCTCGTGCGACTCCTCGGCCCCGTTGGACCAGACCCGCCACCCCTCCGGAGCGGTCACCCGGAAGCGGTAGGGAGCCTTGAGATCGGGCTGTTCGAAGTTGGCGAAGACGCGGCGGGCGTCGGCCGGCTCGTACTGCGTGTAGAGGTAGACCTCGCCGTCCTCCGGATCGACGAAGCGGTGCATGCCCTCGCCGGTCCGGCTGTACGCGCAGCGGGCGTCGACCACGAGCACGTTCTCGCCCTCGACGAGCCCGTCCAGCGCCACCCGCGTCCCGTCGAACACGACGGCCGGGTCGAGGGCCGTCCCGTTCAGGGTCACCGCGTCCACACCCGGCGCCACCAGGTCGGCGAAGGTCGAGGCGCCCGCACGCGCCGAGCGGAACCGGATCGTGGTGAGCGACCGGAACGTCCGCGGACCGCCGTCCCCGCCGCTCCCGTCGGCCCCCTCGGGCTCGCCGACGGCGGACCGCAGGTCGAGAGCGACCTCGTATCCGTCGACGGTCAGCAGCTCGGCCCTCTTCTGGGCCTCGTCGCGGGACAGGTTTTCACCGGGCACGGGCACTCCTTCGTGACGCGCGTGTTGTGTCGTGTTCGAACCCATTGATCCTTGCATGCGTCTCCGCGCGGCGGCATTCAGGGAATGAGGAGGCCGTCCGACGGCGTTCTCGCCCGCAGGTGGAACACGCCCTTCTGAGGAGAGACATGTCCGAGAACACCCCGGCCAACGGCAAGACCCCGGTCGACTTCTGGTTCGATCCGCTCTGCCCCTGGGCGTGGATGACCTCGCGCTGGATGCTGGAAGTGGAGAAGGTCCGCGACGTCGAGGTCCGCTGGCACGTGATGAGCCTGGCCGTCCTGAACGAGGACAAGCTGGACGACCTGCCGGAGGAGTACCGCGACCTCCTGGAGAACAAGGCCTGGGGCCCGGTCCGGGTCGTCGTCGCCGCCCAACAGCAGCACGGCGACGCGGTCGTCGGCCCCCTCTACACCGCGCTCGGCACCCGCTTCCACAACAACGGCGAGGGCCCCACCCGCGAGGCCGTGGCCGCCGCGCTGAAGGACGTGGGCCTCCCCGCCGACCTGGCCGACTACGCCGGTTCCGACCGTTACGACACCGAGCTGCGCGCCTCCCACAAGGAGGGCATCGACAAGGTCGGCCAGGAGGTCGGCACCCCGGTCATCGCCGTCCCCGGCGCGGACGGCGAGCAGGTCGCCTTCTTCGGCCCGGTCGTCACCCCCGCACCCAAGGGCGAGGAGGCGGCGAAGCTCTGGGACGGCACGCTGCTCGTCGCCTCCATCCCGGGCTTCTACGAGATCAAGCGGACCCGGACGCAGGGGCCGATCTTCGACTGACACCGGTTGCTTCGACTGACGCCGACTATTCCGTGGCCGCGCGTATCCGTACGTACAGGGGGCCACGACCCCCATGCGGATACGCGCGGGCGAGGCGGCCGAGGCCGCTGCACTGACGCTGCTGGAAGTCACGTCGGCCTGAACGGGCGACCGGTGTGAACGAACGACCTGAAGGCGCCGGGATTCCGGCCGTTGTCAGTGATGCGCCGTACGGTGGGAAGCATGCGAGTCTCATCGGAGATGAGCACGATCGACTGCGCGAACCCCCAGGCGCTGCCGCCTGGTGGGCCGTGGCGCTGGGCGTCGAGGAGACACAGGACTACGACCAGTTCGTCGTCCTCGCGGCGACCCCACTGGTCCTCGGCTTCCAGCGGGTGCCCGACCCCAAGTCCGCCAAGAACCGGGTGCACATCGACCTCTCCTCGCCCGACCGCCCGACCGCCCGACCGCCCGACCGCCCGACCGCCCGACCGCCCGGCCGACGTGGAGCGCCTGGCGAAGCTGGGCGCGACCGTCGTCGGCGAGCAGTCGATGCAGGGCGGGACCTGGACGGTCCTCCGGGACCCGGAGGGCAACGAGTTCTGCCTCGCCGACGAGGGGAGCCACTGAGCGGGCAGGGGCTTGATCAGGCGACCCGGGACGCCTTCTGAGCGAGCGGTCAGGGGCGGTCGGCGTCGGTGCCGGTGAAGTCGTCCTCGGCTGTGAGCCGCCGGACTTCGCGGTGGATGTGCTCGGTGATGAGGTCGCTGAGCGGGTCGGTCACGGCCCAGAAGTGCGGCCCGGGGTGGTGATCGAAGTACGCGCACGAGGTGACGGCGCGGGTGACCAGGTCGCGGAGGACGGCCGGGCACAGGGGCAGGGTGTCGAACCGGTAGACGCGGTGGGCGTCGGCGCCGGTCCACAGGAGCCACAGGTCCCGGTCGTCGTCAGGGACGTCGTCGGTCCAGAGATGGGCGGCGTGCTCGGCGGCTTCGTCGTGCGCGCCCAGCTCGCAGAGGAGGAAGTCGTCCTGGGCGAGGACATCAGGTGGGTGCTCGGGGCCGCCTTCCATGGCGGCGAGCGCGAGGAGCGCTTCGAAGAACAGTACGCCGGTGACGGCGGTGCATTGCCGCACGGGTGCGGGTCTTTCCTTTCTCTTCCCTGGGATGCCCGGACGTTGGGATGCCGGGGCAGTACGAAGCCCCGCCCACGGCTTCGGGGGCAGTGCGGGGCTCGTGCTCTCAGCGTGCGGTGCTGGAAGGGGTCACACCGGCAGGTCCCACCCCGTACCGTCCTCGGAGCCGATCCACACCCGCTGCCGGGCGGCCGAGACCGTGATGCCGAAGCTCTCCTGATGCGGCTCGCCCGCCGCCTGCCAGAGCCGGATCGCGGTCTCGACCCGGTCCCACAGACGTACGGGACCACGCTGGACGACCGTCCACCCGCCATCGGGCCCGGGCGCCGTCCGCGCCTGCGAGCCGGTGGAGACGTCCCAGAGGATCTGCTCCGGCCCCGCCCCCATCCGTTCCGCCGCCGGCGCGGCGAGCTGGGCCACCCAACTGCCGGTCCACGTCCCGATCACCGCCGGGTCGATCCGGCTCGGCCGCTCCTCACCGGGCAGCAGGGCCAGGGTCGGACGGGGCGGCCGGTCGTGCGGTCGGGCGATCATGAAGCTGGTGTACCCGGGCAGGAGTCGTCCCGTCGCGGTCCCCGGCCCGGTCACGGTGAGGAGCGCCAGCCCGGACGCGTAGCTCCAGCCGGAGTGGGTGGCCAGGATCTTCCCGCCCGGTTTCACCTGGTGCAGCCAGGCCATGGGGACATACCGGACCGAGCAGGTGGCGATCAGACGGTCGTACGTGCTCGCGCCCGCGTCCGGGTCTCCCCGCAGACCGTCCCCGACGATCAGGCGCGGCGCGTACCCGGCTGCCTTGAGGGCGGCGGCTGCGGCCCGGCCGACCACCGGGTCGTACTCGACGCTGGTCAGCCGGTCGTGGCCGAGGCGATGCGCACCGAGGGCGGTTGAGTATCCGCTCCCGGTGCCGACCTCCAACACCCGGTGCCCGGCTTCCACTTCGAGCTGCTGCCACATGCGGAGCACCAGGGACGGCAGGGTCGACGACGACGTCGGATCGCCCGTGACACTGCCGTCCGTCACATCGCCGGGCCGGACGCGGCCGTCGAGCTGGGTGACGAGCGTCCGGTCGGCGTAGATCCCTTCCAGCCACCCGTCCTCACCCTGGCGAACGGGCAGGTAGCCGGTAGGAACGCTGTCGGTGACCTGCGCGAAGTAGGAGCCCAGGAACAGTTCGCGGCGAACGGTCTCGGCGGCGTCGCGCCATGCGGGGTCGGTGAGCGTCCCGTCCTCGGTGAGCGCGTCCGCGAGGACGGAACGCAGGTGAGCGGAGGTGCTCATGGGTCGGTGCCTTTCTCCAGCTGATCGGCGAGGGCATGGGCGATGCCGCCGGTGACGTCGGGCGGCTGCCACGCCCACTGCCCGTTGGGGTTGCATTCGAGGAAGTACCAGTTCCCGTCACCGGTCACGGCGAAGTCGAACGCCCCGTACACCAAACGGAAGTGGGCCAGGTATGCGTGGACGGATTTCTCCACCGCCTCGGGTACGTCCACGGGTCCGCACCGTATGAGGCCCTGCCGACGCCGCCAGTCCAGATCCGGGCTGTCGATCCGCACTCCGGACAACCACGGCCCAACGGCGGTCACCCGCACGTCGTACGCCTTGTCCACTCGGGCCTGGAAGTGGTGGGGGCAGACGGCCACGGCGTCGGTGATCTCCTGCTCACATACTTCGCGCACCCACACACTGTGAGGTCGGCCGGCCACGCGGTAGGGCGTGTTCCATACAGGCTTGTAGACGACTCCGCCGTAGTGATGAGCAGCGAACTCCCGTGCCTCCCGTGCGACATGGGTGATCAGCGTGTCAGGCACGAGAAATCTGAACCGTTGCGCCGCCGCGAGCTGGGCGGGCTTGTACTCGGCCGCACGGTTGTTCCATGGGTGGTTGACGTAGTGCGCTCCCGGGAGGGACGCGAGGATTCCCCCGGTTCCCCAGAAGGACTGCTCCCCGGCGAACCGGCGGTCGCGCTCGTCCAGTCCCGAGGGCCCGTCGTACGGCGACGGCCTGCGGACCCATACGGACCGCACCCGGGTGAGATCGAGGTCCCGGCTCGCCGTGCGCAGGACGCCTCGCCGAACACCCGTGCCGTACGTGGCGGACAGCGAGGCCACTGAGGGCAGGTCGGTGCCGGGGTCCAGGCGCACCACGGGCACGCGCCGCGCTGCGAGGACGCGCAGCACGATGTCCGTGGTCACGTCGTGGAGGTTGGTCAGCACCAGCACCGACCCGCGTCGGCCGTCCATCAAGCGGACTGGTCCTGGTCGTAGGACTCGGCGCTGTCGGAGTCGGTCGCTCCACCCGGTGCCGCGCCGTCCCCCGGGGTGGTGTGGGTCGGCGTCAGCCCGCTGGTACTGGTGCCGTGGCCGCCCATCTCGACCGTGCGGCCGTTCTCGTCGACGACCAGGGCGATCTGCGTCCCGGGGTCGAGTACGGGGGTGAACCGGGGGACGGCGACGGTGTCCTCGTACGGACCCATCCGGCCTGTGCCCCACGGTGCGGGCGTGTACGGCATCGGGCTCATCTTCGTGTACCTCCGTGCTAGTGGTGGGTCGGTTGCTCTTCTCCTGCTGACGTCTGCCGCAGGGTCCTACGGCGGCGACCTCAGCCGCCGTACCAGCGCATCCACCTCGGCCGAGCGCCAACGGCCCCGCTGCGCGATCGCCGCGTCCAGCCCGGGGAAGTACCGGGCCCGGTAGGCGGGGTCGGCCTCGATGCGGACCCGTTCGGCGAAGGGCGAGGACGGACGTGACGCATACGGGCGGAGCAGGGGTGCCTTCACGGGAACCTGGTCCGGATGGGCAGTTGAGCCCAGACGGTCTTTCCGGGGTTGCGCGGCCGTACGCCCCAACGCTCGGCGAGCGCGTCGACGATGAGCAGGTCCCGACCGGACGTCTCGTCGTCGGTGGGCTTGCGAAGCTCCGGCATCAGCCACTGGTGGGAGTCGGCGACCTCCAGGATCAGCACGCCGTTCCGACGCCGTAACCCCAACTCGAAGTAGTCGCCGGTGCCTTTGGTGTGGGCGATGACGTTGGTGGCCAGCTCGCTGGTGGTCAGTGTCGCGTCGTCGATGAGCTCGGCGAGTTTCCACCCGACCAGGACCGTTCTGACGTGCCGCCGAGCGGCGGAGATGGAGTCCCTGCGGACTCGGAACCTCTTGCTGTCTGTGCGCCCGGACATATGTCCCCCAAGGTCGTGGGCAGGCGGAACCAAGATCACCTGACGTGCTGAAGTCAGCACTCGGTGTGACGTAATCCACGCTAGGGGTGGGGTGAGACGCAAAGCAAGTGAATCTGTAGTGCAAGCTTGCATTCACTCGTCCGAGGCAACTCGCTAGCGAGGGCGAACAGTTGCCAGGCAGACTGGCTGGAAGGGAGAGGGGGGTCTATGCCCGCAGGTGGGAAGCCCACGGTGCGCAGTCGGAGGTTGGGGGCGGCGCTCAAGCGGCTGCGGCTGAACGCGTGTCTGGACCAGGAGCACGCGGCCGATGCGGTGGCATGTTCCACGGCAAAGATCAGCCGAATCGAATCGGGCACGGTCAGTGCACGCGTCGGTGATGTGCGAGTGCTGCTTGATCTGTACGAGGTGGAGAACGTTGTCGAACGTCAGCTACTGGAGAAGCTGGCGCGGGACAGCAACAAGCGTGGCTGGTGGATGGACTTCGATGCCGGGCAGCCCGTGCGGGAGATTCTGGGCGACTTTCTGTCCCTGGAGTCCGACGCCACGTACATCCGTACGTGGCAGCCGGTTCTCATCCCGGGCCTGCTGCAGACTCCCGAGTACACAAGGGCGTTGACCGACGCCAGCCCGGACGTGATCAGTGAGGAAGCGGCCGACATGGTCGTCAAGGTCAGGCAGGAGAGGCGCCGTGTCTTCGAGGAGACGGGCGCGCGGTTCGCTGCCGTGATCTGGGAGCCGGCGATCACCGGTCCGATGCCGTCGCCCGCTGTTCACCGGGCCCAGCTCGCCCACCTCAACAAGATGGCCAAGCAACCCAACATGACGATTCAGGTGCTGCCGCACACCGAGTGGGCTGCTGCACGAGTGTCGCCTGCGTTCGTCGGACTTTCGTACGCCCAGGAGATCTCACCTGAAGTGATCGTTATTGATGCGGTCGCCAACTGCGTCATCCTCGAAGAGCGGGACGTCATGGCCAGCTACGTACACGCGTTTGACACGCTCAGGTCGGCAGCCCTCACGCGTACTGAGAGCATGGCCTTCATCGAGAAGATCGCGAACAGCGTCGCCGCAGGGAACGAGGAATCGTGAGCAGCCAGGGCATAGTGACTTCCTTCGAGAAGTCTTCGTATTCCTCCGGCGGGCAGGGAACTGAGTGCGTCGAGGTGGCCCACACCGTCGATGGCGGCCGGGCCGTCCGCGACAGCAAGAACCCGGCCGCCGGGCTCCAGTTCTACGGCCCCGGCCACTGGGCCGCGTTCATCGGCGGCGTGAAGGCGGGCACCTTCGGCGGCTGACGGATCGGCCCGGAGCGCGCGGGCGGGCGCACGTGTGAGCCCCGCCAGACCCGTCAGTGGCTGCGATCACGTGGCGGCGCGAGTCGGCAGCTTCGTGTGAGGGGCGGTTAGGGTCGGCGTCATGTCTGCTGAGCCCGCCCCCGTACTGCCTGCGGTGCTCGCTCTGCTCACCGATGAGGAGCGGGTGGTGGACCCGGCGGCTATCGCGGTCACGGAGGCGTACGAGCGCGCCTTCACGGCGATCGACGCGGGCCCGCGCAACGAGATGCTGGTCCTGGTCGAGGGCGCCGACGGGCACGTCGATGGGGCGGTCGTGGGCTGTCTGCAGGCGACGTACATCCCCGGGCTCGGCCAGGGAGGCGCCGGGCGGGCCCTGATCGAGGCCGTGCGGATTCGCGCGGACCGGCGAGGTGGCGGGCTGGGCCGGATCTTGATGGAGCGGGCGATCGCGAGGGCACGCGCGCGTGACTGCGGACTGGTCCAGATGACGAGCAACAAGCAGCGCGAGCACGCGCATCGCTTCTATGCCGGGCTCGGCTTCACCCGCAGCCACGACGGATTCAAGCTCAGGTTCTGAGGTCCGCAGCCGGCGGAGAACATGTGGAGACCGGGCTGCGGAGCCGGATCGCCGTCCCGTGCGGATGGAGTCCCGCGAGGTAGCTCTGCGGTGAGGGTGCGCCGTGTTCCCCCGTGCGGCGGAGGCGGATCATCACGCGGTCTGACGCGCCGGGCCGGGCGGTGCGCGAGATTCGAGTTCATGACGACGACGGATCCCGCCCCGCCGGAACCCCGCGTGCCGCCACCGGCCCGGCCGTCGGTCCCGCCACCCCCACGCTGGGCGGTCCGCGCCGCCCATGTCGCGGCCTGGTCTACCGTCCCCTCCGGGGTGTGGCGCATCGCGCTCGTGCTCGGGGTACCGGTCGAGGTGATGGAGCGCGAGGAGTTCCTCACCGCGTTCCCCGACAACTCCCCGCTGATCGGACTGGCCTACGTTCTGCTGATCGGCGTGGTCGCCGAGACCGCCTCGTACCTCACGCTCGGCCTGGTACGGCCCTGGGGGGGAGGTGGTGCCGCGCTGGATTCCGATCCTCGGGGGGCGCCCGGTCAACGGCAGACTCGCGGTCGCCGCCGCTTCGCTGGGAGCCCTCACGGCCACCGTCCTGTGGTGGGTCCTCTTCTTCGGCGGACTGCTGACCGCCCCGAGTCCGGACCCCGGCATCTCAGCCGGTGAAGTCCTCTTCGTCGCCGCCTACGCACCCCTCCTGCTGTGGGGCCCGCTCCTGGCGGCGGTGACCTGGTCGTACCACCAACGGCACCGGGCTTGCACGGGGTCGTGCTAGACAGACGTGTCCGGGTCGCGCTCGGTCGAACTTTCGGACACGCCCTGGCCCGCCCCCGGCGCTGCCGCCTCCAACTCCGCCACCGTGCCCGACATCACCGTACGGATGTGGCGTGTCAGGTGGTTCGCCGGCCAGTCCCACCAGGCCACGGCCAGCAGGCGTGCCACGTCCGCCTCCTCGTACCGGGTGCGGATCTGGCGGGCCGGGTTGCCGCCGACGATGCCGTAGTCCGGGACGTCCGAGACGACCACGGAGCGCGAGCTGATGATCGCGCCGTGCCCGATGCGCACGCCCGGCATGATCACGGCCTCGTAGCCGATCCAGACGTCGTTGCCGATCACGGTGTCGCCCCGGTTGGGGAGGCCCGTCAGCAGGTCGAAGTGGTCGGCCCAGGAGCCGCCGAGCGTCGGGAACGGGAAGGTGGACGGGCCGTCCATGCGGTGGTTGGAGCCGTTCATGATGAAGCGGACCCCCGTGCCCAGCGCGCAGAACCTGCCGATCACCAGGCGCTCCGGGCCGTAGTGGTACAGCACGTTGCGGGTCTCGAACTCCGTGGCGTGCTCGGGGTCGTCGTAGTACGAGTACTCCCCGGCCTCGATCAGCGGCGAGGTGACCAGAGCTTTCAGCTGCGCCACGCGCGGCTGGCCGGGCATCGGGTGCAGGGCGGTGGGGTCCGCCGGGACGGGCGCGGGGGCGGAACTCATGGGGGCCTCTTCCGGGGAGAGGAGCGGGGTACGGGTAGGCGTGCGAAGGTCATCGTGGCATCCGGGCCCGGCGGGCCGCGGGCATTTTCCCGCCCAGCCGGAACGGCTCCCCCCGCGACCAGTCGGCCGCCACGCCCCGCATCACCAGCGCGCTGTCCAGCACCGTTCTGCCCGGCGGAAACCGGTCCAGGTCCTCGAAGAACGAGGAGCGTACGGTCCGGGGCCGGCCCGCCGTCACCTTCCAGGCGTCCGTGGACAGTTCGAGGACGTCCAGGTGGGTGCCCCCGGCGTTGGGGGAGAGGCCGCGGCTGCCGAGGCGGAAGAACTCCGACGCCTCCGCCAGGTCCGTGAACAGCCCGCTGCCGTGCAGTTCCTCGGCCGGTTCCACCGTCGCGTCGACCGCCACCTCGCCGTCCCGGGTCGCGAAGGCCACCCGTACGGCGTCGGCGTCCTCCCGCACCGTGAAGTCCGCGCGGCCGTGTTCGCCCGGGTAGATCCGGCCGCCCGCGAAGGCGTTGAGGCGGGAGGCGGTGTCGCGGCGCGGGATGTAGACGCCCCGCTCGACGCCGTCCGGCCCGTCCCACTCGACGGCGATCCGGTGCGCCGCGTTCTCGCTGGTCAGCCCGGTCGCGGCCGGGGCCCAGCCGGGGCGGACACCGCCGATCCGCAGCAGGCAGATCCCGGCCACCGCCTGGCCGCGCACCAGCTGGGGCCGCAGCGGCGCGGGCAGCAGGGCCGCCGCGACGTACGGGTCGACCCGGTAGTTCACCAGGAGGCGGCGTTCGATGACGCTGGAGAGCCGGGACCGGATCATGAGCCGTCGCCTTCCGGCGCCGAGCGCCACCTGGTGCCGCGGAGCACGATCTGCTCGGGGCACACGGCGCTGAGGAAGCGCCCCACGCACATGGCGAGCCGCTCCTCGGCGAGCGAGTAGAGGATGCGGTTGGCGTCCCGGCGCTCGGTGACGAGCCCGGCCCCCTTGAGCACGCCCAGGTGGCGCGAGATGGACGGGGCGCTGATCGAGAACCGGCTCGCGATCTCCCCGGCGGCCAGCTCGCCGCCCCGCAGGTCCTCCAGGATCTGGCGGCGGGTGGGGTCGGCGAGGGCGCGGAAGGCGCTGGCCTCTTCGTCGGCGGGTGAATCCATGTGTGCATGTTTAGCACATGAGCTAAACAGCTAAACAGCCGCCATGGGAAAGCCCCCGCGAGTCATGTCCTCGCGGGGGCTCTCCGTTTGTCCGCCTGCCGTGGTGAAGGTTGAGAAGACGATCACGAGGCAGGACGTCCGTGGTGTGCCGGTGTCACGTCAGGGGGCGAGCAGCAGTACGTCCGCGCGCTCCTTGGCGGCGGCGTAACGCTTCGCCACGTCCTGCCAGTTGACGACCCGCCACATGGCCTCGATGAAGTCCACCTTCTGGTTCTTGTACTGCAGGTAGAAGGCGTGCTCCCAGGCGTCGAACACGAGGACCGGGACCGAGCCCTGGCCGACGTTGCCCTGGTGGTCGTAAACCTGCTCGACGATCAGCTTGCCGCTCACGGGCTCGTACGCGAGCACGCCCCAGCCGGAACCCTGGGTGGTGGCCGCGGCCTTCGTCAGCTGGGACTTGAATCCCGCGTAGGAGCCGAAGGACTCGGTGATCGCGTCGGCGAGGTCGCCCACGCCGTCCGCCGCGAGGGGCTCGCCGCCGCCGTCACCGGTCATGTTGTGCCAGTAGATCGAGTGCAGGATGTGGCCGGAAAGGTGGAACGCGAGGTTCTTCTGGAGACCGTTGATCGCTCCCCAGGCCTCCTTGTCGCGGGCCTCTTCCAGCTGCTCCAGGGTGTCGTTCGCGCCCTTGACGTACGCGGCGTGGTGCTTGTCGTGGTGCAGCTCGATGATCTGCGGATTGATGACCGGTTCGAGCGCCGCGTAGTCGTACGGGAGTTCCGGGAGCGTGTACGTGGCCATGATGCGAGCCCTCCGACTGCTGGGAATGCCGTCCAGTTGTTATTGCAATCTATGTGCAGAAGCAGGCTAACAGCAGGAGTGTTCCGAAGTGATCAGCCCTTCGGCCTAGGACCTGTGGCGCCACCGTTCTCCCATTTGTCCGGCAAAGATGGTTTGCTCCTTATCCTGTGCTGCGTACGCCGTCGCACGTTTGGTCCCGTCGTCCCGGGGGACCCGGCCAAGCAGTCGGGCAGCCCGGGGCCGGGCCCGCGGTCGCGCCGCCAGTTGCCCGCCCACCCCGCTGATCAGGAGGACTTGATGGCACCCCCCGAAACGCCGAACGGCCCGAACGGCCCGAACAGCGGTCGCGATCCGCGACTGGCCCCGCCCCGCGCGGACGCCGCGGGCTGGGGCCCGCTCGACGTCCGCGCCGTCGACACCGTGCGCGTGCTGGCGGCCGACGCCGTGCAGAAGGCGGGCCACGGCCACCCGGGCACCGCGATGAGCCTGGCCCCGCTGGCGTATCTGCTGTTCCAGCAGGTGATGCGGCACGACCCGGCGGACGACCAGTGGCTCGGCCGGGACCGCTTCGTGCTGTCCTGCGGCCACTCCAGCCTCACCCTCTACATCCAGCTGTACCTGAGCGGCTACGGCATGGAGTTGGCGGACCTTCAGGCGCTGCGCACCTGGGGTTCCGCCACCCCCGGCCACCCGGAGTACCAGCACTCCAGGGGCGTCGAGATCACCACCGGGCCGCTGGGGCAGGGGCTGGGCTCCGCCGTCGGCATGGCCATGGCGGCCCGGCGTGAGCGCGGCCTCCTGGACCCCGACGCGCCGGCCGGCACGAGCCCCTTCGACCACCACGTGTACGTCGTCGCCTCCGACGGCGACCTGATGGAGGGTGTGACGGCCGAGGCCAGTTCGCTGGCGGGGCACCAGGAGCTCGGGAACCTGATCGTCTTCTACGACTCCAACCACATCTCCATCGAGGACGACACCGACATCTCCTTCAGCGAGGACGTCACCGCCCGCTACGCCGCGTACGACTGGCACGTCCAGACGGTCGACTTCACGCGGACCGGCGACTACGTCGAGGACGTCGACGCCCTGCTCGCCGCCGTCGAGGCCGCGAAGAGCGAGCGCGGCCGGCCCTCCCTGATCCTGCTGCGCACGATCATCGGCTGGCCCGCGCCCACCAAGCGGAACACCGGCAAGGCCCACGGCTCCGCACTCGGCGACGACGAGGTCGCCGCGACCAAGAAGCTGCTCGGCTTCGACCCGGACGCCGACTTCGCCGTCGAGGACGACGTGCTGGACCACGCCCGCGCGGTCGTCGAGCGCGGCGCCGAGGCCCATCGTGCCTGGGAGCCCGGCTATCAGGAGTGGCGCGCCGCCCACCCCGAGCGCGCCGAACTCCTCGACCGGCTGCGGGAACGGCGGCTTCCGGAGGGCTGGGCCAAGAGTCTCCCCGACTTCCGCCCCGACGCCAAGGGCATCGCCACCCGCAAGGCGTCCGGCGATGTACTCACCGCGCTGGCACCCGTGCTGCCCGAGCTGTGGGGCGGCTCGGCCGACCTCGCGGGGAGCAACAACACGACCATGGAGGGCGAGCCGTCCTTCGTGCCGGAGAGCAAGCAGACCGGCGAGTTCCCCGGCGACCCGTACGGCCGCACGCTCCACTTCGGCATCCGCGAGCACGCCATGGGCGCGATCCTCAACGGCATCGCCCTGCAGAGCCTCACCCGCCCCTACGGCGGTACGTTCCTGATCTTCAGCGACTACATGCGCCCGGCCGTCCGGCTCGCCGCCCTGATGAAGCTCCCGGTCACCTACGTCTGGACGCACGACTCCATCGGCCTGGGCGAGGACGGCCCCACCCACCAGCCCGTCGAGCAACTGGCCGCCCTCCGCGCGATCCCCGGCCTCGACGTCGTACGGCCCGCCGACGCGAACGAGACGACCGTGTGCTGGCGCACCGTCCTGGAACACCACGACCGGCCCGCCGGCCTCGCCCTGACCCGGCAGCCGCTGCCGGTCCTGGAGCGGGGGGACGGCGCGTACGCCTCCGCCGAGGGGGCCGCCCGGGGCGGCTACGTACTCGCCGACAGCCGGGGCGCGACGCCCGACGTCATCCTCGTCGCGACGGGCTCCGAGGTCCACATCGCCCTGGACGCACGGGAGTTGCTGGCCGCCGACGGGCATGACGCACGGGTGGTCTCGCTCCCCTGCCGCGAGTGGTTCGCCGGCCAGCCGTACGCCTACCAGGACACGGTCCTGCCGCCCGAGGTCCGGGCCCGGGTCAGCGTCGAGGCGGCCGTCGCCCAGGGCTGGCGGGACGTGGTGGGGGACACGGGCCGCATGGTGAGCCTGGAGCACTTCGGCGCGTCCGCCGCCTACGAGCGCCTGTACGAGGAGTTCGGCATCACGCCCCGCGCGGTCGCCGACGCCGCACGGGAGAGCATCCGCGCGGCGGCCGGACCCGTCCGGCCCGGCGGGGAGCGCCCCGGCGAGGGCCAGGCCGGGGGCGGCCCGGGGGACGCCGACTAGACGGCGACACGGCTACGCCGTTCAGGGCCGCCCGGACGCGCTCGTCGGCTGTGTGGGCACCGGGCGGGTTCTCGTAGGTGACGAGGGTGAGGCCGGCCGGGGCCTGCACCACCGGAGTGCGGTCGTGGGCCGGGGCCCAGGGACAGCGGTTGGCGTTGGCGTAGTAGCGCATCCGCGAATTCGGGGCGGCCGGCGACGGCCGGGGCGGTGGCCGCGGCGGTGACGGGAGCGGTGGCCAGGAGGATCGGACGACGCCTGGGAGCAACGGACATGACGACTCCTCAAGCGGAAGGAGCCACCACGGGAGCGAGGGCGGATGACAGCCCGGCGTACACCGAACGCCGAAACGCCGGGATCCGCCCCGATCGTACGAGGAGGGGCCCGGCGTTCGTAGCGGCCGGGCGGGAACCTTGCCGCGAGGCGTGCGGGAACTACTTCCGCTGCGCCGGGATCCCGGCCGCGCCGTCGCCGCTCCCGCCGCCGCCCCGTCGCCGCTGACGTACGAGGCCGATGCCGATCAGCACCACGGTCAGCGCTCCCGTGGCCAGCAGCTGGTCACGGGTGTCCGACTGGCGCAGCATCAGCAGGAAGATGCCCACCATGGCGGCCAGGGCGACGATCGTGCCGATGGGGAAGAACCACATCCGCACGACCAGCGTCTCCGGTGCCTCCCGCTCGGTGCGGCCGCGCAGGATCAGCTGGGAGGCCGCGATGAAGGTCCACACCACCAGGATCACCGCGCCGATCATGTTCAGCAGCCAGGGGAAGACGTCGTCCGGCCGCCAGTAGCTGAGCAGCACACACGCGAACCCGAAGACCGAGGAGAACAGCACGGCGTTGCGCGGCACCCCGGAGGTGATCTTCCCGAGCACGGCCGGGCCCTGGCCCCGGGCGACCAGCGACCGGGCCATGCGCGAAGCGCCGTAGATGTTGGCGTTCATCGCGGAGAGCAGGGCGATGAGGATGACCACGTTCATGATCTGCGCGGCGCTCCCGATGCCCAGGTGGTCGAGCATCGCGTAGAACGGGCCGACCTCCGCGACCTTCGGGTTGTCCCAGGGGACCAGCGTGACGATGACTGCCATGGAGCCGATGTAGAAGACGGCGATGCGCCACATCGCCGTACGGACCGCCTTCGCGACGCCCTGTACCGGGTTCTCGGACTCGGCCGCCGCGATGGTGACGGTCTCCAGACCGCCGTACGCGAAGACCGAGGCGAGGAGTCCGATGATGAATCCGTCCATGCCCTTGGGGAGGAAGCCCCCGTCGCCCGAGAGGTTGGACAGGCCGGGCGCGTCCGTGTCGGGCAGCACGCCGAGGATCGCCAGCAGGCCGAGCACCAGGAACAGCGTGATCGCGATGACCTTGAGCGCGGCGAACCAGAACTCGAACTCGCCGAAGTTCTTCACGGCGGCCAGGTTCGTCCCGAGGAAGATCACCATGAACAGGGCGACCCAGGCCCACTCCGGCGTCCCCGGCAGCCAGCCGCTGACGATCTGCGCGGCCCCGATGCCCTCCAGGCCCACGGCGACGCAGAGCAGGAACCAGAAGGACCAGCCGGCGGTGAACCCGGCCCACGGGCCGATCGCCCGTTCGGCGTGCACGGAGAAGGAGCCGGAGGCCGGGTTGGCGGCCGACATCTCGCCGAGCATGCGCATCACCATCATGACGAGCAGCCCGGAGATGGCGTACGCGACGATGATCGAGGGTCCCGCCGCGGCGATGCCGGCGCCCGAGCCGACGAAGAGACCGGCGCCGATCACCCCGCCGAGGGCGATCATCGAGAGGTGTCGCTGTTTGAGACCGTGGGTGAGCGCGGAGTCCGCCCGGGGCCCGGCAGCGGCCGCGGAGTCAGCGGTGGGGGGAGACGCGGAGGTCCGAGACATGGACGAGCTCTGTTCGGTAGCTGAGGCAGAGAAACGAACCCACAGTCTGAGCATCTGCACCGCTCACACGGAGTGGGTGTCCGCTATGCGGGCACCAGGCTCACACAAGGTGCACATCCGCCTACCGGCCGGTCAGGCCCGTGCCGGTCGGCCCCCGCCTACCGGCCGGCCGGCGCCGCGTCCGCGCGCTCCCGCCGCTGCCGTCCCACCGCCACCAGCAGCACCAACGCCGTCGCCCCGGCCGACCACAGCACCTGCGGGCGTGCCGCCTCGTCGGTCAGCATCAGCAGCAGCACCCCGAGCAGCCCGGCCAGCGTCACCCAGGTCAGATACGGGAACCACCACATCCGCAGCGTGAGCGCCTCGGGAGCCTCCTGCTCCAGCCGGGCGCGCAGCCGCAGTTGGGAGGCGGCGATCAGCGCCCAGACGAACAGCAGCACCGCGCCGACCGAGTTGAGCATGTAGAGGAACACCGTGTCCGGCCACAGCAGGTTGAGCAGTACGGAGACGAAGCCGAAGGCCACCGAGGCCAGCACCGCCCGCCGCGGCACACCACCCTCCGTCCCGCCTTCCGCCCCGCCCTTGCCGGAGACCTTCAGCAGCCCGCGCGGGGCCTCCCCGCGCTCCGCCAGCGAGAAGATCATGCGGGAGGAGCCGTACAGATTGGCGTTGAGCGCGGAGAGCAGTGCGACGAACACGACGATGTTCATGATCTGCCCGGCCGACGGCACCCCGATCGCGTCCAGCACCTTCACGTAGGGACTCAGCCCGGCCTGCTGCGCGGTCCACGGCAGCACGGTCACGATCACCAGCATCGAGCCGACGTAGAAGAAGAGGATGCGCACCACCGCGCTGCGCACCGCCCGCCCCACCGCACGCGCCGGGTCGTCCGTCTCGGCGGCGGCGATGGTGACGACCTCCAGCCCGCCGAAGGCGAAGACCACGGTCAGCACGCCGGAGACGACCCCGCCCCAGCCGTTCGGCAGGAAGCCGTCCCGGCCGGTCAGGTTGGTCATCCCGACCGGGTCGGTGTCGGGGAGCCATCCGAACACCGCCAGCACCCCGAGCACCAGGAAGACCACGATCGCGCCGACCTTCAAGGAGGCGAACCAGAACTCGAACTCGCCGAAGTTCTTCACCGCCGTCAGGTTCGCCGCGGTGAAGACCACCATGAACAGCAGCACCCATGCCCAGGGTTCGATGCCCGGCACCCAGCCGTGGGCGATCTGTGCGGCCGCCGTCGCCTCCACGGCGAGAACGACCACCAGAAGGAACCAGTACAGCCAGCCGACGCTGAACCCGGCCCACCGCCCGAGCGCCCGCTCGGCGTGCACGGAGAACGAACCGGATGCGGGCATCGCGGAGGACATCTCGCCGAGCATCCGCATCACCAGCATCGCGAGCGCCCCCGCGATCAGATACGAGACGACGATCGCGGGCCCCGCCACCGCGATCCCGGCGCCCGAGCCGACGAAAAGACCGGCCCCGATCACCCCGCCGAGCCCCAGCATCGTCAGATGGCGCTGCTTGAGCCCGTGCGCCAGCGGCTCGGGCGGCACAGGGGAGGACGGGAGAGACGGCGTGCGGGGAGGGGCATCGTGCATGGGGGAAGGGTCGCTCTCGGAATCTATGGTCGTTCGCGGGCCGATAAGAGCCGGCTGATCTTTATGGGGAAGCTCTGATCGTTTATGGGGAAGCTACAGTCTCGCCGATCGCCGTGCGCCCCGCCAGAATGCGCCGGCACCGCCCTCACCTCCGTGACGAGCGTCACGCGGGAACGTGATTGCGGTGCGGGCTTTGTGTGAATCCCACCAAGCCATCAACCGCCGCTTTGTGGGCGGCTGATGGTGATCGAGCGTTAACCCGTGGGCTAACGTCGGCGAGAGCCCGACCCCACCCTGCCCGGCGGGGGCCGTCCCGGCCCACCTGCCCTCACCCGCGGAGTCCCGATGAGCACTGCTGCCGCCCCCGTCCGCTCCGGAGCGGTCCTCGCCGACCTGCTGCCCGCAGCCCGGCACCGCTACGCCGTGGACGCGGCCCTCGTCCTCGGCGGCGCGGCCCTGACCGGCATCGCGGCCCAGATCGCCGTCCCGGTCCCCGGCTCCCCGGTCCCGGTCACCGGCCAGACCTTCGCCGCGCTGCTCATCGGCACCGCGCTGGGCGCCCGCCGCGGCTTCCTCTCCCTCGCGCTGTACGCGCTCGTCGGCATGGCCGGCATGCCGTGGTTCGCCGAGGCCTCCTCGGGCTGGTCGATGCCGTCCCTGGGCTACGTCTTCGGCATGCTCCTGGCCGCCACCGTCGTCGGCGCCCTCGCCCGGCGCGGCGGCGACCGTTCGATGCTGCGCACCGCGGGCACGATGGTCCTGGGCTCCGCGATCATCTACGCCGTCGGCGTGCCCTACCTCGCGCTGTCCACCGGGATGTCGCCGACCGCCGCCGTCGCTGCCGGCCTCACCCCGTTCCTGTTCGGCGACGCGCTCAAGGCGGCGCTGGCCATGGGCGCGCTGCCCGCCGCCTGGAAGCTCCTCGGCCGCCGCGGCTGACCCGCACTCACCGGCCCTCGTAGGGGCCACCGAAGAGGCCCGCCGGATCGTACTGGGAGACCAGACCGGCGAGCCTCTTCGCCGTTTCCGGCTCGTGGAAACCGGCCGTACGGTCCCCGCCGCCGAAGGAGAAGTTCAGCGACCGCCCCTGAACGAGCGGCCCCAGCACCCCGGACACCTCCCCGTACAGCGAGCGCACCGCCGCCACGTCCGTACCGTCCAGCGGCGACAGCAGCCGCAGCAGGAAGCCCGCGTCCCGGTGGGGCACCGCGTTCGCCACGTCCGGACCCCCGGTCAGTGCCCCGCCGAGGTGGTTGAGCTGCACCACCGTCATCATCGGGGCTCCGGGCCCGGTCAGCTCCAGCACCCGGGCGGCCCGCCCCGCGTCCAGCTCCCGGAGCATCAGCCCCTCCCCGTAGTACGCGTGCGGGAACGGCGGGTCGCTGTGGATGGTGGGGCTCTCGGCGTACGGCATCTCCCGCAACGAGTCGGCGAGCACGGGTCCGATTCCCCGTAGCGGGGCCACCAGCCGCTCGCCCTCGGCGGCGTCCCCCGTGAAGGCGACCCGCACCGAGACGACGTACCGCCCGCGCAACTCCCGGGGCAGTTGCGGCAGGTCCGGGTGGACGAGCGCGGCCAGCGAGGACGTGAGGGACTCCGGCACGGTCCGGGTCCATTCCAGAAAGCGGCCCACCACCTCGGCCGCCCGTTCCCCGGCGAAGGCGATCGATCCCCCGTACAGCCGCTCCACCGCCACCAGCCCGATCTCCAGAGCGGTCACCACCCCCAGCCGGTGCCCGCCGCCGCGCAGCCCCCAGAAGAGCTCCGGCTCGCGCTCCGGCGTGACCCGGCGCAGGACTCCGTCGGCGGTCACCACCTCCAGCGCCCGGACCCGGTCGGCGGCGTACCCGAACTTCCGGGCCATGATGCCCAGTCCGCCGCCCAGCGTGTACGAGACCGCGCCCACCGAGGGCGACGAGCCGTTGAGCGGCGCCAGCCCGTGCGGGACCGCCGCCGCGGTCACCGCGCCCCAGGTCGCGCCCGCGCCGATCCGGGCGGTGCGGCGGACCGGGTCGACGGTGACGGAGTCCAGGGCGCGGGTGGCGACGAGGACGCCGCCCTCGACCGCTCCGGGCAGCCCGTGCCCGGTGGCGTGCGCGGCGACGGGGAGCCCGCGCGCGGCGGCGTACGCCACGGCCTGCCGTACGTCGTCGGGGGTGGCGGCCTCGACCAGCCGGGCGGGCCGGACCGGGTAGCCGGTCTGGAAGGTGGCGGGTGCGGATCCAGTGGGCTGGGACGACATGGGGGAGGCTCTCCTTCGCTCGCGTTTCGGCGGTGCGAGGTAGAGCCTCCCCGGGGATACCTGACAACCTCTGTCAGGTATCCGTCGAAGGTGCGGAACACGCACCGATCACCTGGCGACGGCCTTGCGGCCGCGCATCTCCCGGAACAGCGAGACGCCCACCACCAGGGCCGCGACCGGCAACGACGGCACGACCTGCTCGCGGGCGGCGTCGTCGGTCAGCCTCGTTGCCCGAGTGGCGTTCACCACAAGGGACCGGCATCAGGTCCGCGCATCACCGGACGGGGGCTCCCGACCCCGCTGACGGCTGCCCCGCGAAGTTCGTGCCACACTTCGCACCATGCGCGTGTACCTCGGATCCGACCATGCCGGCTACGAACTCAAGAACCACCTCGTCGAGTGGCTCGGCGCCCACGGCCACGAGGCCGTCGACTGCGGCCCCCACATCTACGACGCCCAGGACGACTACCCGCCGTTCTGCCTGCGGGCCGCCGAGAAGACGGCCGCCGACCCGGACAGCCTCGGCATCGTGATCGGCGGCTCCGGCAACGGCGAGCAGATCGCCGCCAACAAGGTCAAGGGCGTCCGCGCCGCACTGGCCTGGAGCGAGCAGACCGCAGCCCTCGGCCGCGAGCACAACGACGCCAACGTCGTCGCGATCGGCGGCCGGATGCACACGGTCGAGGAGTCCACGAAGTTCGTCGAGATCTTCCTCTCCACGCCGTACTCCGGCGAGGAGCGCCACACGCGCCGCATCGAGATGCTCTCGGCGTACGAGACCACCGGCGAGCTCCCCCCGATCCCCGCCCACCACCCGCAGCAGGGCTGACCGGCCCTCCCGCACCACGTCTTCCCGTGCCGCCGGGTCCCGGACCCGGCGGCACGGCCATGCCACCACCCGTACCACCACGAGCGCCACAGGAAGCAGCCCGCCGTGCCCGAGGGACACACCATCCGCCGTCTCGCCGACGACCACGCCGAACGGTTCGCGGGCGCACCGGTACGGGTGAGCAGTCCGCAGGGCAGGTTCTCCGACAGCGCGGCCCTGCTCGACGGGCGGACCCTCACCGCCACCGACGCCCACGGCAAGCACCTCTTCCTCGGCTTCGGCGACACCGGCTGGGTCCACGTCCATCTCGGCCTCTTCGGCAAGCTCGGCTTCGGCACCGCCCCGCCCCCGCCGCCCACCGACACGGTCCGCCTCCGGCTCGTCAACGCCGCCCACCACGCGGATCTGCGCGGCCCCACCACCTGCGCCCTGATCACCGAGCCCGAGAAGCGCGCCATACACGGGCGCCTGGGCCCGGACCCGCTGCGCGGGGACGAGGACGGGGAGCGTGCCTGGCGGCGGATCTCCCGCAGCCGCACCACCATCGCCGCCCTGCTGATGGACCAGAAGATCATCGCGGGCGTCGGCAACGTCTACCGCGCCGAGGTCCTCTTCCGCCACGGCATCGACCCGTACCGCACGGGCAGGGATCTCACCCGTACCGAGTGGGACACCATCTGGGCGGACCTGGCGGAGCTGATGCGCGAAGGCGTGACGAACAACCGCATCGACACCGTCCGCCCCGAACACCTCCCCGAGGCCATGGGCCGCCCGCCCCGCAAGGACGACCACGGCGGCGAGGTCTACGTCTACCGCCGAGCGAATCTGCCCTGCCACATCTGCCGTACGGAGATCCGCACCGCGGACCTGGTCTCCCGCAATCTCTTCTGGTGCCCCCGGTGCCAGCCCCCGGGCCCCTCCGGCGGCTGAGCACCCGGGCGCCTCCGGCGGCTGAAGAACCGGCGGGCGGCATCCGCTCACGCGCCCCGCCCGCACCCCGCCGGAACCGTGTCATATGCCACGCGGAACAGGGTTCCGGCGCGCGGACGACCCCATTTCGAGCGCATTGTCACCGGGGTCCCCCTGCACCGGACGCGTTCGGGTGGATAAGGTCCCGGCAGTGGCCCGTAGCGGAGGAGTAGACGACTTCTGGGCCCGGTGGCGCAGAAACGTGCACCGGGCCCGCATCGGCCTGCGCAAATCCGGGGTCGACTACTTCCGTGGCGACGGCTCCGACTGGATCGCCCTGGCCGGCCTGCTGCTGACGATCCCGGCCATCACCTTCGCCACCGTCGTCAGCCCGGTCTGGATCGACCCGGCCGCACTCGCCCTGCCCATCGTGGCGGGCGGCCTGCTGCTGCGCCCCGCCAGCCTGCTGGGCCTGTACGCGACGGCCGCCGGCGCGCTGATCGTCGAGGCGCTCACCCTCGGCCCGTACCTGGACGGCCCCGCCCGGGTCACTCCGGGCACCGTGCTCGTGGTCGCCGCCTGCGGATTCTTCGGGCTGGTCCTCGCCCAGTTCCGGGCCCGGGTCGGCGTGCCCTGGCGGCGCGGCGGCACGATGCTCTTCGACCTGCGCGAACGCATCCGGGTCCAGAGCGCCCTGCCCCGGCTGCCCCAGGGCTGGCACCGCGAGATGGCCCTGCGCCCGGCCGGCGGCCAGTCGTTCTCCGGAGACTTCGTCGTCGCGGCCCGTACCCACGGGGGCCGCACCCTGGAGGCCGTCCTCACCGACGTCTCCGGCAAGGGCATGGACGCGGGCTCCCGGGCCCTGCTGCTGTCCGGCGCCTTCGGCGGGCTGCTCGGCTCGCTGCCCCCGCACGCCTTCCTGCCCGCCGCCAACGGCTATCTGCTGCGCCAGGACTGGGACGAGGGCTTCGCCACCTCGATCCACCTGGTGCTGGACCTGGAATCGGGCGACTACGAGATCTACTCCGCAGGCCATCCGCCCGCCCTCCAACTGCACGCGGGCAGTGGGCAGTGGGAGGAGAAGTCCGGGGAGGGGCCCCTGCTCGGCGTCTACGACGGGGCCGAGTTCGACGCGGTGAAGGGATCGCTCGCGCCCGGCGACGTGCTGATGCTGTTCACCGACGGTCTGGTGGAGGCCGCCGACCGGGACATCGCCGAGGGCATCGACCGGCTGACGGGCGAGGCCGACCGCTATGTCTCCACCGGCTTCGAGGGCGCGGCCTGGCATCTGATCGAGGCCTGCGCCAAGGACGTCAACGACGACCGGGCCCTGCTGCTGCTCTCCCGCCGGGCCTGAGCGCCCCCTCTCCGTCGTCCGGTGCTTCTCAGACCGAACACCGGTATCTGTCCCTGGTCCTCGTCCTTCTCGCGGCCGCCTGGCAGGTTGCGGGCCGGCCGGAGTGCGAGCGTCCGGCGCCAGTGCAGCCCGATGCGGCCGCCGAGGCGGGCGAGGACGGTAGCGGCCAGGAAGGCGCCACCCATGGCAGGGTGTCTGCGTGTCCGATGAGCCTGGTCCTTCGGGGTCGGTCAAGAGCGAGCCAAGGGAGCATTAAGAGTCCATCAGTAATTAGTTTACCGAACGATTGACACTGCAAGCATGAACCTGTCAAATTGTCGTCTCATATCTCTCGGCGCGGTCGTGGGGTCGGCCCATGACGGAACACGATCTGAGCGTCTCCGAGGTGGAGTCCATCGCCCGAGAGGCCCATGCCCGGCAGACCGACAAGGCGGGCCGCCCGTACGTGGAACACCTGGCGGCAGTGGCCGAAGGTGTACGGGTGCGGGGCGGCGACGACGGGCAGATCGCGGCGGCCTGGCTGCACGACGCGGTCGAGGACGACGCGCTCTCCGTCCGGCGGCCGCCCTGCCGCAGCGGGTGAAGGACATGGTCCTGGCGGTGACCAAGCGGCCGGGCGAGGAACTGTCCTCGTACGCCGCGCGGATCCTGGCGACCCCGGGCGCACTGCTCGTCAAGGAGGCGGACCTCGCCCACAACGCGGATCCCGCCCGCCTCGCGGTCCTGGACGCGGCGACGCGTACCCGGCTGACGGCGAAGTATGCGCAGGTGCGGGGCCTCTTGGGGCTGGTCGGCGATGAATCACCCCCGGACCGAAAGAATCCGGCCAACCCGGAGACGCACTGATCCACCCGCGGCCGGGCCGTCGGGTGGATCAGGGGGAGGGGAGTCGGCGAGGAGCGCGGCGGCCCGCCCGCGAACGGCCGGACCGCCGAGAGCTCAGCGCTTCGCGGGGTCCTTCCGGAACGCCCACGCCATGTCCGGCTCGGTGGCCCACTTCAGGGCGCGCCCCACCGGCGGGGTACACATGAGCGTCACGGCCACCGCCGCCACGAGCGAGACGACGACCAGTCCGGCCGGGCCGGAGAGCCAGGTGTAGCGGTCGAACAGCCCCGCGTACTCGGCCCCCTTGATCAGGAAGCCGTGCAGCAGATAGCCGCAGATCGTGCCGGCGCCGAGCACCGTGAACCACCTGGCCCGGCCGGGGACCCAGGCCAGGAAGCCGACCGTCAGCGCCAGGGCGCAGCCGAACATCCCGAGCGTCATCACAGCGCCCGACCACCACGGGGCGTCCATCTCCTGCGCGCTGTTGGCGCGGTAGAGCCAGCCGAGCCGCATGTGCGGGGCGACCCAGTACGCGAAGAGCAGCGCCCCGGCGAACAGCGGTACGGACAGCAGCCGCACCTCGCGCCGTCTGACCAGTTGGAAGTGCTCGGGCTTCATCAGCAGACCGAGCACGAAGAACGGCAGGAACTGCAGCACCCGCTGGAGATCGAGGTCGTCGCCGATGTCGGGGGAGACGGAGGCGAGCGCGGCGATGGCGAGCGCCACGGGCAGCGGATGGCGCAGCGTGCGCCAGATCGGCGTGGTCACCCGCCAGACGAACAGGGCGATCAGGAACCAGGTCAGGAAGAACGGGTCGATCAGGCTGATCGCCGTGTCGGGCGAATCGTCCGCGTACCGCCTGAAGAGCGAATAGGCCGTCTCGAACAGCACGTACGGCACCGCGACCGAGGTGATCAGCCGCTTCACCTTGGACGGTGTCATATCGAACGACCGCGAGAAATAGCCGGAGATGAGGATGAAGGCCGGCATGTGGAACGTGTACACGATCATGTACAGCGCCCGGGTGGTGCGACTGCCGTCCATCACGGGTTCCCAGGCGTGCGCCACCGCGACGAGAACGATGGCCAGATACTTCACATTGTCGAAGTAGGGATCGCGCTTCCTCGCCGCCGCGGGCGCCGGAGCGGCTGCGCCCGGCGCACCGGGCTCGGGGGCGGGCAGGAGGGCCGTGGCGGTGGGCGTCTGCTCGTGTCTGGGCTCCGGCTCCCGGGTCGCCGGGGGGAGCGGGGCCCTTTGGAATACGCTCGGAGCTTGGAACATCTAAGGCACCTTAGACCGGTCGATTGCCTGGCGTAAAACTACGGGAAGATATCGCGTGTTGCCCTCTATTCGAATGTGAATCCATCGAGCGCTGCCCGTTATGACACCCTTGGTCCTGCTCAAATGGGGCATACCGGCAGGCTGTTGACCGGAGTGAATTACGTCGCATCCATGCCGTCAATTGGCTGTGAATGAAGTGTGGGGATGCGGAAACGATCGCTGCGGTGGATATTCGGCTGCGGGAATTTCACAGCCGGCACACAGAAAGCGCGAGCGCGGCGCGGCTCCCGGGCACTCCGGGCGCTCACCGCGCACGGGGCGGGGAGGGGGTTGCCCGGTGGCTGTCGCCGCGCCCGCACCGGCCCGTGAAGGATGGCGGGATCCCGCCACTCCGTTCTGTCACCCGGCAGCAACCACGGGGGAGTTGGTGGCACGATAGGGGTGACGGGGCGCGCGGCGGTGCACGCTTCCGGGCCGGCAAGGCGGACCGACCGAGGGTGTGATCAGACGTGGCTATTTCACTGTCTATGGTGCTGCTGTTCGCGGTCATCCTGGTGGTAATGATCCGTGGCGGCTCCATCAAGGCCGGTCCCGCGGTCGTCGCCGTGCTCTTCGGCTTCTTCCTGGCGTCGACCGGCATGGCCCCGTCGATCAACAGGTTCATGAACTCGATAGCCGACACCATCAACCAGATCAGCTTCTGAGGCCCGTGACCCGGCGTCCGGGGCCCGCAACGCGCGAGGGCCGGGCCGGAGGATCATCCTCCGGCCCGGCCCTCGACTGCGTGGAGCGGGCGACGGGAATCGAACCCGCGTAGCTAGTTTGGAAGACTAGGGCTCTACCATTGAGCTACGCCCGCAAGCGGCGCACCGCAGGTCCGTGGACCGCGGCACGAGGAGCATCGTAGCGGGTCGGCGGCGGTGCTCGCACACCTGTTGTGCCGACCGCCGGACCGAACCCGGATCGGACCTGGGCCGGGATACGGGGATACGGGCCGGACCCGGTGGCGCTGCTCCGTAAAGCGGCGGACCCACGGCTCCCGTGCATGTACCCTACGTGTCGCACCGACGGGGTGTGGCGCAGCTTGGTAGCGCGTCCGCTTTGGGAGCGGAAGGTCGTCGGTTCGAATCCGGCCACCCCGACCACCAGCAAGATCGCATTGTGGGAGTCCTCCCCCTTGCCGTTACTATGCAAAATGCGTGCCCGTGTGTCTGATGTACCGGGCTCGGTCCGCGAAGCCGCCATTCGGCGGCCCAGCAGAACCCCAAGAAGTCAGCCCCAAGGAGACCGAACCGTGAAGAGCGCCGTGGAGACCCTGAACCCGACTCGGGTTCGGCTCAGCATTGAGGTGCCCTTCGAGGAGCTCAAGGACAGCCTCGACGCGGCGTACAAGAAGATCAACCAGCAGGTCACGGTGAAGGGCTTCCGCAAGGGCAAGATCCCTGCCCGGGTCATCGACCAGCGGTTCGGCCGCGGTGCGGTGCTGGAGGAGGCCGTCAACGACGCCCTCCCGAAGTTCTACACCGAGGCGGTCAACGAGGGTGAGCTGAACGTCCTCGGCCAGCCCGAGGTCGACATCACCGAGCTGAAGGACGGCGAGCTGCTGGCCTTCACCGCCGAGGTTGACGTACGCCCCGAGATCGAGATCCCGGACTACTCCGGCATCGAGGTCACCGTCGACGCCCTTGAGGTCACCGACGAAGAGGTCGAGAAGGCCGTGGAGCAGCTCCGTGAGCGCTTCGCCGCCACCAACCCGGTCGAGCGCGCCGCCGCCGACGGCGACGTCGTCACCATCGACCTGGAGGCCAAGGTCGACGGCGAGATCCTGGAGGACGGCGTGGCCGAAGGTGTCTCGTACACCATCGGTTCCGGCGAGCTCCTCGACGGCATCGACGAGGCCGTGACCGGCCTGGAGGCCGGTGGCGAGGCCACCTTCACCTCCGAGCTGAAGGGCGGCTCCGCCGAGGGCAAGGCCGCGGAGGTCGCCGTCAAGGTCACCGCCGTCGCCGCCCGTGAGCTCCCCGAGCTGGACGACGACTTCGCCCAGATGGCCAGCGAGTTCGACACGCTGGAGGAGCTGAAGGCCGACAGCCGCAAGCGCCTGGAGTCCACCAAGCAGTACGACCAGGCCACCCAGGCCCAGGAGCGGGTCCTTGAGGAGCTGCTGAAGCTCGCCGAGGTCCCGATCCCGGAGAAGCTGCTCGCGGACGAGGTCCAGACCCGCAAGCACAACCTGGAGCACCACCAGCTCGGCCAGATGGGTCTCGACATCGAGAAGTACCTCGAGATCCAGGGCAAGACCCTGGAGGAGTTCGAGAACGAGACCTCCGAGCAGGCCATCAAGGGCATCAAGACCCAGTTCATCCTGGACGAGCTCGTCAACAAGGAGAAGCTGAACGTCAACCAGGAGGAGCTCACCGAGCACCTCATGCGGCGCGCGCAGTCCTCCGGCATGAGCCCCGACCAGTTCGCCCAGGCGGTCGTCGAGGGTGGCCAGGTGCCGATGCTCGTCGGCGAGGTCGCCCGTGGCAAGGCGCTCGCTGTTGTCGTCGAGGCCGCCAAGGTCGTCGACACCAACGGTGAGGTCGTCGACCTCGAGGACGAGGACGAGCCGGCCGAGGCCGCCGCCGAGACCACGGAGCCGGCCGAGGCCGCCGCCGAGGACAAGGCGGAGGGCAAGGCCGAGGAGAAGAACGAGGCCTGAGCCTCGTCCCGATCCGCAGGACGGCCTCCGCGCCGACCGGCACGACGGGCCCCGGACGCACCACGCGTCCGGGGCCCGTCGCCGTATCCCCGTCGCGTCCCACGATCGCTGTGCGGCCCCGGAACTCTTGTGCCCACTGCGGACCTTGCGCTCCCAGCGAACAGTTGCGGAAGCGGGATGGCGTTGTCCCACCTGCGCGTTAGGGTCCATGAAGAGGAAGGGTGGGGCAGTGGCTTCACCCGCCCGGTACGAAGACGCTGAGACGGCCGGAGCCGTCAGAGACGAGCAGGTGGATACGTGACGAATCTGATGCCCTACGCCGCCGGAGAGCCGTCCCTCGGTGGAGGCCTCGGTGACCAGGTCTACAGCCGACTGCTCGGCGAGCGCATCATCTTCCTCGGTCAGCAGGTCGACGATGACATCGCCAACAAGATCACCGCCCAGCTTCTCCTCCTTGCCGCTGATCCGGACAAGGACATCTACCTCTACATCAACAGCCCCGGTGGTTCGGTGACGGCCGGCATGGCGGTCTACGACACCATGCAGTACATCCCCAACGACGTCGTCACCATCGGCATGGGCATGGCCGCCTCCATGGGCCAGTTCCTGCTCACCGGCGGCGCCGCGGGCAAGCGCTTCGCGCTCCCGAACACCGACATCCTCATGCACCAGGGTTCGGCCGGTATCGGCGGCACCGCCTCGGACATCAAGATCCAGGCCGAGTACCTGCTCCGCACCAAGACGCGGATGGCGGAGATCACCGCCCGCCACTCCGGCCAGACCGTCGAGACGATCATCCGCGACGGCGACCGCGACCGCTGGTACACGGCGGAGGAGGCCAAGGACTACGGCCTCATCGACGAGATCATCACGGTCGCGTCGGGCATCCCGGGCGGCGGCGGCACCGGTGCCTGATCCGGTATCCACCGGACCATCGGCACCACTCCCGCACGACCCTCTCGTACGCCGAGACCTCCAGCCCCAGAACGCCACCAGGATGGTGAAGACCCACATGAACAACTACACCGGCGCCTCCGCGAGCGGCCTCTACACCGGCCCGCAGGTGGACAACCGCTACGTCGTCCCGCGCTTCGTGGAGCGCACCTCGCAGGGTGTGCGCGAGTACGACCCGTACGCGAAGCTCTTCGAGGAGCGCGTGATCTTCCTGGGCGTCCAGATCGACGACGCCTCGGCCAACGACGTCATGGCGCAGCTGCTGTGCCTGGAGTCGATGGACCCCGACCGCGACATCTCGATCTACATCAACAGCCCCGGCGGCTCGTTCACCGCGCTCACCGCGATCTACGACACGATGCAGTTCGTGAAGCCGGACATCCAGACGGTCTGCATGGGCCAGGCGGCCTCCGCCGCCGCCGTCCTGCTCGCCGCGGGCACCCCGGGCAAGCGCATGGCGCTCCCGCACGCCCGGGTGCTCATCCACCAGCCGTCCTCGCAGACGGGCCGCGAGCAGCTCTCCGACCTGGAGATCGCGGCCAACGAGATCCTCCGCATGCGCACGCAGCTGGAGGAGATGCTGGCCCGGCACTCGACGACCCCGCTGGAGAAGATCAGCGAGGACATCGAGCGCGACAAGATCCTCACGGCCGAGGACGCCCTGGCGTACGGTCTGGTCGACCAGATCGTTTCCACCCGCAAGACCACCGCGGGCGCATCGGTCTGACGTCGGTCTTTCCCCTTGGCACATTCCGTTCGCACGGCCACGGCCGTGTGAACCGTGCCAAGGGGGGCCCGAACGGGGGCCCAGGCAAGGTACCGTCGGACAGAGGCACCAGGAGGCGCTGAACCAGGCGTCTCCCAGGCGAAGGGGAAGCACCTCGTGGCACGCATCGGTGATGGCGGCGACCTGCTCAAGTGCTCGTTCTGCGGAAAGAGCCAGAAGCAGGTGAAGAAGCTCATCGCGGGACCCGGTGTGTACATCTGCGACGAGTGCATCGATCTCTGCAACGAGATCATCGAGGAGGAGCTCGCGGAGACGAGCGAGGTCCGCTGGGAAGAGCTTCCCAAGCCTCGCGAGATCTACGAGTTCCTGGAGGGGTACGTCGTCGGGCAGGAGCCCGCGAAGAAGGCCCTCTCGGTCGCTGTGTACAACCACTACAAGCGGGTCCAGGCCGGGGAGAACGGCGGCGGCGCCGGTCGTGAGGACGCGATCGAGCTCGCCAAGTCGAACATCCTCCTGCTGGGCCCCACGGGTTCCGGTAAGACGCTCCTCGCGCAGACGCTGGCCCGCATGCTCAACGTCCCGTTCGCCATCGCGGACGCGACGGCGCTGACGGAGGCCGGCTATGTCGGCGAGGACGTCGAGAACATCCTGCTCAAGCTGATCCAGGCGGCCGACTACGACGTCAAGAAGGCCGAGACCGGGATCATCTACATCGACGAGATCGACAAGGTCGCCCGTAAGAGCGAGAACCCGTCGATCACCCGCGATGTCTCCGGCGAGGGCGTGCAGCAGGCCCTGCTGAAGATCCTGGAGGGCACCACCGCCTCCGTCCCGCCGCAGGGCGGACGCAAGCACCCCCACCAGGAGTTCATCCAGATCGACACGACGAACGTGCTGTTCATCGTGGGCGGCGCGTTCTCCGGCCTGGAGAAGATCATCGAGTCCCGGGCCGGCGCCAAGGGCATCGGCTTCGGCGCCACGATCCGCTCCAAGCTGGAGATCCAGGCGAGCGACCAGTTCCAGGAGGTCATGCCGGAGGACCTGGTGAAGTTCGGGATGATCCCCGAGTTCATCGGCCGTCTCCCCGTGCTGACCTCGGTCCACAACCTGGACCGCGAGGCCCTGCTCCAGATCCTCATCGAGCCGCGCAACGCCCTCGTCAAGCAGTACGAGCGGCTGTTCGAGCTCGACGGGGTGGAGCTGGAGTTCGAGCGTGAGGCGCTGGAGGCCATCGCGGACCAGGCGATCCTGCGGCAGACCGGCGCGCGCGGTCTGCGGGCGATCATGGAGGAAGTCCTCCAGTCCGTGATGTACGAGGTCCCGTCCCGCAAGGACGTCGCCCGCGTCGTCATCACCCCGGACGTCGTCCGCAACAACGTCAACCCGACGCTGGTCCCGCGCGAGCCGCGCACGATCGGCAAGAACGACGGCGGCCGGCACGAGAAGTCGGCGTAACGGCACGTAGCAGCACGGCATACGCCGAAGGGGCGCTCACCGGTCGACCGGTGAGCGCCCCTTCGGCGTTGAGCGGTCAGATCTTGCTGCGGGAGGTGTTGTAGAGCTTGGCGGCGAGGGCGGCCGCCTCCTCCTGAGGCAGGGCCTTACCCGTCAGTGCCGAGCCGATATCGACATTCCCCACGATGCCGACCGTGCTGTAGTCGGCCCACACGCACACCGGAATGGTGAACTCCTTCGGCCCCTTCGCGGCGGTGCCGTCGGCCTTGTCGTTGACCACCTTGAGGTCCTGGCACTTCATCAGCGCACCGTCGAAGCCGTCCGGCTTGAACTCATTGGGGCTGCCCACCAGGGAGACGGTGTTGTTGCTGCCGGTGTTCTTCGTCATGTTCTTCTCGGCCTTGACGAAGGCATTGTCGAGCGTCTTCGCCGGGTCCGACACCTCACCCCAGACGCCCTCGAAGATGAGCGCCTTCTGGGTGAGGGGGTTGTCCTTGGTGCCGCTCTGGTACTGGGCCCCTGCCTTGTTGGCGTTCTTGACCCCCATGGCCTCGGCCTCGGCCTTGTCCTCGCCGGTGACCGGGCCGGACGGCGCGGGCTTGGACGGGTCCTTCGTGTAGTCCTCCACGGAGGCCGGGGGTGTCAGCTTGTACCCCTTCGTGGAGTCCGCCACGTCACTGTTGCCGCCACCGGAGGTCAGGAAGTACACCCCGCCCGCGATGACCGCCAGCGCCACCACGGCGCCACCGATGATCAACCCGGTCTTCTTCTTCGGCTGCTGCGGCAGCTGTCCGCCGTACGGAGGCGCGGGCGGCTGCTGGCCGTGCGGAGGCGCGGGCGGCTGCTGGCCGTGCGGGCCCGGCTGCTGGGCCTGCGGGTAGCCGTAACCCTGCGGCTGCTGCGGGGGCTGCCCGTACGGGTTCGGCTGCTGCGGGGGGACGCCCTGCGGGGCCTGCTGCGGGTAACCGTAGCCGGGCTGGCCCTGCGGGGGGCCCTGGGGCGGCGGGGCGCCGTACGGGCCCGGCTGCTGTCCGTACGGTCCGGGCTGGCCCTGCGGCGGCTGCCCGCCGTACGGGCCCGGCTGGTTGTAGCTCATTGCGGTGTCCCCTCCAGAATTCTCGGACCGACCGACTCGTGAAGGGCGGCGTCGCGGGGCTGGGCACGCGCATCTGCGGCGTTGTCGTCAATCACCAACTTCCCCAAGCTCTCGGCTTCGCTCGAGCAGGGGAGGCCCCATCCGCGTTGACTCAATCCTCCGCCGTGCAGCTGCACGCACCCAGCCCCGCTCCTTCTCCCGCCCTCCACGAGCCGGTCGGTCCTTATGCGTTGCGAACATCCTGACGGAAGCCGTCCTGACATGGGGGACCGAGCCGGACACCGTTACTGAACCAATCCGTTTCAGTGCAGAGCTGTGACGGCCCTAAACTGTCTCCCGTGACCGAGAACTCATCGCAGCAGCCAGCCAGCAACCCCGAACTGCCGACCCAGTACGCGCCGGCCGATGTAGAGGGGAAGCTGTACGAGCGCTGGGTAGAGCGTGGTTACTTCGAAGCCGACGAGCACAGCGACAAGCCGCCCTACAGCATCGTCATCCCGCCGCCGAACGTCACCGGATCCCTCCACCTGGGCCACGCCTTCGAGCACACCCTGATTGACGCCCTCGTCCGCCGGAAGCGGATGCAGGGCTACGAGGCGCTCTACCAGCCGGGCATGGACCACGCCGGCATCGCCACCCAGAACGTCGTCGAGCGCGAGCTCGGCAAGGAGGGCAAGTCCCGCCACGACCTGGGCCGCGAGGCCTTCGTCGAGCGCGTCTGGAAGTGGAAGAACGAGTCCGGCGGCCAGATCTCCGGCCAGATGCGCCGCCTGGGCGAGGGCGTCGCCTGGTCCCGTGAGCGCTTCACCATGGACGAGGGCCTGTCCAAGGCCGTCCAGACCGTCTTCAAGCAGATGTACGACGACGGGCTGATCTACCGCGCCGAGCGCATCATCAACTGGTGCCCCCGCTGTCTCACCGCGATCTCCGACATCGAGGTGGAGTACCAGGAGGACGACGGCGAGCTCGTCTCGATGACGTACGGGGACGGGGACGAGACCATCGTCGTCGCCACCACCCGCGCCGAGACGATGCTCGGTGACACCGCCGTCGCCGTCCACCCAGACGACGAGCGCTACAAGCACCTGGTCGGCAAGCAGATCAACCTGCCGCTGACCGACCGCACGATCCCCGTCGTCGCCGACCACCACGTCGACCCCGAGTTCGGCACCGGCGCCGTCAAGGTGACGCCCGCGCACGACCCGAACGACTTCGAGATCGGCAAACGCCACGACCTGCCGTTCCTCACCGTTCTGGACGAGCGCGCGGTCATCACCGTCCCCGGCCCCTTCCAGGGGCTGGACCGCCTGGAGGCCCGCTCCGCCATCGTCGCCGCACTGCGCGCCGAGGGCCGGATCGTCGCCGAGAAGCGGCCCTACGTCCACTCTGTCGGGCACTGCTCGCGCTGCAAGACCACCATCGAGCCGCGTCTCTCCCTCCAGTGGTGGGTCAAGGTCGCCCCGCTCGCCAAGGCCGCCGGCGACGCGGTCCGCGACGGCAGCGTCAAGATCCACCCGCAGGAGATGGAGAAGCGCTACTTCGACTGGGTCGACAACCTCCACGACTGGACGATCTCGCGCCAGCTCTGGTGGGGCCACCGCATCCCCGTCTGGTACGGCCCGAACGGCGAGGTCGTCTGCGTCGGACCGGACGACGAGGCGCCCACCGGCGAGGGCTGGACCCAGGACAGCGATGTCCTGGACACCTGGTTCTCCTCGGGCCTGTGGCCGTTCTCCACCCTCGGCTGGCCCGAACGGACCGACAGCCTCGCGAAGTTCTATCCGAACTCCGTCCTGGTCACCGGCTACGACATCCTCTTCTTCTGGGTCGCCCGGATGATGATGTTCGGCCTGTACGTCAACGACGGCGTCCCGCCGTTCTCCACCATCGTCCTGCACGGCATGGTCCGCGACGAGCACGGCAAGAAGATGTCGAAGTCCTTCGGCAACGTGGTCAACCCGCTGGACTGGATGGACAAGTACGGCTCCGACGCCCTGCGCTTCACCCTCGCGCGCGGCGCCAACCCCGGCACCGACGTCCCGATCGGCGAGGAGTGGGTCCAGGGCTCGGCGAAGTTCTCCAACAAGATCTGGAACGCCACCCGCTTCGCCCTGATGAACGGCGCCACGATCGAGGGCGACCTGCCCGCGGTCGAGGAGATGTCGGTCACCGACCGCTGGATCCTGTCCCGACTGAACAAGACGGTCGCGGACGTCGACGCGTTCTACGACGACTTCCAGTTCGCCAAGATCAGTGAGTCCCTGCGCCACTTCGCGTGGGACGAGGTCTTCGACTGGTACGTCGAGCTGTCCAAGACCACGTTCTTCGCGGGCGGCCGCCCGGCCGAGGTCTCCGGCCGGGTCCTCGGCGAGGTCCTGGACGTGATGCTGCGGCTGCTGCACCCGATCGTCCCGTTCGTCACGGAGGCGCTGTGGACCGCGCTCACCGGGCGCGAGTCGATCGTCATCGCCGAGTGGCCGGGCGACTCCGGCTTCCGCGACGACGCGGCCGAGAAGGAGATCGAGCTGGTCCAGCAGGTCGTCACCGAGGTCCGCCGCTTCCGCAACGACCAGGGCCTCCAGCCCGGCCAGAAGGTCCCGGCCCGGCTGACCCTGACCGGCACGGAGCTCGCCCCGCACGAGGCGGCCATCCGCCAGCTCCTGCGGCTCCAGCCCGCCGGGGACGACTTCCAGGCCACCGCGTCCCTCCCGGTCGCCGGGACCACCGTCGCCCTGGACCTGTCCGGCACGATCGACGTGGCGGCCGAGCGCAAGCGCCTCACGAAGGACCTGGAGGCCGCGCGGAAGGAGAAGGCCCAGGCCACCGGGAAGCTCGGCAACGAAGCCTTCCTGGCCAAGGCCCCGGACAACGTGGTCGACAAGATCCGTGGCCGGCTCGCCAAGGCCGAGGCCGACATCGAGCGGATCGGCGCCCAGCTGGCGGGCCTCCCGCAGAGCTGATCAGCTTCAGGACGAAGCCCCCGCACCCCGACCGACCGGGGCGCGGGGGCTTCGCCGTACGCCCTCCGGGTCCCGCCGCTCCGCACTGTGCCGGGCGCTGCGTGCGATGTCGGCGCCCATCCGTAGACTGGGCGCGTGAGTGAGCCCCGCCCTTCAGACCGGCACGACGCGTCCGATCCCGACGACACCTTCGAGGAGATCGTCGACGAAGCGACCCAGCGCGACCCCGACCTGGCGGTGATCGAGGCCGGGAGCCGCACGCTGCGCGCCCACTCGGGCCACCCGCAGGGCGAAGCGGTCCCGGCCCGCCCGGCCGACCCCGAGACCGACAAGGCGCTGCGCGCGGTGGAGCAGGAGCTCGCCGGACGCTGGGGTGAGACCAAGCTGGAGCCGTCCGTCACGCGCATCGCCGCGCTGATGGACGTCCTCGGCGAGCCGCAGCGCGCCTACCCCTCCATCCACATCACCGGCACGAACGGCAAGACCAGCACGGCCCGCATGATCGAGGCCCTGCTCAACGCCTTCGAGCTGCGCACCGGCCGCTACACCTCCCCGCACGTCCAGTCGATCACCGAGCGGATCAGCCTCGACGGTTCCCCGATCGAGCCCGAGCGCTTCATCGAGACGTACGAGGACGTCAAGCCGTACGTCGAGATGGTCGACGCCCAGCAGCCCTACCGGCTCTCCTTCTTCGAGGTCCTCACCGGAATGGCGTACGCGGCCTTCGCCGACGCGCCCGTCGACGTGGCGGTCGTCGAGGTCGGCATGGGCGGCACCTGGGACGCCACCAACGTCATCGACTCCACGGTCGCCGTCGTCACCCCGATCTCGCTGGACCACACCGACCGGCTCGGCACCACACCGGCCGAGATCGCCGGGGAGAAGGCCGGGGTCATCAAGCAGGGCGCCACGGTCATCCTGGCGCAGCAGCCGGTGGACGCCGCGCAGGTGATGCTGAAGAAGGCCGTCGAGGTGGACGCCACCGTGGCCCGCGAGGGCATGGAGTTCGGCGTCACCTCGCGCGAGATCGCGGTCGGCGGACAGCTGCTGACCCTGCGCGGGCTGGGCGGCGAGTACGAGGGGGTCTTCCTCCCGCTGTACGGGGCCCACCAGGCGCACAACGCGGCCGTCGCGCTCGCCGCCGTCGAGGCGTTCTTCGGCATCGGCGCCGAGCAGGCCCGCTCCCTCGACATCGACGCGATCCGCAAGGCGTTCGCCTCGGTGCTCTCGCCCGGCCGTCTGGAGGTCGTGCGCTCCAGCCCGACCGTCGTGCTGGACGCCGCGCACAACCCGGCGGGAGCCAAGGCTGCGGCGGACGGCATCTCCGAGGCGTTCAGCTTCTCCCGGCTGATCGGCGTGGTCGGAACGAGCGGCGACAAGGACGCCCGCGGGCTCCTGGAGGCCTTCGAGCCGATCTTCGCCGAGATCGTCGTCACGCAGAACTCCACGCCCCGCGCGATGGACGCGGACGAGCTGGCCGCCGTCGCCGTCGAGGTCTTCGGCGACGACCGGGTCCAGGTCGAGCCGCGTCTCGACGACGCGCTGGAGGCGGCGATCACGCTGGCCGAGGAGGACGACGAGTACGCGGGCGCCGGGGTGCTGGTGACCGGATCCGTGATCACGGTCGGCGAAGCCCGGCTGCTGCTGGGAAGGGGCTGAGACACCGATGCGGACGCTCTGCGCCTCGACACTGATCGGCGAGTTCTTCGTGATCGGCTTCGCCGGTCTCGTCGCGATGAAGCTGGACGACGCCTCCATGGCCGTGGTCTGGACGGTGTGCGGCATCGGCATGGCCCTGTCCGTGCTGCTGTGCGGGATGATCACCCGGCCCGGCGGTGTCCAGCTGGGCTGGGCACTGCAGATCGCGCTGGTCCTGAGCGGTTTCGTGGTCCCGACGATGTTCATCCTGGGGCTGGCCTTCGGCGGTCTGTGGTGGGCCTCGATCCACTACGGCCGCAAGATCGACGAGGCCAAGGCCAACTGGGCCGCCGAGCAGGAAGCCGGCGAGGCCGCGGCCTGAGGCCATGAGCCCACCGGAGCCGCCTGCCCGGGCCCTGGAACCTGGCCCCCGGGGCCCTGGAACCTGGCCCCCGGGGCCCCGGAAATCCGGGGCCCGAAGGTGACCCTCGGTGAACCCGGGCGCAGACCCGTCTCCGTACCCCTGTAATCTCGCCCTCACCGCACCCGTATGCCTGGCCTTGCAAGGAGCCGTACATGACTCAGCGCACTCTCGTCCTGCTCAAGCCCGACGCGGTCCGCCGTGGCCTGATCGGCGAGATCGTCGGCCGCATCGAGCGCAAGGCGGACTGGCGGATCACCGCGCTGGAGCTGCGCACCCTGGACCAGGAGACGCTGGAGCAGCACTACGGCGAGCACAAGGGCCGCCCGTTCTACGAGCCGCTCGTGGAGTTCATGGCATCCGGCCCCGTCGTCGCCCTGGTGGCCGAAGGCGAGCGGGTCATCGAGGGCGTCCGTGCCCTGGCCGGCCCCACCGACCCGATCGCCGCCGCGCCCGGCTCCATCCGCGGTGACTTCGGCACGATCACCCGCGAGAACCTCATCCACGCCTCGGACTCCGAGGAGTCCGCGGAGCGAGAACTGAAGCTTTTCTTCCCGGGACTTTCCTGACCTGATCGGCCAAACAGCGCTGTACGCCTGGGGCGACCGAAGTAATTCGGTCGCCCCTCCGCATAGGGTTCGGGATCGCGGGAACGCATCCCTCCGACGTAACGTCACCATGGGTAGGACGGGCACACGTTCCGCTCGCCATGGCGAAGGATCCTCGCGCTGTGTCCGTGCATACGGCATTACGATGGAAGCTTCCACGCCCGTAGCGCCAAACTCGCCTACCAGAACAAGCCATCCTCGCTTCTTGGGAAGGCCCGACGCATCCTCATGGGGAACAAGGGGAACTCAATGTCGTTCATCGGCCGTGACATGGCTATCGACCTCGGGACTGCCAACACGCTGGTGTACGTCAGGGGGCGCGGCATCGTCCTGAACGAGCCGTCCGTCGTGGCCATCAACACCAATACCGGCGGAATTCTGGCGGTCGGCTCCGAGGCCAAGAAGATGATCGGGCGCACGCCGGGCAACATCGTTGCCGTGCGGCCGCTGAAGGACGGCGTGATCGCCGACTTCGAGATCACCGAGCGGATGCTCCGCTACTTCATCCTCAAGATCCACAAGCGCCGCTACCTGGCCCGCCCCCGTGTCGTCGTCTGTGTGCCCTCCGGTATCACCGGGGTCGAGCGCCGCGCCGTCATCGAGGCGTCCACCCAGGCCGGCGCGCGCCAGGTGCACATCATCGAGGAGCCCATGGCCGCGGCCATCGGTTCCGGCCTTCCGGTCCACGAGGCCACCGGGAACATGGTCGTCGATATCGGCGGCGGCACCACCGAGGTCGCCGTGATCTCGCTCGGCGGAATCGTCACCGCCCAGTCGATCCGCACCGCCGGTGACGAGCTGGACAACGCCATCATCCAGCACATCAAGAAGGAGTACTCGCTCCTCCTCGGTGAGCGGACCGCCGAACAGATCAAGATCACCATCGGTTCGGCGTTCGAGCTGGAGAAGGACGAGCACACCGAGATCCGCGGTCGCGACCTGGTCTCCGGACTGCCCAAGACGGTCGTCATCTCGGCCGCCGAGGTCCGCAAGGCCATCGAGGAACCGGTCAACGCGATCGTCGACGCCGTGAAGACGACGCTCGACAAGTGCCCGCCCGAACTGTCCGGCGACGTCATGGACCGCGGCATCGTCCTCACCGGCGGCGGCGCGCTGCTGCGCGGTCTGGACGAGCGGCTGCGCCACGAGACCGGCATGCCGATCCACATCGCCGAGGACCCCCTGGACTCGGTGGCGCTCGGCTCCGGAAAGTGCGTCGAGGAGTTCGAGGCGCTCCAGCAGGTGCTGGACGCCCAGCCGCGCCGCTAGGACGGAACATCAACCGATCCGGCGCGCGGACGCCGCGGCTCCGCCCGCCGGATCGTTGAGTCAGACCGTTGCTGTACACGTACCGAGGCACGCGGGTGCTGACGCAACGACAGCCACGTACAAACAGGCACGAACATTCCGACGAGGAAGGCACGGCCGCCGCACGTGAGGGACACACGAGAGAGCCGGCTGCTCCTGGTGCTGCTGATCGCCATCGCATTCGCCCTGATCACGGTGGATATCCGAGGCGGCGAGAAGTCACCGGTCGACGGCGCACGGCAGGCCGCGGCCACCGTCTTCGGGCCGGTCGAGAACGGCGTCGCGGCCGCGGTCGACCCGGTGGGCAACGCCATAGGCGCGGTGCGGGACTCCGGCAACCGGCACGACCGGATCTCCGCCCTGGAGCAGGAGAACGCCGCGCTGAAGGCCAAGCTCGGCAGCGACGACCGCACCAACAGCCGGGTCCGCCAGCTCGACGCCATGCTGAAGAACGCCGGCGCCGGGCAGTACGGCATCAAGGGCGCCGAGGTCATCGCCATAGGAGCGGCCCAGGGCTTCTCCTGGACGGTCACCATCGACGCCGGATCGGACGACGGCATCCGCCGCGACATGACCGTCCTCAACGGGGAGGGGCTGGTCGGTCGGGTCACCACCGTCGGCCCCAGCACCGCGACGGTCCTGCTCGCCAACGACCCCGACTTCACCGTCGGCACCCGGATGGAGAAGACCGACGAGCTCGGCTTCGCCACCGGCCAGGGCTCGCGCCCGCTGTCGGTGCAGTTCCTCAACGGCAAGGCGAAGGTGAAGGCCGGCGACCGGCTGGTCACCTTCGGCTCCAGCAAGGACAAGCCCTTCGTGCCCGGCGTCCCGGTCGGCGAGGTCGTCCGCGTCGACCCCTCCGGCGGCGCACTGACCCGGACCGTCTACGTGAAGCCGTACGTCGGGTTCACCAAGCTCGACATCGTCGGCGTCGTCGTGCAGGCGCCCCGCGAGGACCCGCGCGACACGGTCCTGCCCAAGAAGCCCGTCAAGACGAAGCCGAAGCCGACCCCCACGGTCACCGTCACGGTCCAGCCCAACGGCGACCTCGTCGACGGCTCCGGCAAGGTCGTCGGCAACATCAACGAGAAGCCGGGCGGCGACGCCGCCGGTGACGCGGCGGGCGACCAGCAGGGCAACGCCCAACCCGACAACGCGGCCAACGACCAGGAGTAGAGCTGATCCCCATGCGCATCAACCGGACTCTGCTCTCCACCGCCCTGGTCGTGGTCGCCCTCGTCGTCCAGGTCTCCGTCCTCGCCCGCCTCCAGCTCCCCGGCGCCGTCCCCGACCTGCTGCTCCTCACCGTCCTCGGACTCGCCTTCGTGTACGGGCCCGTCAGCGGCTCCCTCATCGGCTTCGGCGCGGGCCTCCTCGCGGATCTCGCCCCGCCCGCCGACCACGCCGCCGGGCGCTACGCCCTGGTGCTCTGCGTCATCGGCTACCTCGCGGGCCTGGCCCGGCCGGAGAACGGGCAGCTGAAGTCGGCCTTCGCCCCGATGGCCGTGGTCGTCGCCGCCGCGATCGGCACGACCCTGCTGTACGCGGGAGTCGGCGCGCTCGTCGGCGACACCGCCGCCCGCCATGTGGGCCTGGGCAGCCTGCTGTTCACGGCCGCGATCTACGACCTGCTGCTGGCGCCCTTCACTGTGCCGCTCATCATGGCGCTGGCCAGACGCACCGAGAACGACCCGCTCGCCGAGGCCTCGTCCGGCGGCAACGACGTCGCCGCAGGCTGGCTCGCCTCGGGCACCGGTCTGCGGATCGGCAACCAGCGCGGCGGCCTGCGCGTCAAGGCCGCCCGCAACCGCGCCGCCCGCGCGGGCAGGATCAAGGGGGTCAAGCGACTGTGACCCCGTACGCGACCGAGGAGGCCGGGGGCGCTCCGTGAGGCTGTACTTCCCGGGGGACGACCCCCGTGCCCCCAGCAGGACCACCACAGGGGGCACCGCGTGAGCAACATTCCCGAGACGGGGCGGACCCAGCGGGTCCAGATCCGGCTCATCGTCATCCAGGTCCTCGTCTTCTCGCTGCTGCTGACCCTCGGCGGGCGCCTGTGGTACCTCCAGATCCGCAACGGCGACGAGTACACCGCCGAAGCCGCGGGCAACGGGGTGCAGCAGGTCGTCCAGCCCGCGGTGCGCGGCTCGATCCTCGACGCCCGCGGCGTACCGCTCGCCGACAACGAGACCCGCCTCGTCGTCTCCGCCAGCCGCACCGAGCTGCTGAAGATGAAGGACGACGGCGTCGGCGTCCTCACCCGCCTCGCCGACGTCCTGGACATGAAGGCCCAGGACGTCCGGGACAAGGTCCGCCTCTGCGACTCCAAGACCCCCCAGCCCTGCTGGAACGGCTCGCCCTACCAGCCGATCCCGGTCACCGACGAGGCCACCACCCAGCAGGCCCTCCAGATCCGCGAGCGCGCCGAGGACTTCCCCGGCATCACCGCCGAACCCACCGCCGTACGCCGCTACGCCGCACCCGGCAAGGCGAAGACCGCACAGGTCCTCGGCTACCTGTCGCCCGTCACCGACGAGGAGATCCAGAAGGCGCAGGACGGCCCGTCGCCCTACCTGCGTTCCGACCAGGTCGGCCGCTCCGGACTTGAGCGCACGTACGACAAGGAGCTGCGCGGCAAGGCGGGCGTCACCCGCTACGAGGTCGACAACCTCGGCCGCGTCATGGGCGAGGCGGAGAACGACCCGGCGGTGTCCGGCTCCAGCGTCGTCACCAGCCTCGACGCCCGCGTCCAGGCAGTGGCCGAGTACGAGCTCGCCCAGGCGATGAAGACCGTCCGCCAGGAGACCGACAAGATCACCGGCCGGAAGTACGAGGCCGACTCCGGCGCCGTCGTCGTCATGGAGTCGAAGACGGGCCGGGTCGTGTCGATGGCCTCCCAGCCCGACTACGACCCCAACGCCTGGGTCGGCGGCATCTCCGGCAAGGAGTACGCCAAGCTCACCAGCGAGAAGTCCAACTACCCGCTGCTCAACCGGGGCATCCAGGGCCAGGCGCCCGCCGGCTCCATCTTCAAGGTGGTCTCCGCGAGCGCGGCCGTGCGGGCCGGTCACGCCTTCAACGACCTCTACCAGTGCAGCAGCTCCTACAGTCTCGGCAACCAGACCTTCGCGAACTTCGAGTCCAAGGGCCATGGCCCCATCACCCTGGGCGACGCGCTCAAGTACTCCTGCAACACCGTCTTCTACCGCCTCGGCCACGACGAGTGGGTGCGTGACGGCGGCATAAAGCCGAAGAAGGACGCCAAGGACTGGTTCTACCGCACCGCGCGCGACTTCGGGCTCGGCTCCGAGACCGGCATCGACCTGCCCAACGAGGTCAAGGGCCGCATCCCCGACCGTGAGTGGAAGCAGAACTTCTGGGAGGCGAACAAGGACGCCTGGTGCAAGGAGGGCAAGAAGGGCGGCACCTACGTCCAGCAGATCGCCTACGAGAACTGCCTCGAAGGCAACCAGCTCAAGGCCTACGACAGCATCAACTACGCGATCGGCCAGGGGGACGTCCTCGTCACCCCCATCCAGATGGCCACCGCCTACGCCGCCATCAGCAACGGCGGCACCCTCCACGAGCCCACCGTAGGCAAGGCCGTGATCAGCCCCGACGGCAAGAGCGTCCAGGAGATCAAGCCCAAGGTCAGCGGCAAGCTGCCGGTCGACGCCCAGACCATCAAGGACCTCGACAAGGGGCTGCGCTCGGTGGTCGAGGGCGGCACCGCCTCCTGGCGGTTCGGCGGCTGGCCGCAGGACAAGATCCCGATGCGCGCCAAGACCGGCACCGCCCAGGTGTACGGCAAGCAGACCACCTCGTGGTTCGCGACCTACACCGACGACTACACGATCGTCATGACGATCTCCCAGGGAGGCACCGGCTCCGGTGCCTCCGGGCCCGCCGTCCGCAAGATCTACGACGCGCTCTACGGCCTCGACGCCGAAGGCAACCAGGACCTGAAGAGGGCCCTGCTGCCCAAGCCCCAGAAAGCGCTGCCGAAGATCCAGCCCGACGGCTCGATCCACGCCCCGAAGGTCAAGCCCTACGACCCCACCCCGATCGAGCCGGAAGGACAGCCGGTGGAGCCGGAAGAGCAACTGCCCGTGCGGCCCGCGGGCCAGCCGGGACTCACCGGATCGCCGGCGGCGACGGGGAGGCAGCCCTGATGGCAGGTGGATTCTCCGTCTCCCGCTACGGCCCCGACGAGGGCCCCTGGGCCAAGCTGACCGCGCGGGACTCCCTCGTACGGCGGCTGGACTGGCCGCTGCTCGGGGCCGCGCTCGCGCTCTCGTTCATCGGCGCGCTGCTCGTGTGGTCCGCGACCCGCAACCGCGACCACCTCACCCAGGGCGACCCGTACTTCTTCCTCATGAGGCACGCCCTCAACACGGGCATCGGCCTCATCCTGATGATCGGCACGATCTGGCTCGGCCACCGCACCCTGCGCGGGGCCGTCCCGGTGCTCTACGGCATCTCGGTGCTGCTGGTCCTCGCGGTCCTCACCCCGCTCGGCACCACGGTCAACGGCGCCCACGCGTGGATCAAGCTCCCCGCGGGCTTCTCGATCCAGCCCTCCGAGTTCACCAAGATCACCATCATCCTCGTGATGGCGATGCTGCTGGCGGCCCGCGTCGACGCGGGCGACCAGGCCCACCCCGACCACCGCACCGTCGCGAAGGCGCTGGGTCTCGCGGCCATCCCCATGGCCATCGTCATGCTGATGCCGGACCTCGGCTCGGTGATGGTCATGGCCGTCATCGTCCTCGGCGTCCTGCTGGCCTCCGGCGCCTCCAACCGCTGGGTCCTCGGCCTCCTCGGCGCGGGCGCGGGCGGAGCCGTCGCCATCTGGCAGCTCGGCCTGCTCGACGACTACCAGATCGCCCGCTTCGCCGCCTTCGCCAACCCCGCGCTCGACCCGGCGGGCGTCGGCTACAACACCAACCAGGCCCGCATCGCGATCGGCTCCGGCGGACTCACCGGCACCGGACTCTTCGAAGGCACCCAGACCACCGGCCAGTTCGTGCCCGAGCAGCAGACCGACTTCGTCTTCACCGTCGCCGGCGAGGAGCTGGGCTTCCTCGGGGCGGGGCTGATCATCCTGCTCCTGGGCGTCGTCCTGTGGCGCGCCTGCCGGATCGCCCGCGAGACCACCGAGCTGTACGGCACGGTCGTCGCCGCCGGGATCATCGCCTGGTTCGCCTTCCAGTCCTTCGAGAACATCGGCATGACGCTCGGCATCATGCCGGTCGCCGGGCTCCCGCTGCCCTTCGTCTCCTACGGAGGATCCTCGATGTTCGCCGTCTGGGTGGCGATCGGACTGCTCCAGTCCATCAGGGTGCAACGGCCCATGTCCGCCTGAACCCGGGCGGTCGCGGGTAGGTGTCCGTACATGGCGGACACCAAGCGCGAGATCGAGCGGAAGTACGAAGCCACCGACGACACCCGGCTGCCCGACCTGACCCGGGCGGCCGGGGTCGACCGGACGGTCCACCGCGGTCCGACCGAGCTCGACGCCGTCTACTACGACACCGCCGATCTCCGCCTCGCAGCCGACGCCCTCACCCTGCGCCGCAGGACCGGCGGGGCCGACGAGGGCTGGCACCTGAAATTCCCCGTCGCCACCGGCATCCGGGACGAGATCCACGAACCCCTCGCCGACGCCCTGCCGCGCCCCCTGGCCGCCCTCCTCCGCTCCCGGGTCCGCCACGCGGAGATCGCCCCCGCCGTCCGGCTGCTCTCCGCCCGCGACGTCCACCACCTCACCACCGCCGACGGCACCCTCCTCGCCGAGGTCAGCGTCGACCGGGTGCGGGCCGAGCGGCTCGCGGGGGAAGGGGCCGGCACCACGGCCGACTGGACCGAGATCGAGGTCGAGCTGGCCGACGGCGGAGACCCCGCGATCCTGGACGCCGTCGAGAAGCGGCTGCGCAAGGCCGGGGTACGCCCCTCGGAGTCGTCGTCGAAGCTCGCGAGGGCACTGGCGGAGACGACACCGAATCGCGACGAGAGCGGACGGGAGAAAGACACACCGCACACCGCGGGCGACCACGTCCTCGCCTACGTACGCGAACAGATCCGGACGATCGTCGACCTCGACCCCGCCGTCCGCCGTGACCAGCCCGACTCCGTGCACCGGATGCGCGTCGCCACCCGCCGGCTGCGCAGCACCTTCAAGACCCACCGCAAGCTCCTCGACCGCGAGCTCACCGACCCCCTCGGCGCGGAACTCAAGTGGCTGGCCGCCGAACTGGGCCTCGACCGCGACCAGGAAGTCCTGGACGAACGCCTCGGCACCCGCGTCGAGGCCCTGCCCGCCACCCTGACCCTCGGCCCGGTGCGCGGCCGCCTCCGCGCCTGGTCGGCCGCCCGCAGCACCGGATCGCGCCGCAGGATCATCGACGTACTCGACGGGAACCGGTATCTGGACCTCCTGGACGCCCTCGACGCGCTGAGCGCCGACCCGCCCCTGCGACCCGCCGCCGGCCGCGCACCGGAGAAGGCCCTGTCCCGGGCGGTGCTCAAGGACTACGGCCGCCTCGCCACCCGCGTCGGCCACGCCCTCGGACTGCCGCCCGGACCGGAGCGCGACCTGGCGCTGCACGAGGCCCGCAAGGCCGCCAAGCGTGCCCGGTACGCGGGCGAGGCGGCCCGGCCCGCGCTCGGCAAGCCCGCCAAGCGCTTCACCAAACGCGTGAAGGCCGTGCAGACCGTCCTCGGCGACCACCAGGACAGCGTCGTCGCCCGTGAGGCCCTGCGCACGCTCGCGATCCAGTCGCACGCGGCGGGTGAGACCGCGTTCACCTGGGGACTCCTGTACGGGCGGGAAGAGGCCGCCGCCGAGGCCCGGGAGCGCGAACTGCCCGGGGTCTGGGCCCGAGCCGCCGCCCCCGGACTGCGCGCGGATCTGAAGCACTGAGCGCCGGGGTACGCTGGATGGTCACCCCTGCCGGCTACGAAGGTTCGCGAGATGTCTGCCGCATCGGTCTTCCCACAGCTCGAAGCTCTGCTCCCGCATGTGCAGAAGCCCATCCAGTACGTCGGCGGTGAGCTGAACTCCACCGTCAAGGAGTGGGACAGCTGCGACGTCCGCTGGACCCTGATGTACCCCGACGCCTACGAGGTCGGACTCCCCAACCAGGGCGTCATGATCCTTTACGAGGTGCTCAACGAGCGCGAGGGCGTCCTCGCCGAGCGCACGTACAGCGTCTGGCCCGACCTCGAAGCGCTGATGCGCGAGCACAACGTGCCGCAGTTCACCGTGGACAGCCACCGGCCCGTCGGCGCGTTCGACGTCTTCGGGCTGAGCTTCTCCACCGAACTCGGCTACACCAACATGCTCACCGCCCTGGACCTCGCCGGCATCCCGCTGGAGTCCAAGGACCGTGACGTGGACCACCCGATCGTCCTCGCGGGGGGCCACGCCGCGTTCAACCCCGAGCCGATCGCGGACTTCATCGACTGCGCGGTCGTCGGCGACGGCGAGCAGGCAGTCCTGGAGATCACCGAGATCATCCGCGCCTGGAAGGCCGAGGGCCGCCCCGGCGGCCGGGACGAGGTGCTCTTCCGGCTGTCGAAGACCGGCGGCGTCTACGTCCCGCGCTTCTACGACGTCGAGTACCTCCCCGACGGCCGCATCGGCCGTGTCGTGCCCAACCGGTCCGGCGTGCCGTGGCGGGTCTCCAAGCACACGGTGATGGACCTCGACGAGTGGCCCTACCCCAAGCAGCCCCTCGTCCCGCTCGCGGAGACCGTGCACGAGCGGATGTCGGTGGAGATCTTCCGCGGCTGCACCCGCGGCTGCCGTTTCTGCCAGGCCGGCATGATCACGCGCCCCGTGCGGGAGCGAAGCATCACCGGCATCGGCGAGATGGTCGAGAAGGGTCTCAAGGCGACCGGCTTCGAGGAGGTCGGCCTGCTCTCGCTCTCCTCCGCCGATCACAGCGAGATCGGCGACATCGCCAAGGGCCTCGCCGACCGCTACACCGACGACAAGGTCGGCCTCTCGCTGCCCTCGACCCGCGTCGACGCGTTCAACGTCGACCTGGCCAACGAGCTGACCCGCAACGGCCGCCGCTCCGGTCTCACCTTCGCCCCCGAGGGCGGCTCCGAGCGCATGCGCAAGGTCATCAACAAGATGGTCTCGGAGGAGGACCTGATCCGCACGGTCGCCACCGCGTACGGCAACGGCTGGCGTCAGGTGAAGCTGTACTTCATGTGCGGCCTGCCCACGGAGACCGACGAGGACGTCCTGCAGATCGGCGACATGGCGGTCAACGTCATCGCCAAGGGCCGCGAGGTCTCCGGCCAGAACGACATCCGCTGTACCGTCTCCATCGGTGGCTTCGTCCCCAAGCCGCACACTCCCTTCCAGTGGGCCCCGCAGCTCAGTGCCGAGGACACCGACTCCCGGCTGAAGAAGCTCCGGGACAAGATCCGCGGCGACAAGAAGTACGGCCGTTCCATCGGCTTCCGCTACCACGACGGCAAGCCCGGCATCGTCGAGGGCCTCCTCTCGCGCGGCGACCGCCGCGTCGGCTCCGTCATCCGCGCGGTCTACGAGTCCGGCGGCCGCTTCGACGGCTGGCGCGAGCACTTCAGCTACGACCTCTGGATGAACTGCGCCGACAAGACGCTGCCCGAGTTCGGTGTCGACGTCGACTGGTACACCACCCGCGAGCGCACCTACGAGGAGGTCCTGCCCTGGGACCACCTCGACTCCGGCCTGGACAAGGACTGGCTCTGGGAGGACTGGCAGGACGCGCTCGACGAGACCGAGGTCGAGGACTGCCGCTGGACCCCCTGCTTCGACTGCGGCGTCTGCCCGCAGCTCGACCTGGACATCCAGATCGGCCCGACCGGCAAGAAGCTCCTGCCGCTCAGCGTCGTGAACAAGTAGCCCGCCCTTCGGCGACAGCGCGGTAAAGCGAAGGCCCGGTTCCGGCAACTGCGGACCGGGTCTTCGCGTCCTTCACGGCATGGACGACAGAGAACACCAGGATCTCGACCCGTACGCGCCCGGGACCGCCCCGAACAGGCTGGTCAGGTTCGTGGTGCGCATCGTGGTGCTGGTCCTGGTCCTGCCCGTCCGCATGGTCTGGGACGTTCTGGCCGCCGGCTGGCACACCTTCGACCGGGTCGTGCTGCCCCCGGCCGCACGGGCGCTCGCCGCAATGGCCAGAGGGCTGGGGCAGAGCCTGGAATGGGTGTTCGGCGCCATCGGCTGGATGCTGGGGACGCTGATCGGCGTCCTGGTGCTGATTCCGCTGAAGTGGCTGTACACCTCGGTGCTCACCCCGCTGGGCCACGGCCTGCGGTGGACCTGCACGGCCCTGCTCGTCCCGGCGGCACGCGGTCTGGGAACCGGCCTCCTCTGGCTGTTCGCCATGCTGCTCGTCCTGCCGGCGGTGGTTCTGTGGCGGTACGCGCTCGTCCCGGTGGTGCGCTACGGCCTGGTCGTGCCGATGGTGTGGCTGTACGGAGCCGCCCTCACTCCGCTCGGCCACGGCGCGGCGTGGGTCCTGGGGAAGCTGTGGCGGGGCACGGCGTGGGTCCTGGGCAAGCTGTGGCAGGGCACGGCGTGGGTTCTTGGCCGGGCCTGGCGGGTGATCGCCGCCACCGGACGCGGGCTGGGCGGCGCGGTGGCCTGGCTCGTCATGACGCTCCTCGTCGCCCCCGCCTCCTGGACGTACCGCCGGATCCTCGCCCCCGTCGGCCGCGAGATCGCCGCCGCTCTCGAGGTCGCCTGGCGGATTGCCGGGTACATCTCCCGGGCCGTGGGCCGGGCCGTCGCCTGGCTCGCGTGGCACCTGATCGGCGCACCCGTCTCCTGGGCGTACCGCACCGTGTGCACCCCCGTCGGCCACTTCGTGCGCGACTCCGTGTGGGCCCCTGCCCGGCGCGCCGCCACCGAGGCGGGCCGGGCCGCCCGCGCGGCTCTCGCGAGCGCCCGGGAAACCGTGCGTCAGGCGCGCCGTGACGTCTGGCGGGCGCTGGCCGGTGGCACGGACGGCGCACGGTCCCGGGAACCGCTGGGGATCCCTGCGCGTACTCTGGGTACTGCAACGACTGTCCCCAGCGCGGCGCAGGCGTCCGAGACCCCTCCGGTCGGCGAGAAAATCGTCGAGCGGGGGTGAGTCCGGAGCGGCATCCCGGGGGCCACCCGAATTTCGTGGGCGGCGCGCCACCGCGCCCGCCCCGCACCGAGGAGAAGAACCACTGGGCAAGCGACAGCCCGAAGGCCCGCCGCCCGCACCGGCAGTGCAGCGCATCCGCCTGCGCTACACCAAGCGCGGCCGCCTCCGGTTCACCAGCCACCGAGACTTCCAGCGGGCCTTCGAGCGGGCACTGCGCCGCTCCGAGGTGCCGATGGCGTATTCGGCGGGCTTCACCCCCCACCCCAAGGTCTCCTACGCCAATGCCGCACCCACCGGCACGGGCAGCGAGGCGGAGTTCCTGGAGATCGCCCTCACCGAGGCCCGGGACCCCGGCGTCCTGCGCGCACTGCTCGACGACTCGCTGCCGGACGGCCTCGACATCATCGACGCGGTGGAGGCCCGCACCTCGGGCCTCGCCGAACGGCTCACCGCCTCCGTCTGGGAGATGCGCCTGGACGGCGTCGACCCCGAGGAGCTCCGCGCGGCCGTGGCCGCCTTCAACGACGCCGAGACCGTGGAGGTCCAGCGCAAGGCCAAGAACGGCATCCGGACGTTCGACGCCCGCGCAGCCGTCGCCGACCTGCGGGTCCTCGACGCCCCGGCCGATAGGCCGGGCGAGCGGCCCTGTGCGATACTGCGCCTGGTTGTGCGGCACGTGACACCTGCCGTGCGACCCGACGACGTCCTGTCCGGTCTCCGAGCAGTGGCCGACGTGGCGGACGGGGCATCCCCTGTTCGAGCGCAGCCGAGTGCTTGGGGAACTGTCCCCGCTGCGGTGACGAGGCTGGCGCAGGGGCTCTTCGACGAGGAGTCCGGCACGGTGACCGACCCGCTCGCGCCCGACCGCGAGGCCGCCCCGACCGCACATTCCGCGGTCGCCGGGGCAGCCGTCGCGACGGCGCCGGAAGGCGCAGGTTCCGCGTAAGGCGGTCGTTGTAGCGCAGCCCTCCGACCCGGGAGCCACCTGGGTCGGGCCGCGCACTGACCACAAGACTTTCGCCAGGCCGTACGCACACCGCATACGGAACCGGCGAGCCAGACATCAGTTCCCGTGCGGCGCCCGCGCCCCGGACGGCGGTATCGCACCACTGCGGACCATGCCGGACCGGAATCAGACGCGGCGCCCGGGAACACGACGGGAGAACCGCCCGCATGCCTCAGCCGAACGAACCCGGCACGACCGGGAACAACGAAGAGAACACCCCCGGCGACAAGCTGCCGCCGCGCCGCAGGCGCCGCGCCGCTTCCCGCCCGGCGGGCCCGCCCGGCGGAGCCGTGGCCGCCACAGAGGACGTCACGCCGGCCA
>NZ_NEUE01000306.1 GCF_002910905.1 Streptomyces sp. SM11 | reverse complement strand
GCGTCGGCCTCTTCCCGCCGTACGGGATCTACCGGCTGCACCGCCGCCCCGCCGATCGAACCGTTCCACAGAGCAGAGGAGATGGACGATGACGATGAGCACCGACCCCGTGCAGGCCGAGGGCGGGAAGCATGGCGGTCCTCCGTCGGACAAGCCGTGGACTCCGCCGTCGGAGCCGAAGCCGTCTCCGGACGGCAGCCGTCCCACGTTCGTTCCGCAGCCGTGAGCACGGCACCCCAGGTGTCCACCTATCCGGCGCTGGTCCAGGAGTTGGCCGACCGTGGGCTGCTTGGTGCCCGTTGGCGGCGGGTGTTCGAGGCCGTGCCGCGCAGCCGGTTCGTTCCGGCGGCTGTGTGGCGGCAGTTGCCCGACCGGTGCGAGCCGGTGGTGGGGACGGATGCGTGGCTGGCGCTGGTCAACAGCGACGAACCGGTGGTCACGCAGCTCGACGGCGGGGCCGAGGGCGGGCCCGGTGTCGCGACGTCGTCGAACTCGATGCCCTCGATGGTCGCCCGCATGCTCGGCCTGCTCGAAGTCTCGGATGGCCAAAGGGTGTTGGAGATCGGCACCGGCACCGGGTACGTTGCCGCGCTGCTCTGCGAGCGGCTCGGTGACGATCTGGTCCACAGTGTGGAGCTGGATCCGGTCGTGGCCCGGCAGGCGGGGGAGGCTCTGGCGCAGGCCGGGTACCGGCCGCGTCTGCGGGTCGGGGACGGTGAGCGGCCGTGGCCCGGCCTGGGGCTGGTGGACCGGCTGATCGCCACGTGCGCGGTGCGGTACGTCCCGTACGGGCTGCTGCGGCAGGTCCGGCCCGGCGGGGTCGTCGTGGCCCCGCTGGCCCGGGAGTTCTGGTCGGGTGCGCTGGTCCAGCTCCGTGTCCAGGGCGACGGTACGGCGGTGGGGCCGTTCCGCGGCGGGGCCACGTACATGCCGATGCGCTCCCATCGCGTACCCGACCTCCACGACGTGCGGGGCAAGGGGCGGGCCCGCGCGGCGGGCCTGGATCCCGCCCGGCTCCTCGACCTCGGGTTCGCGTTGTACGCGGGGGCGCGGTTGCCCGGCGTGCGGCTCATCCACCAGGACACCGCCGAAGGTGTCCAGGTGTGGGTGACCCGTGAGGGCGGGGGTGCTGCGACGGCTGCCACGGGGGAGGGGGTGTGGCAGTACGGGCCCGGGTTTCTGTGGGAGGAGATCGAGCAGGTCTGGTGGGAGTACGAGTCGGTGGGGCGGCCCGACGCCGAGCAGTTCGGGCTGACCGTGACCGACCGGGGACAGCAGGTATGGCTCCGCGACCCGGCCGAGGCCGTCCGGCCCAGCAGGGCGTAGAGGACTGCGACGCTGTCCCCTTCGCGGATGCGGGCGGGGACGTGGTTTTCGGCCCATCGTGTTCCGCGCCGCGTCCGGCCCGCCCCGCCGGCGAGCGCCGCCGACGGCTGGAGAGCGTGGACTGAGCGTTGCGCCCCGGGCCCGTGGGCTCCGGTGGTCGTCGCCACCCGGAACGCCGGGTGGCGACGACCATCAGGTGCCGGAATGCCGGTCCGGCTCCATGGGGGTGGGCGCCGCCTCTTCGACCGCGCGCGTCGGCGGTGTGAAGGGGCCCCACGTGAACGCGGGCAGCCACGATGCCGGCGAGGTACTCCAGGACAGCTCAGCGATCTGACGGACCGTGCGTCGTCCCGTCAGAGCGCGGAAGACGTCCAGACTGCCGCCGCAGAGCGTGGCGGCCGGTTCACCCTCCCCAGCCGTCCACTCCCGGTCGGGTGTCCGGACGCGCAATGTCGGCAGACCGCGTTCGTGCAGCGACAGGGCGAAGCCCCCCACAGCGAGATCCAGCGCGTCGGCGAGGGCGGGGGAACCGTCGGGCGGGGGCAGGCCGAGTGCCGTACGGAGATCGAGCTCATGCGAGAGCACGTCCAGCGGAAGGATGCGGCGACGCAGCCAATCCGCGCGCGCCAGAACTCCCGGCAGATGCTCCTCCAGTGCAGCCCAGGTGACGACGAGTTCGTGGACAGGAATACCTGGAGGCGGGGGTGGCGGGTCACTGAGCTCGCCCGGATACTCGTCGACGGCCATCCGACAGACCAGGACGAGGTGGCTGACAAGATCACGCACGCTCCAGCCGGGACAGGCCGGCACGGGGAGCTCCGCGACCGACAGATCCGAGGTGACGAGCCGCGTGATGTTCTCCCGGCAGGCACGGTAGGCCAGGTGATGCGCCGGGTCCGGTACCGGACCGCGGGTCGTGTCGGTCATGCGGCAGTCTCCTGTATGCCGGTAGGGGTGCCGGCCCGGTAGGCGTCCGCCACGATCCGCCGAGTTGCCTGCGCGTAGTACTCGTCATCCTTGGGCAGCTCGGTCGCGAGGCCGCTGACGTAACGGTTGTACATGCAGAACGCCGCGGCGATCAGAACGGTGTCGTGCAGGTCCGTGTCGTCAGCGCCCTCGACGCGGGCCGCCACGATCGCTCGGTCGGATACCGGACGCGCGGCGCTCTGGACCTCTGCGGCCACGTCCAGCAGTGCGCGGAGACGCCCGCTGATCGGCGCGGTACCGGGGTCGGCCAGCACGTCCTGGACCAGTTCCCGGCCTCCCGCCAGTTGCGAGGCCGCGAAAGCCCCGTGCGAGGAGGCGCAGAACTCGGTGCCGTTGAGCCGCGAGACGTACGCCGCGATCAGCTCGCGTTCGCCCGGTTCGAGCGAGGACGGTGCCCTGAGCAGAGCGTTCGCCAGGTCGCCCAGCGGTCCGCCGGTGTCGGGCCGGTGGACCATCAAACCGATGATTCCGGGGTGATCGCTGTTCAGCGCGATGTGGGGCACGGCTCGTCCTTTTGGAGAAGGGGGAGACAGAAGTGCGGTGACCATCGCGGGGCCGCTGAACAAAGGGGCCTTCGCGATGCGAGGACGCTAGTGAACCCTCCGGTCGGTGGCAACCGTGCGCTGAGGCGAAGAAGTTCCCGCTGTCGCGGTCGAGCCTCCGACCGGCCATCAGCGCGGACCGACCGGCCCTTCCTCGATCATGTCGCTGAGCAGCGGCATCTGCTCCGCACGCACCGGGGAGGTCGGCGCCGCGCACGCCGGGAGCGTTCACCGGGCCGTGCGCCGGCCCGGGGGCGTCCGCGAACAGGTACTCAAAGGAGAGCACTTCGGAAGAAGCCACCCCGTGTGCGGTGCTGTGTAATAGGCCACCGGTCCCCGACCGTGGAGTGATCAGACATGGCCCAGGGGCCTCGATCACCAAGGCTGCTTGTCCGACCGGTGTCCCAGCGACGAACTCCGTCTCGTCGGCCCGCCACATGACCGGTTCGTGTTCGTCCCGCCAGGTCAGCCCTGCATGCCAGCCGGGCATGTTCACCCCTCGTAGAACTGCGGCCGTCTCCGGCCCGTTGCCGCCCTGGGCCGCGAGTCGAGACTGAGCGGGCCCCCGTAGTCGCCCAGCGACCAAGTGCCGAGCATTTCGAAGGCCGTCAGGTGGGTGGCGTCCCCGACCTCGTCCAGGTCCGTGGTGCGCGGGCAGCGCTGTACGTTCACCAGCCGCCGGCCCAGCGGGTGGGGGCGGCCCTCCAGGTGCCTGACGCAGTCAGGCCGTGCGGGCGCGGAGGCGGCGCAGCATGCGCGGGTCCTCGAAACCGACTGAGCGGGCGGCGGCGTCCATCGTCGCGCCGTGGCTGATGAAGTGTTCGGCGCGTTCGAGGCGGAGGGTCTGCTGGTAGCGCAGTGGGGTGAGCCCGGTGGCGCGGCTGAAGAGGCGGGTGAGGGTGCGTTCGCTCACGCCGACGGCCGAGGCCAGGGTGGGCAGCGGGAGGGGCTGATCGAAGCGGGCGTCGATGAGGTCCTGGGCGCGGTGCACGGTGTCGTCGAGGTGGGACCGGTGCCGGAGCATCTCGCTGGACTGCGGTTCATGGCCGTTGCGGCGAGCGTAGACGACCATTTCCCGGGCCACCTGGGCGGCGACGGCCGGGCCGTGCCGGGTCGCGACCAGGTGCAGGGCCAGATCGATGCCGCTGGCGATGCCGGCCGAGGTGATCACCCGGTCGTCGGCGGTGAACAGGACGTCGCGGACGACCACCGCCCTGGGGTGGCGCAGGGCCAGCTCGTCCTGCACGCCGTGGTGGGTGGTGCAGTGGCGGCCGTCGAGCAGGCCGGCCCGGCCGAGCGCCTCGGCTCCGGCGCAGACGCTGGCCACCGTCCCGCCCCTGGCGTGGTGGTCCCGGAGGACCTGCAGGGAGGCGGCGCCGATGGCAGGGGCGTCGGCCGGGGTGACTGTCCGCCAGCCGGGCACCACGATCAGATCCTCGGGCCCGAGATCGGGCCAGTCGACCCCGGCCACCAGCGGCAGCCCCTGGGCGGTGGAGACCTGTGGCTGCTCGGCGACGTAGGCGAGCGTGTAGGGGTGCCCGAAGTCGGCGGCCGTGGAGAAGACCTGCGCGGGTCCGGCCAGGTCCAGCACATGGACTCCGGGCACCAGGAAGAAGACGATGTGGCTCACGATTCGGTCATTATGTCTGAAGTCCTGCTGCGGCCTCCAGCTGGTCGACCGTCGCGATGGTGGCGAAGCGTCCGGCGAGGGCGTACTCGGTGCGCCTGATGACCTCTTCGGCAGGCAACGTGCGGGGGTCGGCCAGCAGCTCGGCGACGCTCTGGCCGGCGGGAGCGTCGCGGTGCGGGATGGGATTGGTCGCGGTCGCGTCGACGGCGAAGGTGACCTGGTAGCCGAGGTCGCTTGCGACGCGAGTGGTGGTCTCCACGCACTGCTCGGTGCGGATTCCGCAGACGATGAGCTCGCGGATGCCGCGCTCGGTGAGGAGTTGTTGCAGGTTGGTGGTGGTGAACGCGTTGTGTGAGGTCTTGTGGATCAGCAGTTCCCCATCCGCTCGCTCCAGCTCCTCCATCAGCCGGACATGGCCGAGGGCCGGGTCGAAGACACCGCCGGTGCCGGGCTCGGAGTGCAGTACCCACACCACCAGGTCCCCAGCCTGGCGGGAGAGCCGGACCAGTCGGTTCACCTGGTCGGCGATCTTCAGGTCGGAGGTGGTTTCCCACAGCGGACGGGCGCGGAAGGACTCCTGGACATCGATGACGATCAGTGCTCGGCTCATGTCCCCAAGCCTGAGCCGCGCGGGCGGGGCGGCAACAGGCTGCATCGGGTCCGTCGGCGGACCGATCCGGTCAGCAGTGGGTCGGTCGGGCAGTCTGAGCGACCGCAGCAGGGGCCGCGGGGAGCTGCGCGAGATCGGTGGCAGACGCCTGTGCCCTCTCGCCTCGCGCACGTAATTGATCACACAAATCCTCGCGCCTCTGGACAGTGCGCGTCAGGGGCATCCGCCAGCAGGTCATCGAATGCGGGGGTTTCGTGGGCGGGCGGCAGTGTGTGGTCGCGGGTGTTGGCCGGCGCCGGGTCGGCGACCAGCGGTTTACCGTGCCCATCCGTCAACTGCGAGCGTTTGTATGATCGGGCGAATCGTGTCTGCCCTGCTGCCGCCATTCAGTTCAGCGCCTACTGGCGGACGCTCTTGCCCGCCGGCGTGATGCCGTGTCAGCGGGTGGCCCCATCGGCCGGCGCTCGCACCGACTCCTGGCGGGCCCTCAGGTGGGCCCGCTCGCCCTGGTGGCCGAAGAGGACCAGCAGTTCCACGGTCCGGTCGTCGTCGGGGCCGAGCCAGTGCGGCACATGCGTGTCGAACTCGGCCGCCTCGCCCGGTTTCAGCACCAGCGTCCGTTCGCCCAGGATCAGCCGCAGTCGCCCGGCCAGTACGTACAGCCACTCGAAGCCCTCGTGGGTCCGCAGGGTCGGCTCGGTGTCCGGCCTCGGCGGGATCAGCAACTTGTCGGCCTGGACCCCGCCGGGGCGGCTCAGCGGTACGTAGGTGAGGCCGTCCCGGGTGACCGGGCGGATGTGGATGCGCGGGTCGCCCGTGCGGGGTGCGCCGACCAGTTCGTCCAGCGGCACCGCGTGGACCTCCGCCAGCGGCAGCAGCAGCTCCAGCGTGGGCTTGCGCGTGCCGCCCTCCAGGCGGGACAGGGCGCTCTCGTTGATCCCGGTCCGCTCGGCCAGCTCGGAGAGTGTCATTCCGTGCCTGCGTCGCAACTCCCGCAAGCGGGGGCCCACTGCGGCCAGTACGCCGTCCTTGCTGCCCCTGGGTGTGGGGCCGGGGGTGTGCCCTGCTGTGTCTCTCATGGCTGCCATGCCTGTCAGGTTGCCGAAACGGCATGGGGACTTGCACGGGCGGCAGGCCGCGACGCACCTCCCTACCCAGCGGGGTGCTCACCCGGAGCGGCCGCCGCCGAAGCGAAAGGGGACAGCCAGCCATGAGCACCGACACCACCGACACCACAGGTTCCACCGACACCACAGGTTCCACCGACACCACAGGTTCCACCGACACCACCGGTTCCACCGGTTCCACCGACACCACCGGTTCCACCGACACCACCGGTTCCACCGACACCACCGACTCCGCCGGTTTCTGGGAGAACCACTACGCCAACGTCGACGCGCAGTGGGGCACCAAGCCCAACGTCGTCCTCGCCGAGGTCGTCACCGCTCTGGCCCCCGAGCCGGGCGGCGGCGGCGGCCGGGCGCTGGACCTCGGCTGCGGGCACGGCGGAGACGCGCTCTGGCTCGCCTCACTCGGCTGGGACGTCACCGCCGTCGACGTCTCGGCGACCGCCCTGGAGCGGGTCGCCGCCGGAGCCGAGGCGGCCGGGCTGACCGACCGCGTCCACCCGAGCCGGCACGATCTGGCCCGGTCCTTCCCCGATGGGATCTTCGACCTGGTGGCCGCCAGCTACTTCCACACCCCTGTGGAGATCCCCCGCGAGCAGGTGCTCCGGCGCGCGGTCCGGGCCGTCGCCCCCGGCGGCCTCCTGGTGCTGGTCGAGCATGCCTCGCTCGCGCCCTGGTCCTGGCGGGACGGCCACGAGGAGGTGCGGTTCCCCGTCCCCGACGACGTACTCGCGTCCCTGCGGCTCGGCGACGGCTGGCGGACCGAGCGGTGCCACGCGCCCCGGCGGACCGCCACCGGGCCCGGTGGCGAGACGGCGACCGTGACCGACAACGCCATCGCCCTCCGCCGCGCCGAGACCCGGGACTGAGCCGCCCGCCGGGCCGGGCTCAGGCAGGGGCGAGTTCGGCTGCCCCGAAGGAGACGCTGAACCGGGCACACCAGATGCTCACGCTGGTGAACTTGTCGAGGTCGATGCCGGCCGGCAGGGCGTAGTTCTGGTCGCCCTTGTTGCCCTTGAGCTTGCCGAGGCTCTCGTACGCGCCGTCGTCGAACACGCTCCAGCCCTTCCTGCCCTCCTTGACCGGAGCGTCGGTGATCCAGACCTGCAGATCCGGGCCGTTGCTGGTGTCCAGGCCCTCCAGGCGCAGAGTGCGCGAGCCGTCGGGCAGGCGGACCACCTTGACCGTGCCGGTCGTGCGGTGCTCGTGGCTGATCAGCTCACCGGCTGCCAGTGTCTTCGGTTCCGGCGGCGCCGGGGGCCGGGAGGCGCCGGGGGAAGGCGGCGCGGTCTCCGGCGGGGCGGTGGGGACGGCCAGTTCCTCGCGTACGGTCTTGTCCTGCCACAGCTTCCAGGGCTGGAACCAGTACAGCCCCGTGCTCACGGCCAGCGTGGCGGCGATCAGCGTGACGGCGATCGCCGGCCCGCGCGATCGGCGTCGCTTCGGAGTGTCTGCCTGCTGCGGATCGTGCGTAGTCATGTTCCTGCCTCTTCGGTCTGCCGGGTGTCGGGCACGGGCCGTAGCCCGGTGTGCACCGGGACGGGGAGGACGCCCTCGCGCCACTGGACCCGGTAGACCCGCCCGAACAGGGCCCACCAGGGTCTTCGTATGCCGATGACGGTTCCCGGGTTGCCGCCTTCGCGGTAGTGGGACACCTCGTCACCGACCCGTGACGCGAGGGGAGCGGCCGTCCCCGACACCGGGGTGAGGGCCGGCGGGAAGGTGCTGCGGCAGGGGCGGCCGGCGTCGCTGGACACGGGTGAGGGACATGGCACTCACCCTACGAAGACGAAGTGGGCACAACGGGCTTCAGGTTCTTACGGAACGGGAACGTCGACGGCTGGACTGCCGTACGCAATGTACTGGGCTGCTGCTGCTGCTGCTGCTGCTGCTTCGAAGTCGCCCTGCCCCCGGCATGTGCTCGGGCGGGGTGACGGCGAGACCTCCGTCGCCGGCCCCGGGGGCGCGCCGACCGGGAGCACCGCCGCCGCCATGCCCCGGACCGCTGCGGTGCCCCGTTCGGATCCAGGTCCGTCACCTCGAAGTCCAGGTGCGGCACGGGTTCCCGTCCCGGGAGGCGGCGGTGGAAGGCCGCCGGCTCCGCCGCGCCCGGCCCACCCCGCGCGCCGTGACCGCCCACGGTCCGAGACGATGTCGTCAGCCCGAGACGATGTCCTCGTACCCGCCGATCTCGCGCGGATCCCGCGTACCCGGGCCGATGTACGTCGCCGACGGGCGGACCAGGCGGCCCGTGCGCTTCTGCTCCAGGATGTGCGCCGACCAGCCCGCCGTACGGGCGCACGTGAACATCGACGTGAACATGTGCGCCGGAACCTCCGCGAAGTCCAGGACGATCGCCGCCCAGAACTCCACGTTCGTCGCCAGGACACGGTCCGGACGCCGCGCGTGCAGCTCCTCCAGCGCGGCCTTCTCCAGCGCCTCCGCCACCTCGAAGCGCGGGGCGGCCAGCTCGCGGGCCGTGCGGCGCAGGACGCGGGCGCGCGGGTCCTCGGCGCGGTAGACGCGGTGGCCGAAGCCCATCAGGCGCTCGCCCCGGTCCAGCGCCTGCTTCACGTAGGCGGTCGCGTCGCCCGTGCGCTCGATCTCCTCGATCATGCCGAGGACCCGGGACGGGGCGCCGCCGTGCAGCGGGCCCGACATCGCGCCCACCGCGCCGGACAGGGCCGCCGCGACGTCCGCCCCGGTCGAGGCGATGACCCGGGCGGTGAACGTGGAGGCGTTCATGCCGTGCTCGGCCGCCGACGTCCAGTACGCGTCGACCGCCTTCACGTGCTTCGGGTCCGGCTCGCCGCGCCAGCGGATCATGAACCGCTCCACCACCGACTGCGCCTTGTCGATCTCGCTCTGCGGCACCATCGGCAGCCCCTGACCGCGCGCCGACTGGGCGACGTACGACAGCGCCATCACGGCCGCCCGCGCCAGGTCGTCCCTGGCGGTCGCCTCATCGATGTCCAGCAGCGGCTTCAGGCCCCAGACGGGTGCCAGCATCGCGAGCGCGGACTGTACGTCGACCCGGATGTCACCGGAGTGCACGGGGATCGGGAACGGTTCGGCGGGCGGCAGCCCGGGGCTGAACGCCCCGTCCACCAGCAGGCCCCACACGTTCCCGAACGAGACGTGGCCGACGAGATCCTCGATGTCGACCCCGCGGTAACGGAGCGAACCGCCTTCCTTGTCCGGTTCGGCGATCTCCGTTTCGAACGCGACGACTCCCTCAAGACCGGGTACGAAGTCGGACATCAGGCGGCTCCCTCAGTTCGGCGGGCGGCGGGCGGGCGGCAGGCCCGGGTCGGCGGCCGTGGCGTACGGAGTGTTCATGTACCCGAAGGCGCGTGCGTGTACCCGGGAGACCTCCGCTGCACGAAGGCCAGAGGCCTGCCCCAAGATATTGGCGGGTTCGCATGGAACGGGGAAGCGTGACATCCGGCACAGGGCCCCATTTCGACGGCACGTGGTTACGGCCCCTCCCTGCCGGGCACACTCGGCCACTGCGGCAGGATGGGCCCGTGCCCACACCAGATCACTCCGTGCCGACTCCGGATCACGCTGTGCCCGCACCGGGTCATGCCACCCATCAGGCTCCTTCCGCCGGGCTCTCCCGTAACTCCGCAGGGTCCTCCCGTACCGATTCCACCACCGATCCGGCGGCCATGCGCGAGCAGTACCGCTCCGAGGACTTCACCGAGCGTGACCTCAGCCCCGACCCGATGGACCAGTTCGCCCGCTGGTTCCGGCAGGTCGCCGCCGGCGGGGTGCTGCACGAGCCCAACGCGATGATCGTCTCCACCGCCACCCCGGACGGCCGCCCGTCCTCGCGCACCGTGCTGCTCAAGCAGTACGACGACCGCGGCTTCGTCTTCTTCACGAACTACGACTCCCACAAGGGGCGTGAGCTGGCCGCCAACCCGTACGTCTCGTTGCTCTTCCCCTGGCACCCGATGGCCCGCCAGGTCATCGTCACCGGCACCGCCTCCCGTACCTCCCGCGAGGAGATCGCCGGCTACTTCCGTACCCGCCCGCACGGCTCCCAGCTCGGTGCGTGGGCCAGCGCCCAGTCCACCGTCGTCGGCTCCCGCGAGGAGCTGATCACGCGGTACGAGGAGCTGGCCACGCGCTATCCGGAAGGCGAGAAGGTGCCGGTCCCGCCGCACTGGGGCGGCTTCCGGGTGGTGCCCGGGACGATCGAGTTCTGGCAGGGGCACGCGAACCGGCTGCACGACCGGCTGCGGTACGTCAGGGAGGGTGAGGGCGAGGGGACGTCCGGCGGGTGGCGGGTGGAGCGGCTCTGCCCGTAGGCGGCCGGCACCCGCGTCGACAACGCAGAAACCCGCAGGCTCTGGATCCTCCGTGCACAGAGGAGCCGGCCGGACTTACCGGCGAGCCTGCGGGTCGGTGACTGCTTGGGATTGGCCGGCGTCCGGCCATGCACTGCAAAAGAGTGCGACGACGGGCGTCAGCCCGCGGTCACCTCACGAGTCCGAGAAGAAATCACTTCCGGAACACCTCCTTTCCTGTGTGCTCCACAGCCTAGGAGCGTCCCGGATCGTGGTTCAAGCGATTTATTCGGTGCCGTCCTTCCCGCCGGTACGAGTGAGGCCCAGCGCGCCCCGGACCTTCCGCAGGTCCACGAACGTTAAGCCGGTGGCCTCCCGTCCCTCCTGCGCCGGGGTGGCGTCGCCGTCCTGGACGACGAGCGGGCCGCCCGGGTACCGGCTGCCGAGCGGTCCGTTCGGCACCGCCGCGCCGCGCCGCGCCGTCGGGGACCCCGGACCCGTCCAGCGTCGCCGGGGCCGCCGTCGCCCGGAAGCCGCCCGCGTACACGGGAACGGCCCTGTCCCGGCGGCCCGCCCCGTGCCGGTACGCGGCGAAGGCGTCGTCGCCCTGGCCGCAGGCCAGGAGATACCGGGCGCCGTTCCGCTCGGGGAGCAGGAACGCGGAGGGCAGGTCGAGGCTCCGGACCTTGCGGTACGTGACGGTGCCGGACCGGGTCGGGAGCAGCCCCAGCAGGGCGATCGAGGTGCGGTCGCGTTGGCTGACCAGGGCGTACGAGCGTCCGCCGCGGTGGATACGCAGCCGGCCGTGGCCCCGGTCGGAGGTGACGGCCAGGTCCGCCTTCCGGCCCGGGACAGCCGCAGTCCGTGCACCAGGTCGACGTTGTTGAAGAGGCCCGGGGGCGTCCTCGGGGCCGGTCGCGGCGCGTTCGCGGCGTGGCGCGAATCCATCGGTAAGCCGTCGGACAGCCGGCGGGAAGCCAGCGGTGGGAGAAACGATTTCGGCGAAGTCGATGTGTGCTGGGTCACGTTCGAGTTGAATGGTCTGACGTGCAGCAGTACACGCGGCGACGCGTGGGAAAACGGCCGACACGTTCTGCGGGGGGTGCGGAGTGGGTGTTTCCAGGAGCAGCGGGACCACCGACGAGCTCGGGCCGGACGAGGATTCCGGCGGCGGGCCGCCGGGGTGCTCCGCGGACCCCGGGCCCCCGGCGGGCGAGGGCGGGATCACTGGGGAGCCTCCCGGGTCCGAGCTGCTGGCGGCGCTGCTCGACGGCATGGACGCGGCGCTCTGCGCGTTCGACGCCGACGGCACGGTCACCCACTGGAACCGCGAGGCCGAACGGGTCCTCGGCTGGTCGGCGGACGAGGCCGTGGGCCGTAGCGGTTTCGCGGGCTGGGCGGTGCGCCGGGCCGACGCGGACGAGGTGCGGGCGCGGCTCATGTCCGCCATGGACGCGCCGGGGCGGCAGGTGCACGAGTTCGCGCTGCTGCGCAAGGACGGCGGCCGGGTGCTGGTGCGGACCCAGTCCGCCGGGGTGCGCGGCGCGGGCGGGAAGCCGGCCGGAGTCTACTGCGCGTTCACCGAGGTGCACGCCCGGATCGACCTGGAGCGGGCCATCGCGCTGAGCGAGGCGCTGCTGGAGGACGCGTCCTGGGGGGTGGTCCTCGTCGATGTCGACCTGCGCCCGACGGTCGTCAACGCCTACGCCTCCCGTGCGCTCGGCGGCGGCCGCACCATGCTCCTCGGCCGCCCGTTCGGCGAGCTGGTGATCCAGGGCGTCGAGGAGCTGGAGGCGGCCCTGCACCATGTGCTCGCCGAGGGCGCCCCGAGCGCCCCGGCCGACCTGTGGGTGACCCTGCGGACGGCGGAGGGCGAGCGCCGCCGGTGCTGGCGCAGTGGATTCCTGCGGCTGGCCTCGCCGCTGACGGAGGAGCCGGTTCCGCTCGGGGTGGGCTGGCTGTTCCGGGACGTCACCGCCGACCGGCTCGCGGAGCAGGAGGCCGACCGGCTGCGGTTCCGGACGAACCAGCTCCACCGGGCCGCCCGTACGGCCTCCGAGTGCGAGGACCCGATGGAGGCGGCGACCTCCCTGCTGGACTTCGCGCTCGCCGGATTCGCCGACCACGTCCTGGTCGACCTGGTGGCGGGCGGGCCAACGGAGGGCGAGCGCCTGGTGCGTGCCGCCGCGACCCCCTCGGACGGGCCCGGCCCGTGTCTGCCGGTCGCGGGCGGCTCGATCCCCGTCCGCTACGGCCCCGGGCACCCGGCCCTCCAGGCCGTCGAGCGCACCGGCTCGGTCCGGACGAGCGGGGGCGCCGGGGGCTCCGGAGGGGCGGCCTGGGCGACCGAGTGCCGCTGGCCCGGGGACGCGGCCCACGCCCTGTGCACCGTGCTCCGCAGCCGGGGCCGGACGCTGGGCGCGCTGACGTTCCTCCGCGCGGCGAACCGGGCCGCCTTCGAGCGCCCCGACACGGCATACGCGGAGACGGTCGCGGCCCGGGTCGCGGGAGCGGTCGACCTGGCCCAGGTGACGGCGGGGGCGTAGAAGACCGGACCCGCCGGGGCGACGGCGTTCTGCCGGCGGGCGGTCCGCCGCCGGGCGAGGCGCCGTTGGGCGAGGTGCCGTTGGGCGGGCATCCGCTGGGGCACGGGGCGGGCCCGACGCCCGGCCCCCCCACCTCGCGTGCGGCGCGCTTCCGGCCACCCGCCGGGCCACGGCGGCAAGGGTGTGCCGGGCCCGACGGGGTCTTACCGGCGGCGTCGGCGGCTGCCCGTGAGGCCGGCCCCGTCGGGGGTACGGGCCGCCGTGCGGGCGGTCTTCTCGTGGCCCGCGTCCCCGACGACCTCCGCGAGCGCCGCGTAGTAAGCCGTCGGCCGGGACTCGAAGTCCGCCCAGGTGGCCGGCTCGTCCGCGTCGGCGTCCGGGCCGCGCAGCAGGTCGACCGAGGCCTGGGCGAACCGCTCCGCCAGGCCCTCCCGCTCGGCCTCGGCCAGCACGAGGCGCAGCTCGGTCACCGCCGCCAGGACGTTGTCGCGCTCGTACGGACCCGTCCGCAGCATCTCCCGGACCCCGGCCGCGGGTTCGGCGGTGACCAGTAGCGGCTCCAGCCGCGCGGCCAGTTCCTCGCCCACACGTCCGGCGTCCCGCGCGTCCGGACCGGCGTCCACCAGGACCCGCAGTGCGGCGAGCAGCGCGGTGGTGCGCGGCTCGGGGCCGCGCGCGTCGAACCGTACGGTCACCTCCCGGCCCACCGCGTCCGCCGTCCGCCGGGCCGCGGCCGTCGTCCACTCGGCCATGTCCCGTCCCATGCCCAGGAATTGCGCGAGGGCCCACGTTCCGGCGTGGAGCACGTCCCGCACCGTGCGGACGCCGCCCTCCTCCAACTCCTGGGACCGCGGCCGCTTCTCGGCCAGACCCCGCATCCGGCTCACCGGGATCCGGGCCAGCTCGCCGTCCACCAGCTCCTGGTGCAGCGGAGCCCAGGCCGTCCGCACCGCCTCCAGGGCCCGGCGGTGGTCCCGCGCCACCGCGTCGGCGGCCTCCATGAGCCTCGTCGCCCGGCGCAGCACCCCGGGCCGCACCCCGCGTGCCCGGCGCAGCGAGCGGATGTTCCCGCCGACGAGGCCGGCGGTCGTCAGGAGCAGCCCGGCCGCGACGTACGCGTCGGAACGCTCGATCTCAGGGGCGAGGGGGAGCGGGGCGAGGATGCCGACGACGGTGAAGTAGCGGTCGTCGATCCACACCTGCCGGCCCGGGGCGGTGATGCCCAGGCGCTCCGCCGACACATGGCCGAGGACGACGGAGGGGTAGCGGCCGGTCGCCGCGTTCAGCCAGCTGCCGCTGCTGACCTCGCCGCGCAGGACGCGGAGCAGGCCGGCCGTCGTCGCCCTGACCGCGATCCCACCCGTAATCTGCCGGGGCTGCACGGCGACGAGGTGTGCCGCCGGGTCGTCGCCCTGCGCCTGCTGACCCGGATCCTGATGCTCACCGCCGCGGGGACGGTACGGGACCGGGTGGCCGGCCTCGGACTCGGCGCCGACGACTACCTGACCAAGCCGTTCGCGTACGACGAACTCCTCGCCCGGGTCCTGGCCCTCGGCCGCCGCGCCCGCCCCGCCCTGCCGCCGGTCCTGGAACGGGCCGGACTGCGGCTGGACACCGCCCGCCGCCAAGTCTGCCGCGACGGTCGTTTCCTTTCTCTCTCCCGCAAGGAGTTCGCCGTGCTGGAAACCCTGCTGCGGGCCGAGGGCGCGGTCGCCAGCGGTGACGACCTGATCGAGGAGGTGTGGGAGCAGGACACCAGCTACCGCACCAACGCGGTCCGCGTCACCCTCTCCAAACTCCGCGCCAAACTCGGCGCGCCCCCGGTGATCGAGACGGTCCCGGGCGCCGGCTACCGCATCGGGGACGGCAGCCCCGACGGCCCCGCGGCGGGCACCGGGAGCACCCGGTGAACAGTGAGCGCACCCGTCTCGCCGCGCTGTACGGCGGACTGCTGGTCATGGCCGGCGTCCTGCTCGTGGCCATCGTCTATCTGCTGGTCAGCGAGGGCGTGTACGCCAGCATCGTCACCGCCGTCGCCCCGGCGGTCCCCGCCCCCGGGCTGGACTCCGCCGCCACCACCCCTACTCTGCCGTCGTCGGACTGGGCGCGGACCGCGGTACTCGAACCCGGCCAGATCGCGGTCGCGCAGAAGGTCGGCACCGCCGCCGGGGACGCCGCGCTCAGCCAGCTGCTGACCGTCTCCGGGGTCTCCCTCGCCGTCTACTCCGCGCTCTCCGTCGCCCTCGCCTGGTGGATGGCGGGCCGGGTGCTGCGGCCGGTCGGCGTCATCACGGCCCGCGCCCGCCGGCTCTCCGGCTCCAACCTGCACGAACGCCTCGCGCTGAAGGCCCCGCCCGGCGAGCTGAAGGAGCTGGCCGACACCTTCGACGGGATGCTCGACCGGATCCAGGAACTGGTCGCAGCCCGGCAGCGGTTCGCCGCCAACGCCGCCCACGAACTGCGTACCCCGCTCGCCGTTGCAGCGGGCCGCCGCCGAGATCGGGCTCGCCGACGACCCGCCGCCCGAGAAGGTCGCCTGGATCCGGGACAAGCTCATCGACACCGCCGCGAGCAGCGAGCGGCTCATCGAGGTGCTGCTGCTCCTCGCGGTCTCCGACGAGGGCCTGCGGCGGCGGGAGCGGGTCGCCCTGGACGAGACCACCACCACCGTCACCGAGGCGCTGGCCGCCGAGGCGGCGGAACGGGACATCGCCGTGGAGGTGGCGGCCCGGCCGGTGACGGTCGAGGGCGACGCGGTCCTGCTCGACCACCTCGTGCACAACCTGGTCGCCAACGCGCTGCGCCACAACCACCCCGGCGGGACGGTACGGGTCCGGGTCGGGCCGGAGGGTCTGGAGGTCGCCAACACCGGGCCCGTGGTGGACCCGGCGACCGTGCCGCTGCTGTTCGAGCCGTTCCGCCGCGCGCGGGCCTCGGGCTCTCCATCGTGGCGTCGGTGGCGCGGGCGCACGGCGGGGACGCCGGCGCGAGCGCCAACCCCGGCGGCGGGCTGACGGCCCGGGTCGTGCTCCCGGCGTGCCCCACCTGAAGCCCGGACTCAGTGGCGGTAGAAGATCCGGTCCCGGTACTCCGTCATGACCCGGCCGTTCCACTCGTGGCCGCCGTCGACGTTCCCCGAGCGCAGCATCGGCGGCTCGACGCCCCGGGCCACCAGCTGCTCGACGGCGGCCGCCAGCATCGCCTGCATGATCGCGCTGGTCACCACCGTCGAGGCGGGGGCGAAGGGGGCCTCGACGCCGGGGGCCGTCAGCTCCGCGTCGCCGATCGCGATCTTGCTGTCGAGGACGATGTCGCAGTGGTCCCGCAGGAAGCCGCCCGAGGCGTGCCGGGAGCGGGTGTTCTCCGCGTACGCGACCGAGGTGAGGCCGATGACCTTCAGCCCGAGGGCGCGGGCGTTCTGCGCCATCTCGACCGGCAGGGCGTTGCGCCCGGACAGCGAGACGATCACCAGGAGGTCCCCGGCGGTGGCGGGGCTGGAGTCCAGGACGGCCGAGGCGAGCCCGTCAACCCGCTCCAGCGCCGAGCCGAGCGTGGCGGGCATGACGTCCACGCCGACCGCACCGGGCACGGTGAGCAGATTCATCAGCGCGAGGCCGCCCGCACGGTAGACGACGTCCTGGGCGGCCAGCGAGGAGTGGCCCGCGCCGAAGGCGAAGAGCCGGCCGCCCGACTCGACGGTGTCCGCGACGGCCTTCCCGGCGGCGGCGATGCTGTCCGACTCCTCGTCCCGCACCCGCGTCAGCAGGCCGATGGCCGCATCGAAGAACTGACCGGCCAGCTTGCTGTCGCTCATCGGGGAGAGCCCTTTCGGCGGGGGACGGGACGGGTGGTGCGGGAGGGCTTCGGGCAGGCGGGGAACGCCCGTGCCGCCGATCACGTTGCGGTCTGGACCAGTGGCCTGTCAATAGCGCCCCTCGACCCTGCCCGTTCGCACTTCCACCGGGTCTTGCACTGAGGCGGCACGGTTGTCGGCGCTATGCGTCAGAATTGGTGCAGGGCCATCGCACGACGTTTTCTAGTCACAGCATCGAGGGGCACGTATGTCCGGACTGATCGACACCACGGAGATGTATCTCCGCACCATCCTCGAACTGGAAGAGGAAGGCGTGGTCCCCATGCGCGCCCGCATCGCTGAACGGCTGGACCAGAGCGGTCCGACCGTCAGCCAGACGGTGGCCCGCATGGAGCGCGACGGACTGGTCCAGGTCGCGGGGGACCGCCACCTGGAGCTGACCGAGGAGGGCCGCCGCCTCGCCACCCGCGTCATGCGCAAGCACCGGCTCGCCGAGTGTCTGCTCGTGGATGTGATCGGTCTGGAGTGGGAGCAGGTCCACGCCGAGGCCTGCCGCTGGGAGCACGTGATGAGCGAGGCGGTGGAGCGGCGGGTGCTGGAGCTGCTGCGCCACCCGACGGAGTCGCCGTACGGGAATCCCATCCCGGGCCTGGAGGAGCTGGGCGAGAAGGCCGAGGCCGACCCGTTCCTGGACGCCTCCATGGTGAGCCTGGCCGACCTGGACCCGGGCACCGAGGGCAAGACCGTGGTGGTGCGGCGGATCGGGGAGCCGATCCAGACCGACGCCCAGCTGATGTACACGCTGCGCAGAGCCGGGGTGCAGCCCGGGTCCGTCGTCAGCGTGACCGAGTCGCCCGGCGGGGTGCTGGTCGGCTCCAGCGGGGAAGCGGCCGAGCTCGACTCCGAGGTCGCCTCGCACGTCTTCGTCGCCAAGCGCTGACACGGTTGCCGCCCGGCGCCGGGCGGCAACCGGCCCGGTGCCGGTCACGGCAACACAACCGTGATGTGCGCTTTCCGATTTCCGTCCGGAATCGCAGCGGCCGGACGCGTCACATGCCAGGCTGAGGCCAGGCAGAGGACCTGAGGGTGTCGGCCGGCCATGGCCCGCACGGTCGGGGAGGGAGCAGGGAATGCGCCCGTCGTACCACCACGCGCGCCGCACGGTGCCCGTCGCGCTTCGGAATGCCCTGGTCCCGGCCGCTGCGGGGCGGTTCGCGGCGTCGCCTGCCATCGTTGTCGGGGCACCCCCCGGGGGTCGTCCCCGGACAGGGGGTGGCCCCGGCGTCCGAAGGCGCCGGGGCCGTTCCTCCCCTGTGCTGACCTGGAGCCCCGAGCTCTCAAGGTCAGTTCCCGCGGGCCCCTGTCCCCGAGCGGCCCGCCTCCCGCTGAAGATCTCCCCAGGCCGGCCGACGCCAATCCTTGATGGGTGTCACTCGAACGTGGGGTCTTGGGTGACGGAACCCTGTTATCGAATAATAGTTCGATAGCCTGGCGGGGTAGCCACACGGTGATCGAGGACCAGAAGGGGGTGCCAGGACTATGGTGCAGCGCATCGATGTGACCGGAACCGACGGCGTACGCCTCGCGGCATGGGAGTTCGCCGACCCGCCCAAGGAGCGCGCGGAAGCGGACGGCGCTCCCGGGGTCTTACTGCTGCACGGGCTGATGGGCCGGGCCTCGCACTGGGCCCCGACCGCCCGCTGGCTCGCCGAGCGGCACCGCGCGGTCGGCCTCGACCAACGGGGCCACGGCCGGAGCGACAAGCCCGCCGACGGCCCGTACACCCGTGACGCCTACGTCTCCGACGCCGAGGCCGCGATCGAACAGCTCGGGCTCGGACCCGTCACCGTCGTCGGCCACGCCATGGGAGCGCTCACAGGCTGGCAGCTCGCCGCCAAGCGCCCCGACCTCGTCCGCGCCCTCGTCGTCTGCGACATGCGGGCCTCCGCCCTCGGGGCGGCCTCCCAGCGCGAGTGGAGCGACTGGTTCGACTCCTGGCCGCTGCCCTTCGCCACCCTCGCCGACGTACGGAAGTGGTTCGGCGAGGACGACCCCTGGGTGGAGCGGCCGAACCCCTCCCGCGGCGAGTTCTACGCCGAGGTGATGGCCGAGCGGGAGGACGGCTGGCGCCCCGTCTTCTCCCGCCGCCAGATGCTCCGCTCCCGCGCCACCTGGGTCTTCGACGCCCACTGGGAGGAGCTGGCCCAGGTCCGGTGCCCCGCGCTGGTGCTGCGCGGCCTCGACGGGGAGCTGGGCCGCGCCGAGGCCCAGGAGATGGTCCGGGTCCTGCCCCGCGGCCAGTACGCGGAAGTGGCGGACGCGGGCCACCTCGTCCACTACGACCAGCCGGAGGGCTGGCGGGCCGCGGTGGAACCCTTCCTGGAACAGTTCGCCGAGGACGACCGCGAACCGGTCTCCCGGTAGCCCCGGCGGACCGGACCGGACCGGACCGGCGGACCGGCCCGCCGGCGCTCAGCCCTTGCTGACCGCCGTCAGGATCTCCGGCAGCCGGTTCGCCGTGCGCACCGCGGCGAACCGCAGCCCCGCCCACCCGACGATCGCCCCGTAGACGAGCCCTCCCGGCACCATGAGCCACAGCGCGCCGTGGTGGTCCGAGAGGTGCATCCAGATGGTCGGCACGATCACCGGCGCCGACAGCAGCGCGGCGGCCAGCATGCCGCCGAGGATCGAGATCCAGGCCAGACCGCCCTGCCCCGGCACCACGTTCTTGAACGCGCCCTCCTGCGGAATCGAGTACGGGAACAGCGCCGAGGCCACCGCCCCCGTCGCCAGCATCGAGCCCAGCAGTGCGAACGACAGGCCCAGCGCCCCCGGCAGCGACCGCCAGTCACCGATCATCGCTGCCGTCACCAGACACAACGCGAGCGTGAACGGCAGCGTGATCACCAGCAGGACCATCGCCCGCGCCCGCAGCTCGACGAACGCGTCCCGGGGGGAGGAGATCGTCAGCGCCACCATCCAGAACGCCGAGGTGTCCTGGCCGAACTGGTTGTACATCTGCATACCGAGCATGCCGGCGGCGAAGCACGCGAGGTAGACCGAGCCGGTGCCCTGGACCGCGTTGAGCAGCGGGACGATCGCCCCGACCGCCAGCGCCGTCACCCAGGCCGCCTTGGTCTTCGGGTCCCGTGCCACGTACCGCAGACCGCGCTGCATCACCGTCGCCGTACGCCCCTCCGGCAGCAGCGCCGACAGACCGCCCCGCCCGGACTCCTCACGGGCCGGCTCCGCCGCCGCCAGGGTCGAACCGTCCGGCGCGGTCATCAGCTTCACCAGGCTCCGCTGCCACATCCACATCAGCGCCACCAGGGCCGCCACGGTGATCAGTACCTGGAGGACCGCGACCCCGTACGAACCGTCCGAGGCCGTCCCCACCGCCCCCACGGCGGAGGCGCCGGGCAGCCAGCGGACCACGCCCGCCGCCGGGTCCAGCGCGGACAGCCCGCCGGACTGCCCGAGGCGCTGCGCCCCGAAGTTGACGAACTGGATGCCCATCGCGATCACCAGCCCGCTGAGCACCGCGAGGTCGCGGCCCTTGCGGGAGTTCAGCAGCCGTACGTTGGCCGTGGCCACCGCCCGGGACAGTGCCACGCAGAGCAGCATCGTCAGCGGGACCGCGAGCACCGCGAACACGATCCCCGCCGCCCCGTGCGCCGACGCGAGGACCGAGCCGACCACCAGGCACAGGGTGAACAGCGGGCCGATGCCGATCATCGAGGACACCAGCAGGGCCCGGACCAGCGGCTCGGGCCGCAGCGGCAGCATCACCAGTCGGGTCGGATCGAGGGTGTCGTCACCGCTGGGGAAGAACAGCGGAAGCACCGCCCAGCCGAGCGCCACGACACCCGTGAGCAGCACCACGACGGTGGCCGCGTGGTCGTTGCCGCGCAGCAGGACCAGACCGGTCACCTGGCCCGCGGCGAGCAGCAGGGTGAGGACGAGGGAGACGACGAACGCCGTCCTGCGCCCGGACGACTGCCGCAGCCCGTTGCGCAGGAGCGTCAGCTTGAGCCTGACGAAGACCGGGGTCAGGCCAGTCGTCTTCGGCGCCGCCGGGGCGGTCGCGGTGACGGGGGCGTCCAGCACGCTCATCGGGCGCCGCCCAGCCAGTCGAGGGAGTCGCCCGCGTCCCGGCCGCCCGCGCCGACCAGTTCGAGGAAGGCGCTCTGGAGCGAGGGGGCGTCGCCGCGCACCTCGGCCAGCGTGCCCCGCGCCTTGATCCGGCCCGCAGCCATCACGGCGACCCAGTCGCACAGCGACTCGACCAGCTCCATCACATGGCTGGAGAAGACCACGGTCGCCCCGGACCGGGTGTAGCGCTCCAGGACCCCGCGGATGGTCTGCGCCGAGACCGGGTCGACGCCCTCGAACGGCTCGTCCAGGAACAGCACTTCGGGGTTGTGGAGCAGGGCCGCCGCGAGCCCGATCTTCTTCCGCATGCCGGTGGAGTAGTCGACGACCAGCTTGTGCTGGGCACCCGCGAGGTCCAGCACGTCCAACAGTTGCGTGGCCCGCTTGTCGACCTCGTCGCCCGGCAGACCGCGCAGCCGGCCGTTGTAAGCGAGCAGTTCACGCCCCGAGAGCCGCTCGAAGAGCCGCAGCCCCTCCGGCAGCACGCCGATCCGGGACTTCACCCCGACCGGATCCGTCCACACGTCGTGGCCGGCGACCTCGATCTTCCCCATGTCGGGCCTCAGCAGCCCGGTGACCATCGAGAGCGTCGTCGTCTTGCCCGCCCCGTTGGGCCCCACCAGACCGATGAACTTCCCCGCCGGCAGCTCCAGATCGATCCCCGCGACGGCGACCTGCTCCCCGAACCGCTTCCACAACCCCTGTACGCGGACGGCGGGCGGTGCCTCGTGGGCACCACCCGTCGCCGTGTCTGTTTCCGTACGCGCATCTGCCCGGTCCGGCATGGCACAGCCTTTCGATATCCCCACGTGGTGGGGACCACCCTACGAAAGGCCCCAGACACCCCCTAGGAGGCCCGGGCGCGGGCGTCGGCCGCCTCACGGGCACAGGCGTACGCCAGCGGGCTGATCAGCTCGTCCACCTCGGGCAGCCAGCGGTTGCTGTGGGTGGGCCTCCGGGCCCATTGCACGGCCCCCCGGGCACCCACCCGGGTGGGCGGGGCGGCGATGTAGTGGCCCTCGCCCCGGCCGGTCAGGTCGATCGCCTCGGCGTTCCAGCCGAGCGCGCGCACCAGTTCGGCGGTCTTGGCGGCGGCCCCCGGCAGCACGAAGAACAGCATCCGGCGGTCGGGCGTGCAGGTGACCGGGCCCAGCGTCAGGTCCATCCGCTCCATCCGGGCCAGCGCCAGGAAGCCCGCGGACTCCGGGACCTCCAGCGCGTCGAAGGTCCGGCCGGTCGGCAGCAGCACCGAGGCGCGGGGCTGCCTGCTCCACATGCGCCGGGCCGCCGCCCCGCTGCCGGTCGCCTGACCCGCCCAGTCGGGCCGGTCCGCGTGGGCCCCGGGCAGGGCGCAGCCGGCCTCGCCGCACGAGCACCGCTCACCGCCGCCCACCGCCTCCAGCCAGGTGCCGGGGAACACGTCCCAGTGGCGCTCTTCCGCGTACCGCACCGCGGCGTCGAGCAGATGCTCGCCCCGCTGCTGAGGGACTTGTGCGGCTTCCGTGACTCCGATGGGCTCTTCCACGTCCAGCACAACTCCCGCCGTCACCAGGGGTTACGGCCTCCCCTGAACCGGGGCCGGTGCATCGATCCTGCACGCGGGGCGCATCGGTGCACGAGCGGGGGCGCGCGTGAGGCGTCGCACCGAAGGGCGGGTAACCACCTCCAGGACCGCCGCTCAGGACCGCGCCCGGGCCTCCGCGACGGCGCAACGCGCCATGTCCGTACCGAATGCCGATGGAATATGCGCATTTCTTGAGTATGTGCCGGGCAGTGATCCCTTCCACCGATCACTGCACATAACCGATGTTTCAGGGGGACATATGGCTGCAAGGCCTCTCGTAGCCCGTCAGCCCAACGAACGGCTCCAGTCGCTCATCCAGGAAGCCGCCAGTTCCAACGCGGGCCTCGCGCGCCGCGTGAACATGGTCGGGGTCGAGCGGGGTCTCGATCTGCGCTACGACAAGACCTCCGTGGCCCGTTGGCTGCGCGGACAGCAGCCCCGGGGCCGGGCCCCGGGCATCATCGCCGAGGCGCTGGGCCGCAAGCTCGGACGTACGGTCACGATCGACGAGATCGGCATGGCCAACGGCAAGAACCTGGCCTCCGGCGTCGGCCTCCAGTACGCGCCGACCGCCGCCGGGGCCGTCGAACAGGTCTGCGAGCTGTGGCGCAGCGACGTGGGCCGCCGCGATCTGCTCACCGGGTCGGCGGTCGCCGCGTCCGCGCTGGTCGAGCCCAGCCGGGACTGGCTGATCTCGGGCCCGGACGCGCAGGTCGAGCGGACGGCGGGGGCCCGGGTCGGGATGTCCGACGTCGAGGCGGTGCGGGCGATGACCGCCGCGCTGACCGACCTCGACCACCGCTTCGGCAGCGGCCATGTGCGGCCGGTGCTCGTGCACTACCTCAACAGCGTGGTCTCCGGGCTGCTTTCGGGTGCGTACCGCGAACAGGTCGGGCGCCGGCTGTTCGGCGCGGTGGCCCGGCTCACCGAGCTCGGCGGCTACATGGCGGTCGACACCGGCCAGCCCGGCCTCGCCCAGCGCTACTACATCCAGGCGCTGCGGCTCGCACAGGCGGCGGGCGACCGGGCGTACGGCGGCTACGTGCTCGCCGCGTCGATGAGCCATCTCGCCGCCCAGCTCGGCAACCCCCGCGAGATCGCCCAACTGGCCCGCGCCGCGCAGGAAGGGGCCCGGGGTCAGGTCACCCCCCGCGCCCAGGCGATGTTCTACGCGGCGGAGGCCCGGGGGCACGCGCTGCTCGGGGACGCCCGGACCTGCCACGCGGTGGCGGGGCGGGCGGTCGCCGCGCTGGAGCAGGCCGACCCGGACACCGGCGACGACCCGGTCTGGATCGCGCACTTCGACGCGGGCTACCTCGCGGACGAACTGGCCCACTGCCACCGGGACCTGGGGCAGGCGCACGAGGCCGCCCGGCGGGCCAAGGAGGCGCTGGCCGCGCTGCCGGAGACCCGGGCCCGGCGCCGGGGCATCGCGCTGGTGCTCCTGGCCTCGGCCCAGGTGCAGCAGCGCGAGGTGGAGCGGGCGTGCCACACGGGGACCCGGGCGATGGAGCTGCTGTCGACGGTGCGCTCCAGTCGGGGCGCCGAATACCTCGACGACCTCCAGCAGCGGCTCACGCCCTACGGCGAGGAGCCCGCGGTGCGGGAGTTCGGCGAGCGGCTGGAGCTCCAGGCGGCGTGAGGGCGGGCGGTCACCGATGCGGTCCGGGCCGCGCTCCCGGCGGTCCGGACACCCCCTAACAGCGTCGCGGGGACGCGGGATGTTACCCGCCCTGTGAAGGGGGCGTGAGAGGTACCACGCGCTTGGCGAAGGCGGGTGACCACCCGATAGCGTGAGCCGACGATTCCGTAGGTTCACACGTAGGAGTCCCGGTGACGCAGAGCGGACAGGGCGGACAGGGCGGCGAGCAGCAGCTCCCCGCCGCACGACCCGCGCACGAGGGTGTCGTGCTGCCCGCCGACGGCGGAGCCCCCTGGGCCACGGGGGCGCCCGCGGCCGGACAGGCCGGTCAGGGCGAGCAGGGGGCGCCCGCGGGCGGTCAGCCCTGGGGGCAGCAGTGGGGGCCGCAGTCCGCCGGGCCGCCGCAGCCGGACCAGCAGGCGCAGGGGCAGTACGGTTACCCGCCGGCGCAGCCCCTGCCGCCCGCGCAGCAGCCGCCGGGCCCGGAGGCGTACCAGCAGCCCGGGGCGTATCAGCAGCCTCAGCAGTCCCAGCGGCCCGGGGGATACGAGCCGCAGTACCCCCAGCACCAGCAGCAGCCGCCTCAGCCGCCGCAACACCAGCCCCAGCCCCAGCCGTACGCGCAGCCGCTGCCGCCGGAGGCCGGGCCGGTCGGTCAGGGCGGGCCGGGTGCTCAGGGAGTTCCCGGCGGGGACGCGGACGCCACGCAGTTCATCGCGCCCGTCCAGAGCGGCCCCGGCCCCGTGGGGCCCGTGCCGGGCGGCGGGGACGCCGACGCGACCCAGTACATACCCCCGGTGCCCGGAGGGGCGCCGTACGGGATCAGGCCCGGGGAGCCGGGGGACCGGCAGCCGCCCGCGGAGTTCGACAACCTGTTCCGTACGGAGGAACCGGCGGGCGCCACGCAGCAGATGCCGCAGTTCGACGCGGGGCGGCAGCAGCCCCCGCCGTACCAGCAGACCCCGCCGTACCAGCAGCAGGGCTACCAGGCCCAGCAGCAGCCCCAGGGCGGCCAGTTGCCGCCGCAGGACCCCGGGGGGCGCCAGTCCGGCCTCCAGGGCCTCCAGGGCCGCGCGGAGCAGGACGGGCCGCTCCCGCAGCAGAGCGGCGGGGCTCCGCGCCGGCGCTCCGCGCACGTCCCGCTGATCGCCGCGGTCGTCGCCGGCTGCGCGGTCGTCGGGCTCGGCGCCGGCTGGCTGATGAGCGGTGGCGACGATTCCGTCAAGGACGACAAGCAGCCGGTCGCGGCGCAGAGCTCACCGGTCGTCGAGCCCACCGCCAAGGCGGCGCCCGACCCGGCGAAGCCGCAGGCCGAGGCGCTGGACAAGCTGCTGGCCGACAGCAACAACAGCCGGGACACGGTGATCAGCGCGGTCGAGAAGATCAAATCCTGCAAGGACCTGGACCGGGCCGACACCGACCTCAGGGACGCCGCCCAGCAGCGCCGCGACCTGGTGACCCGGCTCGAAGGGCTGGCCGTGGACGAGCTCCCGCAGAACGCGAAGCTGACCGCCTCGCTGAACCGGGCGTGGAAGGCCTCGGCGGCGGCCGACGAGCACTACGCGACCTGGGCGCGGCAGGCCAAGAAGAACAAGTCCGTCTGCAAGGGCGGCCGGGCCCGGTCGACGAACGAGACGGCCAAGGGCAACGAACAGAGCGGGGTGGCCACCCGGGCCAAGCGCGAGGCGTCCAAGCTCTGGAACGCGATCGCGGTGGAACACGGCCTCACCGAGCACGCGTACACCGAGCTCTGACAGCCGGATCCGATACCGGCGGCGGACGCCCCGAGGCCTACGACAGGCTCAACCGCGCGGGGCGTCCGTCAGGGCTTCCGAGACGTCCACGAAGCCCTTCTTCTGGGCGGTGAGACGGCCCTCGCGGACCACCTGGAACGTCACCTTCGTGTTGACGATGCGCGGGTAACTCAACGTGCCGACCAGGTCCTTGAAGCGCCAGCGGAGCGTCGGGGTCAGACCGCCGGTGTCGACCTCGACGCCCCGGTTGAGGGCGGCCACGACCCGCCCGGAGGTGATGTCCTCGTCGCCGATCGCCCGGACGACCGCCCGCAGCGCCGTGTACGCGATCCACGTCGTCTGCACGGCGGTGTCGTCCGGGTCGATGCGGTTGTCCCCGAAGGCGTACTTCTCGATCACCTCGCGCATCTCCTTCCAGCGCGTGTTCTTCGCGTCCGGGTACCAGCCGGTGACGTAGGCGCCTTCGAAGGGGCTGTTCGGGCCGCCCGTACGGTCGATGAGCGGCTGGTTGACGCTGCCCAGCACGGAGGAGATCCTGACCTGCTCACCGTCCGGCTCCAGGCGGCGGAAGGAGTCGAAGAACGTCTCCGTACGGGTGCCGAGCACCGCCGTCACACAGCCGCCGTCGGACCGCTCCAGCGCCTGCGAGGCCTGCTCGTCGTAGGACGTGGCGTCCAGCGGGGCCAGGATGTCGGTGGAGGCGGGCCGGTCGGCGGCCATCAGCCCGTTGTTCAGGAGCGGCGGCATGCCGTCGCCGCCGATCGAGTCGGGCCGCACCAGCGAGACCCGCTCGCAGCTGTCGCCCAACTGCTGCCCGTGACCGGCCAGCAGCGCCGGCTGGCCGCCGTTGACGGGGTACGAGAGATAGCTGCTGAACTCCTCGATCGAGGCGCCGTAGCCGCCGATGTACGGGACGCTGCCCGCCTCCAGCGCGGGCATGAAGCTCTGCCCGTGGCGGCTGTACGAACCGACGACGGCGGCCACCTCCTTGTCGACCGCCTCCCGCGCGCACCGCTCGGCGCCGATCGGGGTGTCGGCCTCGTCGCAGACGACCACCCGCAGCTCGCGCCCGTCGATGCCGCCGGTGTCGTTGACCCAGCGGGCGTACGTCTGCGCCATCGCCGGCACCCCGGCCATACTCACCGCGTTGATGTCCTCCGACCGGTCGGGAGCCCAGGTCATCACGGTGACGGGCTCCCTGGATCCCCCCGAGGCCCCAGGGAGCACACCGCAGCCGGACAGCAGTACTGCCCCCGCCGCCGCCGCGCTGATGACGCCCGGGAAGGGGCGGGGAAAGGTGGGGCGTCGCCGTCCGGTCATGTACCAGGACCCTTCCGGGCCCCGGGTAACGACGCGGTGTGCTGTTCTCAACGCACAGTGACGTCCAGGTGAATTTCGGGGGCCCGTGCGGGGACGGTGTGAAGGAACGTACGATCGACGACCGTGCAGCAAGGTTCGGAGAACTCTTCCCGTCGCGGCCGCCGCTCCTCCACCATGGGCGGCATGCCGCTCACTGACATGCCGTGGTGGCGCTGGCGCACCAACGTGCGCTCGGCGCTGCACATGCTCTCCGACGCCGCCTTCCACCACGAGTGCTGGCTCGCCGGCCGGGAAGGGTACGGGGACGTCACCGACGCCGTGTACCGCCTGGTCGAGGACACCTGGCTCGACAACTGGTCCGCCGAGAAGTACGTCGGCACCATATTCAGGGACTCCGCCGAGGCCGCCGCCGTGGACGCCGCCGCCCTTCGGGTGCTGCGGATCATGCACCAGGTCGGCGCGGACGCCCCCGTCTCCGCCTATCTGGAGCACCCCGGCTGGCCCGAGGCCGTCCACGCGGCCCGCGAGGCCCATGTGATGCTCGCCACCAACGACGCGGAGGATCCGGACATACCGCCGCACTCGCTGGACGTCATCCGCATCATGACCAGGGCCGCCTAGCGACCGGCGGGTGTGGCACGCTACGAGGATGACCGCGCCGCAGCCCGCCCCCGCCTCCGCCGCCGCCCCGGACGCCGCCGCGACCGAGCAGTACGTCCTCACGCTCTCCTGCCCCGACAAACAGGGCATCGTGCACGCCGTGTCGAGCTATCTCTTCATGACCGGCTGCAACATCGAGGACAGTCAGCAGTTCGGGGACCACGACACGGGCCTGTTCTTCATGCGCGTCCACTTCTCGGCCGACGCCACCGTGATGGTGGACAAGCTGCGTGCCAGCTTCGCCGCGATCGGGGAGGCCTTCCGGATGGAGTGGCAGATCCACCGGTCCGCGGAGCGCATGCGGATCGTGCTGATGGTCAGCAAGTTCGGCCACTGCCTCAACGACCTGCTCTTCCGCTCCCGCACCGGCGCGCTGCCGGTCGAGATCGCGGCCGTCGTCTCCAACCACACGGACTTCGCCGACCTCGTCGCCTCGTACGGCATCCCCTTCCGGCACCTCCCGGTGACGAAGGACAACAAGCCGGAGGCCGAGGCGCGGCTCCTGGAGCTGGTCCGCGAGGAGGACGTCGAGCTGGTCGTCCTCGCCCGCTACATGCAGGTCCTCTCCGACGACCTGTGCAAGCAGCTGAGCGGCCGGATCATCAACATCCACCACTCGTTCCTGCCGAGCTTCAAGGGCGCCAAGCCCTACCACCAGGCGCACGCGCGCGGCGTGAAGCTGATCGGCGCGACCGCGCACTACGTCACCGCCGACCTCGACGAGGGCCCGATCATCGAGCAGGAGGTCGAGCGCGTCGGTCACGACGTGACGCCCGACCAGCTCGTCGCCATCGGCCGGGACGTGGAGTGCCAGGCGCTGGCGCGCGCGGTGAAGTGGCACGCGGAGCGGCGCATCCTGCTCAACGGCCGTCGTACAGTGATCTTCGCGTAGCCGAAAGGCCTTGGGCGGCCGCCCCCTGATGGCCGGCCGCCCTCTGATGGCCGGCCACCCTCTGATGGCCGGCCGGTCCTACAGCCGGCTGAGTGCGGCCGCCGCGAACAGCACGTCGCGGATGGCCTCGCGGTCGCCCTCCTGGCCCGCGGCCGCTTCCACCGGCGAGATGTGGCCCGCGACGAGCCGGCAGAACTCGACCCCGTCCAGGGCCACCTGTGCCACCGTGCGGTCGGGCGAGCCGACGGCGGCCGGCGAGTCCAGCGCGATGTACCAGTCGCCTCCGCCGTTGCCCTCGATCTCCAGATGGACCGAGCGGCCCGGCGCACCGGCCGCGACCAGGTCCTTCGCCGGTCCGGCCAGCCCGGCACGGCGGCGTCCCGCCAGGGCGGCCGGGAGCATCCGGGCCGCCAGGTCGATCATCCGGTGCAGATGGGCCGCCGACGGGGCCTGGTACGGGTAGTCGACGGCGTCGGCGATGTCCCCGCCGTGTACCCAGCACTCGAAGGCGCGGTCCAGCAGTGCGTCCTGGAGCGGCAGGGCGAAGGCCCGGTAGAAGACGGAGGTCTCGGCGACGTTCCGCCCGGCGAAGGACGCCGTACGGATCAGCTCGTGGTTCTGGGCCCGCCAGGGCTCGCGGACGGCCCGGGTGGGCGGCGCGACCGTCGCCGACCAGTACGACTCGGTGCGCTCGGTGGGGTCCAGCGGCACCTCGCCGCCGCCGAGCGGGTCGTCGAGGCCGAGGGCGGCGGACAGCAGCCCGTCGACCGCCATCAGGTGGCCGAGCACGCCGGCGACCGTGGTCCTGCGGCTGACCTCGCGCTCCTCCTCGAACCACCGCAGGCGCACCGGCGCGTGCCACTCGGAGTCCCCGATGTCGCGGAGCAGCGCGTCGAGCCGGGCGGTCTCGGCGTCGTACGGGGCGGCCCACTCCGGTACCGGGATCCGGGCCGGGCGGCGGCCCAGGCAGCCGTCGATCACCCGGGACCGCAGCGTCGGGTCGAGGTCCAGGGAGCCGTCGGTTTGCAGCAGCCCCACCGCGCCCCGCAGCCGCAGGGCCTCGTCCGCGCACGGCGCGCACTCGGTGAGGTGGTCCTCCACGGCGGCGGTCTCCCCGGCCGAGCAGGCGGCCAGCGCCCAGGCGCCGAGCAGGGACTTGAGTACCCGGTGGGGGAGGACCGGGGCGGAGGCCATGAGCGGCTCCGGGGCGGGGTCCGGTGCGGGCTCGGGTGCGGGCCCGGGGCGACCGTGCGCCGGGGCGGGTGCCTCCGGTACGTCGCCCGACGCGGACTGCGGCTGCGACTGCTCCGGCACGGCCTCGTCGGGGGCGGTCCCGCCGGGCGGCGGCAGGGGAGGCAGCGCCACCGACTCCAGGCCGAGGTCGTCCGCCGCCCCGCGCGGGCCCGGTATCCGGTGGGCACCGCGCACTTCCTCCTCGCCGCCCTCGTTCGCGCGTCCGTCGCCGTTCACCGGGCCCGTCCGTAACCGGGCGGCGAGGACCCTTCGGGCGGGCGGGCGTTCGCCGTGGAGAGCAGCTGCAGCCCCAGCCGCAGCCGGCGGCGTGCCTCGTCCTCGGTGACTCCGAGATCGGCGGCGGTCTGCCGGTAGTCCCGGCGCTGGACGTACGCCAGTTCCAGGGCCTGCCGCAGCGGTACGGGCATCGAGGAGACGATGTAGTCGGCGCGGGCGGCGGCCGTGGCGCCGCGCACCCGCCGCTCCAGCTCCTCCGGGTCGGGCGCCGTGCCCTCGCCGTGCTCCGCCTCGTACGAGGAGGTCGCGGCGCGGCGCAGCCGCTGGACGGACCGGCGGTGGGTGAGGTGGGCCACCCAGGAGCGCATCGAGCCCTGCTTCGGGTCGTACGCCTCGGGGTCCTCCCAGACCTGGGCGAAGACCTCGCGGGTCACCAGGTCGGCGGCGTCCTCGTCGTCGAGCATCCGGTGCGCCTGGCTGTGGACCAGGGCCGCGAACCGGTCGTAGAGCTCTCCGAGCGCCGCCGCCTCGCCGCGGGCCAGCCTCTGCTGCATCCGGCGGTCCCAGCGGGGTGCCGTGTCCTTCGCCATGAACCCCCCAGCCCCGGCCCTGTCGCCCAGCTCCGTGATCCGCCCTGTGCCCGTGCGGACCGAATGTAGTCCGCCGGGTGTGCGGCGCACGCGCCTTTGTGGCAACTCTCTTCCCGCGGCGCGTGGCCGACGACGGTAGTCGATTCTCGGCCCGGATGCCTCCTCGGCCGCGCTGATCAGCGAAAACGGGCCGAAGTTCTTCTTTCCGCCGGAAACGTCCTGGGCCTCGGTGGGTGCGTCGGTGTTTCATGGGGGTGCGGTTGGGCAGCCGCGTCGAGGAACGGAAACTTCCGGACTGCCGGGAGCCCCGGAACGAGAGGTCCAGTCGCGTGACGCTCAAGGTGGACGAGGCGGAGCAGGGCTTCTGGACCGTGCTGCGCGTCAGCGGTGAACTCGATCTGGCGACTTCACCCGTCGTGCGCCAGTCCGTACACGAGGCGGTGGCGGAGGGGCAGCACGATGTGGTGCTCGATCTGTCCGAGGTGTTCTTCTGCGACTCCAGCGGCGTCGGCGTGCTGATCGCCTCGCGCCGGCTGATGAAGTCCTGCGGCGGCCGGCTGCGGCTGATCCTCCCGGCCCGGGGAGCGGAGGACGGTTCGCATGTCAACAAGGTGCTCGGGGCGCTCGGGGTGCGCCGGCTCTTCGAGGTCTACCCGGACGTGCTGACCGCGACCGACGAGGAGTGCAGGCCGCTGAGCGCCTGAAGCGGTGGGCTCCGATGCGAGGTTGTCACACAGGAGGAGCTGCGCGGTGACACGTGAGCGCTGCGGGCGTCGTACGCTCCCCGCATGGACAGCGCAGAGTACGAGCGAAAGATCGCGCACCGATTCGCCGCCTTCGACCAGGACGGCAACGGCTACATCGATCGTGCCGATTTCAATGCCGCAGCCGCCCGTCTGCTCACCGAGTTCGGTACGACGGCCCGCTGTGACAAGGGGCAGGCGCTCTACACCGGGGCCGAGGCCTTCTGGCAGGGCATGGCGGGGATCGCCGATGTGGACGGGGACCAGCGGGTCACCCGTGAGGAGTTCGCGGGCGGGGCGGTGAAGCGGCTCCGGGACAATCCCGAGCGGTTCGCCGAGATCGCCCGGCCGTTCCTGCGGGCCGTCATCGCGGTCGCGGACGGCGGGAACGACGGCAGAGCGCCGGTGGCGGAGGTCGAGCGGGCGCTCCGGGTCCTCGGGGCGAGTGCCGAGATCGCGGGCATCGCCGCCCAGAGCCTGGACACGGACCGGGACGGGCGGGTCGCGGAGAGCGATGTGGTGGCGGCGTTCGCCGTGTACTTCACGGTGATCGAGCCGGACGCGTAGGAGTCCCGGGCGTTGCGGGGGCGGAAACCGGCCCGCTACGGGGGCGGTGCGCCGCTCCCGTGACGCGGCTCCCGTCATGCCGCTCCCGTCTTTCCTGTCTCACCCGCCGAACCGTTCCCGCAGCTTGTATTTGAGTACCTTGCGCAGCGTCTCGTTGCGGGGCAGGGCGTCGACCACCTCCAGCTGCTCGGGCACCTTGTGGACGGACAGGCCCGCTTCCCGCAGATGGGCGGAGAGCGCGGCCAGGGTCAGGGGCGGGGCGCCCGGGGGTTGTTCGACCACCGCGCAGACGCGTTCGCCGCGCTCCGGGTCGGGCAGCCCGATGACCGCCGCGTCGGCGACGGCGGGGTGGGTGTGGAGCAGGTCCTCGATCTCCTTGGCGGAGATGTTCTCGCCCTTGCGGATGATGATGTCCTTCAGCCGCCCGGTGAGCGTGAGATGCCCGCTCTCCTGGACCCGGCCCAGGTCCCCGGTGATCAGGAACCCCGCGGCGTCGAACGCCGCGGCGGAGGCTTCCGTGTCCAGGTAGCCCCGGCAGACCGCTTCCCCGCGCAGCCGCACCTCGCCCTCCACGCCGTACGGGAGCGGCTCGCCCCGTTCGTCGGTGATCCGGATCTCCATCCCCTCCGGCGGCCGCCCCTCGGTCAGGGCCAGGTTCTCCACCGTGTCGTCCGGGGTGCCCATGGTGATCATCGGGACCTCGGTCATGCCGTAGCCGTGGGTGAGCTGGACCCCCATCTCCCGGACCACCGCGTGGTGGACCTCCGGCGGCTTCGGCGCACCGCCGCCCGCGAGGAGGCGGAGGGACGGGATGAGCGGCCGGTCAGGGGCCTTGCGCTGCTCGGCCAGGAACATCGCGTAGAACGCGGTCGAGCCGCCGGCCACGGTCACCCCGTGTCGCCGGTACTCCGCCAGCGCGTCCGGCAGCGCGAACTGCTCGAACATCACCGCCGGGAACCCGTACAGCAGCAGCATCACCGTGTAGTCGGGCCCGGCGACATGGGCGTACGGGAACGCCATCGAGCCCACGTCCCGCACCGAGAGCTTCAGCGCGTGGGCGAGGCAGGAGCCGCCCGCGATCAGGGAGCGGTCGGTGTGCAGGACACCCTTGGGGTCGGAGGTGGTGCCGGAGGTCCAGTAGATCCAGCGGACCTCTGTGCCGGACGACGGCGCGGGCGGCGGCGGCAGCACGGACGGGTCGCCGTCGGGGAGGACGTCGTACGCCTCGAAGACCTGCGGCGGGCCGGGGAGTTCCGCGGTGATCCGCTCGGCCATCGTGGTGTGGTCGAAGCCGCGCCACACGCCGGGCACGGCGAAGAACGCGGCCCCCGACTCCCGCAGCGCGAACCGCACCTCGCGGTCCCGGTAGAACGGGATGACCGGCGTCTGTACGGCCCCGAGCCGGGACAGGGCGAAGGAGAGCAGGGCCGTCTCCGGCCGGGTCGGCAGCTGCCAGGCCACCACGCTGCCTGCCCGCACGCCCATTCCGTACAGCCCGGCGGCGACCCGCTCGGCGCGGTCCCGCAGCTCGCCGAAGGTCAGGGTCCGGTCCTCCTGGAGCAGGACCGGCAGGCCGGGGGTGAGGGCGGCACGGCGTTCGATCAGCTCCCAGAAGGTGCGCGAGGCGCCCAGGGCGTGGGCGGATGCGGTCACGTCGTTCACGGCGGTCACAGCGGTCCCTCCGAACTGACGAGCAGTCAGATAATGCGGAGAGCGTAGGGCTGCGCGCCTTGTCGGTCCAGGGGTGCGGGGCTAGCCTGAGTTCCGCAAGCGAATCTGACGGGTCATCAGAAACCCGCATCCGGGACCACGCCGGGTGCGCCGGAGGGGACGACACCATGACGGAACTGCCTCGGATCGTCAGCGTCGACGACCATGTGATCGAGCCCGCACACCTCTTCTCCACCTGGCTGCCCGCGAAGTACCGCGAGCGCGGGCCGCAGCCGCTCACCGCGGGCATCGGGGAGCTGGCGTACACCGGCGGGAAGTACGTCATCACCATGGACCCGGACGGGCCGGCCACCGACTGGTGGATCTACGAGGACCTGAAGTTCCCGTACAAGCGGAACATCGCCGCCGTCGGCTTCGACCGCGACGACATGACGCTGGAAGGCATCACACGGGCCGAGATGCGGCCCGGCTGCTGGGATCCGGCCGAACGCCTCAAGGACATGGACCTCAACCACGTCGAGGCGTCCCTCTGCTTCCCGACCTTCCCGCGCTTCTGCGGGCAGACCTTCGCCGAGGCGCACGACAAGGACGTCGCCCTCGCCTGCGTACGCGCCTACAACGACTGGATGGTCGAGGAGTGGTGCGGCGACAGCGGCGGCCGGCTGATCCCGCTCTGCATCGTTCCGCTCTGGGACATCGACCTGGCCGTCGCGGAGATCAGGCGGAACGCGGCGCGCGGGGTGCGCGCGGTCACCTTCTCCGAGATCCCCACCCATCTGGGCCTCCCGTCCATCCACACCGGCTACTGGGACCCGTTCTTCGCGGTCTGCCAGGAGACCGGCACGGTCGTCAACATGCACATCGGGTCCAGCTCCCAGATGCCCGCCGCCTCCCCGGACGCACCCCCCGCCGTGCAGGCCTCGCTCTCCTTCAACAACGCGATGGCCTCGATGATGGACTTCCTCTTCAGCGGGGTGCTGGTGAAGTTCCCGGCGCTGAAACTGGCCTACAGCGAGGGCCAGATGGGGTGGATCCCGTACGCCCTGGAGCGTGCCGACGACGTCTGGGAGGAGCACCGGGCCTGGGGCGGGGTGCGCGATCTGATCCCCGAGCCGCCGTCCACGTACTACTACCGCCAGATGTTCTGCTGCTTCTTCCGCGACAAGCACGGCATCGCGTCGCTGGACGTCGTCGGCCGCGACAACGCCACCTTCGAGACCGACTACCCGCACGTGGATTCGACCTTCCCGCACACCAAGGAGGTCGCCCTCGACCACGTCAAGGGACTGGACGAGGAGACCATCCACAAACTGATGCGCGGAAACGCGATCCGGATGCTCGGCCTGGACCTGGACGAGTAGGCGGCGGCGTCGTGGATCTCGCGTACACGGAAGCCGAGGAGGAGTTCCGGCGGCGGCTGCGGGAGTGGCTGGCCGCCGTGCTCCCCGGCCTGCCCCCGAAGCCCTCGCCCGACGACTGGCCCGCGCGCCGGGCGTACGACACCGCCTGGCAGCGGATGCTGTACGACGCCGGGTACGCGGGCCTGCACTGGCCGGTGGACGCGGGCGGGCGGGGCGCGACCCCGACCCAGCACCTGATCTACCTGGAGGAGACGGAGAAGGCCGGCGCCCCCTACGTCGGGGCGAACTTCGTGGGACTGCTGCACGCCGGGCCGACGGTCGCCGCCGAGGGCACGGCGGAGCAGCGGGCCCGCTGGCTGCCGCCGGTGCTGCGCGGCGACGAGATCTGGTGCCAGGGGTTCAGCGAGCCGGACGCGGGCTCCGACCTGGCCGCGCTGCGGACGCGGGCCGTGCGCGACGGTGACACCTACGTGATCAGCGGCAGCAAGATCTGGACCTCGCACGCCGAGGTCGCCGACTGGTGCGAACTGCTGGTGCGTACGGATCCGGCCGCGCCCAAGCACCGGGGGATCAGCTGGCTGGCGATGCCGATGGACGCACCCGGCATCACGGTCCGGCCGCTGCGGACGCTCGCCGGGTCCACGGAGTTCGCGGAGGTGTTCCTCGACGAGGTCCGGGTGCCCGTCTCCCATCGCGTGGGGGCGGAGAACGACGGCTGGCGGGTCACCATGGTCACCCTCTCCTACGAACGAGGTACGGCCTTCGTCGGCGAGGTCGTCGCCTGCCGCCGCACCCTGGACGCGCTCGCCGACGAGGCCCGGCGCAACGGGAAGTGGGACGACGCGGTGCTGCGCCGGCGCCTCGGCGGACTCAACGCCGAATTCCGGGCCCTGTGGCGGCTCACGCAGTGGAACGTGGCGGAGTCGGAGCGTACGGGCGGGGTCCCCGGCACCGGCGGCTCGGTCTTCAAGCTGCGTTACTCCGGGGCCCGCCAGGAGCTGTACGAGGCGGCGGCTCAGGTGCTGGGGGCGGACGCGTTCGACACCGACCGGGAATGGGTCCTGGACCGGCTCTCCTCCCTCTCCTACACGATCGCCGCGGGCACCTCCCAGATCCAGCGGAACATCGTCGCCGAGCGCATCCTCGGCCTGCCGAAGGGGCGCTGAGGCCACCGTGGACTTCCAGCTCTCGGACGACCAGCGGGCCCTGCGGTCCGGCATGCGCGACCTGCTCGGGGCGGTGTTCGACCGGGACCGGCTGCGGTCGGCGGTGGACCGGGGCGGGGCCCTGGACCGGGCCCTGTGGCGGGAACTGGGCGCGGCCGGGTTCTTCGCGCTGCGGCTGCCGGAGGAGGCGGGCGGGGTGGGCCTCGGCCTGCCCGAGGCGGTGCTGCTCTTCGAGGAGGCGGGCCGGGCCCTGCTGCCGGGCCCCCTGGTCGCCACCCACCTCGCGGCGGGCCTGGTGAAGGGCGCCGCCGAGGGCGAGGCGGTGGTGACGGCCGTGGACGGGGAGCTGCCGGTGGCGCACCTGGCGGAGGCGGACGCGGTGCTGGTGGGCGCCGAGGCGCTCGCCGGGGAGGCGCTGCGCGCCTTCGTCGCCGCCGCCCGGCCCGTACGTTCGGTGGATCCGCTCACGCCGCTGCACCAGGTGGCGGGGCTCGCGGCGGCCACGGAGGCGTACCCCGGCGCACTCCGCCACGAGGGGGCGCTTCTCACTGCTGCCGAACAGCTCGGCAGCGCCGCCCGTACCACCGAGACGGCCGTTCAACACGCCGGGGACCGCAAGCAGTTCGGATCGCCCATCGGATCGTTCCAGGCGGTCAAACATCTCTGCGCCGACATGCTCGCCCGCACCGAGCCGGCCCGCGCCGCCGTGTACGCGGCCGCCGTGACCGGCGACCCGGTGGAGATCGCCGCGGCCAAACTGCTCGCCGACGAGGCGGCCGTACGCAACGCCCGCGACTGCCTTCAGATCCACGGCGGGATGGGCTTCACCTGGGAGGCAGATGTTCACCTCCACCTGAAACGGGCCTGGCTCCGGTCCGCGAGCCGGCTCGACCGGGCCGGGGCGGAGGAGCTCCTGGCCGCCGGTCTGGGGGCCGCGCGGCCGCTGCCCGGCGGCTCGGCGGCGTCCGGCCGGGGGGTCCCGGAAGCAGGGGGTGGAGGGTGACTCAGCGCAGCCGCGCGGTATCGGTACCGGCTTGTGCGCTTTGCGTGATTCGTCACCGGGTGGAGTCGGGGCCCGGCTCGGGTACGCTCCGTGGGATGCGAGTGGTTCTGGAACCGGGCGATCCGGGGGCGGCCTGTGCGGCGGCCCCGGTCCGGGGCGAGGGCTCTCGCCGGAGATGTGCCGGGCCTGCCCGAAGAGCGTTTCTCGTGGTCTCTGCGCGCTCCTGTTCGACTCCCCGCAGCGTGCGTCGCGCAGTATGCACCACGCGTACTCCTTCGCGCTGGAATATGCCCGAAGCGCTTGTTGCGGTGACTGTACGTCAACCATGCTGTCGCGTAAGGGAATCACGTTCCGTGACCCTGAGGAGGCGCGAGGCGATGTGTCCGCCGGTTCGGATGGTGTGAGCGGTGCAGGTGCTTCAGGTTCAGCTGGAGGTCGGTCCGGATCCCGCAGAGGTGGGGCGGGCCCGTAGGTGGGCGCGGTCGCGTCTGGCCGGTTCCGGGATAGAGGATGACGAGCCGCTCGCCGAGACGCTCATCCTGCTGATCTCGGAGCTGGTCACCAACGCCGTGGTCCACACGGGCTGTCCGGCTGTGCTGCGGATGCTCTTCGGCGGGGCCGGGGCCGGGGCTTCCGGCGCGGCCGGGACCGTCCGGGTCGAGGTCGCGGACGCCAGCGACTGCCCGCCGCTCCAGCGGCACGCGGAGGGCGACGACACGGGCGGCCGTGGCCTGGAGCTGGTGGACGGCCTCGCGGACCGCTGGGGCTGGCTGCCGGAGGGCGCCGGGAAGCAGATCTGGTGCGAGGTCGACCGGGGCGGCCCGGTGCGGGTCCGGGAGACGCCCTCGGTCGTCGCCGGCCAGGGCGGCGAGGTGTGCGAACCGCCCTCCTGCCTCTTCACCAACCTGGCCTGAGGTCGGCCCCCCTCCCTTCCCGTACGCCGTTCACAGGACCGCGACCGGGGCGACCGGTGAGCCGGTGGCCCCGGCGAACGGCTCCGGCGTCGCGCTGAGCAGAAAGGCGTGCCGGCCCTCCTCCACGCAGGCCTCGGACAGCGCCTCCAGGTTCCAGTTCTGGCCCTGGAGCAGGCCCATCTCGACCAGGTGCAGCGCGTGCACCGGCATCCACAGGTCCTCGATCTCCGGCGGGAAGATCTCGAAAGTCAGGGTGTCGTTGGCGACGGCGGCCACATCCCGGGCGTGGAACCACTCGGGCGTGCGCACCGAAAGCCCCGGCGACGGATAGCCGTACGTGCTCCGGTCCCCGTCCAGCGCCACCCGCACCTGCCCGGTCCGTACGAGCACGATGTCCCCGGCCCGTACGGTCACCTCCCCGAACTCCTCCGCCGCCGCCAGGTCCTCCGGCGTCACGGCGTGGCCCCCGGGCAGCCGGTCCACCCCCCGGGCGCGGGCCACGTCCAGCAGCACCCCGCGCGAGACGAGGTGCTCCACGCCGGCGATCGAGGAGAACCGGGCCCCGTCGTGGGCGGTGATCGTGTCCGCCGGACGGCCGTTGTAGATCTTCCCGCTGTGCGAGACATGGGGCAGGGCGTCCCAGTGCGTCGCGGCCTGGAGCCCCATCGTGACGGAGTCGTCGCTGGTGGCGACCGTGCCGGGGCCGAAGATCTCCTGGTTGATCTGGACCATCGTGTGCAGCGGGTTGATCCGGCCCGGGATGAGCCCGCTCTGTACCCCGTCTTGCTGGAGCGGCAGGGCGAGCGGTATCCGGCGGCCGGTTCGCACGGTCGCGACGGCCTCCCGGACGACGGCGTCGGTGATCAGGTTGAGCGTCCCGAGTTCGTCGGCCCCGCCCCAGCGGCCCCAGTTGTTGACGCGCTTCGCGATCTCGTGGAACCCGGCCGGCAGGGACATGGGGACCTCCAGGGTCTTGTGCCGGAGCATCCGGCTGCCCATAAAATCTAACGGTCCGTCAGAAACCACGGGAAGGGGCCGGGCATGGGGAACTTCTTGGCAGGCAGGGTGGTCGCCGTGACGGGGGCCGGCCGGGGCATCGGGCGGGCGGTCGCGCTCGCCGCGGCGGCCCAGGGAGCGCGGGTCGTCGTCAACGACTACGGGGTCTCCGTCGAGGGCTCCGAACCGACCAGCGAGATCGCCCGGTCCGTCGTCAAGGAGATCGGGGCGGCGGGCGGCGAGGCGGTCGCGGTCGCCGACGACATCTCCACGATGGCGGGCGGGCAGCGGATCGTGGACACCGCGCTGACGGAGTACGGCCGGCTCGACGGGGTGGTCTGCGTGGCCGGGATCCTCCGCGAGCGGATGCTGTTCAACATGTCCGAGGAGGAGTGGGACCCCGTCCTCGCCACCCACCTCAAGGGCACGTTCACGGTCTTCCGGGCCGCCTCGGCGGTGATGCGCAAGCAGGACGGCGGCGGCACGCTGATCGGCTTCACCAGCGGCAACCACCAGGGCAGCGTCTCCCAGGCCAACTACAGCGCGGCGAAGGGCGGGATCATCTCGCTGGTGCGCAGCGCGGCGCTGGGCCTGCACAAGTACGGCGTCACGGCGAACGCGGTCGCGCCCGTCGCCCGGACCCGGATGTCGGCCGGGGTGCCGATGGAGCTGACGGAGATCGGCGAGCCGGAGGATGTGGCGGCGCTGGTCGTCTACCTGCTGAGCGATCGGGCGCGGGCGGAGCGGATCACCGGGCAGGTGTACACGATCGCGGGCCCGAAGATCGCGGTCTGGGCCCAGCCGAGGGAGTTGCGGGCGGCGTACGGGGAGGGGCCCTGGACCCCGGAACGGATCGCGGACTTCCTGCCCGGGACGGTGGGGGCCGATCCGATGCCGATGCTGGCGCGGCTGGAGGAGATGGCGGCGGCGGCCAGGTCGGGCGACCGGCCGAACCACTGACCGCCCCCGGGGGCGGAGCCCCCGGAACAATCAGGAGGCAGCATGGACTTCCGTACCGAGGCGCGCACCTGGCTGCGAAGCCACCTCGCCGACACCCCCGCCCCCCACCCCCGCGCGTGGGAACGCGAGCTGGGGCAGGCGGGGTGGATCGGAATCGGCTGGCCCGGCAAGGACGGCGAGCGTTACGGCAACCGCCGGGCCACCCTCACCGAGCAGGTCGTCTGGGCCGAGGAGTACGCCCGCTCCGGAGCTCCCGCCCGGATGGGGCACATCGGGGAGAACCTCCTGGCCCCGACGCTGATCACGTACGGCACCGAGGAGCAGAGGAACCGCCACCTGCCCCCCGTCGCACGCGGAGAGACCCTGTGGTGCCAGGGGTACAGCGAACCGGGCGCGGGCTCCGACCTCGCCGGGGTGCGGACCGCCGCCGTACCGGACGGGGCCGGCGGGTACGCCGTGACCGGGCAGAAGATCTGGACCTCGCTCGCCCTGGACGCCGACTGGTGCTTCGTCCTCGCCCGCACCGACCCCGGCTCCACCCGCCACCACGGGCTGTCGTTCCTGCTGGTGGAGATGGACCAGCCGGGCCGGATCGAGGTGCGGCCGATCCGGCAGCTGACGGGGACCAGCGAGTTCAACGAGGTCTTCCTCGACGGGGCGCGGGCCACCGAGGCCGTCGGCGGTGAGGGCAACGGCTGGCAGGTCGCCATGGGCCTCCTCGCCCTGGAGCGAGGGGTGTCCACCCTCGCCCAGCAGACCGGGTTCGCGGCGGAGCTGGCGAAGGTCCTCGCCGCCGCCGTGGCGAGCGGGGCCGCCGAGGACCCGGTCATCAGGGCCCGGCTCGTCCGGCAGTGGGCGGAGCTGGACACCATGCGCCGGCACGCCCTGCGCACCCTCGGTTCCACCGGCGACCCGGGCGCGCCCAGCGTGGCGAAGCTGCTGTGGGGCGGCTGGCACCAGCGGCTCGGCGAACTGGCCGTGCAGGTCGCGGGCGAGGCGGGAGCCGTCGGCCCGGAGCCCTGGTCGGCGGAACATCCGTACCTACTGGACGACGCGCAGCACCTGTTCCTCTTCAGCCGGGCCGACACCATCTACGGCGGCTCCGACGAGATCCAGCGGAACATCATCGCCGAGCGGGTGCTCGGCCTACCGAGGGAGCCGAGATGAGAGGCGTCGTCTTCGACGGCACACGGACCGAGGTCGTGGACGACCTGGAGATACGCGATCCGGGTCCCGGGGAGGTGCTGGTGGCGGTCGCCGCCGCCGGACTCTGCCACAGCGATCTGTCGGTGATCGACGGCACGATCCCCTTCCCGGTCCCCGTCGTGCTCGGCCACGAGGGCGCGGGCGTGGTGGAAGCGGTCGGGCCGGGCGTCGGCCACGTAGGGCCCGGTGATCACGTCGCGCTGTCCACCCTCGCCAACTGCGGGGCCTGCGCCCAGTGCGACCGGGGCAGACCGACCATGTGCCGCAAGGCGATCGGGCGTCCGGGGCGGCCGTTCTCGCGGGACGGGAAGCCGCTGTTCCAGTTTGCCTCCAACTCCGCGTTCGCGGAACGTACGGTGGTGCGCGCCGTCCAGGCCGTCAAGATCCCCGCCGACCTGCCCCTCACCTCGGCGGCCCTGATCGGCTGCGGGGTCCTGACCGGCGTCGGAGCGGTCCTCAACCGGGCGAAGGTCGACCGGGGCGACACCGTCGTGGTCATCGGCACCGGGGGCATCGGCCTCAACGTGCTCCAGGGGGCCCGGCTGGCCGGTGCGCTCACCGTCGTCGCCGTCGACAGCAACCCGGCGAAGGAGGCGGTGGCCCGGCAGTTCGGCGCCACGCACTTCCTGACGAGCACGGAAGGGGTGCGGGACATCCTGCCCGACGGGGCCGACCACGCCTTCGAGTGCGTCGGCCGCACCGAGCTGATCCGCCAGGCGGTCGACCTGCTCGACCGGCACGGCCAGGCAGTGCTGCTGGGCGTACCGGCGGCGAGCGCCGAGGCGTCGTTCCTGGTCTCCTCGATGTACCTGGACAAGTCGATCCTCGGCTGCCGCTACGGCTCCTCGCGGCCGCAGCGGGACATCGCCCTGTACGCGGACCTCTACCGGGAGGGCCGGCTGCTGCTGGACGAGCTGGTGACGGAGACGTACCCGGTGGAGGACTTCGCCAAGGCGGCCGACGACGCGCACCACGGGCGGGTGGCCCGGGGGGTCCTGGTCTTCTGAGCCGGCCACGGGGCAGGGGCGGGAGCGGGCCCCGGCGGCGTGGGTGACGTTCGCGTCGAGCTGTTCGCGGGTCACGGCGTCGCTCCGGGGCACTGGAGCCCCGGGCCTCAGGACACGGTGTCCGCCGAGGGCCGGAACGTACGCCGGTAGACCGTCGGCGGCACGCCCAGGGCCGCCTGGAGGTGCTGACGCAGCGAGGTCGCCGTGCCGAAGCCCGCGTCCCTGGCCACCTGGTCGATCGACAGGTCCGTCGACTCCAGCAGATGCCGGGCCCGCTCCACCCGCTGCTGGGTGAGCCACTGGCCGGGGCTGATCCCGACCTCCTCGCGGAAGCGGCGCGTGAACGTCCGTACGCTCATCGCCTCGTGCTCCGCCATGTCCCGCAACAGGATCGGCCGGTCGAGACGGGCCAGCGCCCAGGCGCGGGCGCCGGTGGTGGTCGCGAACTGCGGCTCGGGGACGGGGCGGTGGATGTACTGCGCCTGCCCGCCGTCCCGGTGCGGGGGCACGACCGTGCGGCGGGCGATCTCGTTCGCGACGGCCGTTCCGTGGTCGCGCCGCACCAGGTGCAGGCAGAGGTCGATCCCGGCGGCGACCCCGGCGGAGGTGAGGACGTCGCCGTCGTCGATGAACAGGACGTCCGGGTCGACGCGGACCTGCGGGAAGGTCCGCTGGAAGTGGTCGGCGGATGACCAGTGCGTGGTGGCGGGGCGGCCGTCGAGGTATCCGGCGGCAGCCAGGACGTAACTGCCGGTGCAGATGGAGACCATCCGGGTGCCGGGCCGGACCAGGGCGAGCGCGGCGGCCAGCTCCTCGGTGAGCCGGCCCTCCTCGAAGACCGGGCCCAGCTCGTAGGGGGCGGGGACGACCACCGTGTCGGCGGTGGCGAGCGCCTCCGGGCCGTGCTCCACGAGGACGGAGAAGTCCGCGTCGGTCCGCACCGGGCCCGGCGGGCGGACCGAGCAGGTCACCACGTCGTACAGCTTCCCGCCCCTGCCGCCCGTCTCCGTGCCGAGGGCACGGCCGAAGATCCGCTGCGGAATGCCCAGCTCGAAGGGGAGCAGCCCGTCGAGGGCCAGAACGACGACGCGGTGTGGCACGACGGCCTCCTCGGGATCACAGGGAAATCCTGTAGTGGTATAGACCACGAGCTGGTACAGGTTAGCGACGTGATGGAGAGGCCGACAGAGCGCGCGTCCATTCCCGACGCCGCGCGCGACACCCGTACGACCCCGCCCCCGAACCCGGTCCCGGCCCTCCCGGTCCTTCCCCCGCTCGACCCGGGCGGACGGGGCGGACCGGGCGGTCCCGCCGGGGCGGGCCTGGGCGTCGGGTCCTCCTTCGGTGCCGCCCCCGGTCCCGCGGGGCTCTGGAACCGTAACTTCCGCTACTTCTTTGTGGCCCGTACGGTCGCCCTCTTCGGCGACGGCATGATCCCGGTGGCCCTGACCGCCGGGCTGCTGGGCGCGGGGCGGCCCGCCTCCTCGGTCGGCTTCGCGCTCGCCGCCTGGATGGGGCCGCTGGCGGTGTTCGTCCTGTTCGGCGGGGTGCTCGCCGACCGGTTCACCCCGCGCCGCATGATGATCATCGCTGACGCGCTGCGCCTGATCGGCGCCTCGGTGCTGGCCGTGACCTTCGCGACCGGCAACCCGCCGCTGTGGGCGGTGTACGTCCTCAGCTCGGTGGCCGGCGTCGGCGCGGCGCTCTTCCAGCCCGGGGTCGCCTCGACTGTGCCGCGCGTCTCCACCGACGTCCAGCGCGCCAACGCCGTCCTGCGGGTCGCCGAGGCGCTGATGGCCATGGCCGGGCCCGCCTTCGCCGGGGCGCTCGTCGGCCTCGCCAGTGCCGGGGCCGTCTACGCGGCGAACGCGGCGACCTTCGCGGTCTCCGGTGCCTGCCTCTTCCTGATGCGGCTGGCCCCGGCCCCGCACGAAGACGCGGTACGCGGCACGTTCGCCGCCGAACTGGTCGGCGGGTGGCGGGAGTTCCGGGCCCGGTCCTGGCTGTGGGGCGTGATCGCGGTCTGGACGGTGTACGGCTTCGCGGTCCTCGGCCCGATGCTCCCGCTGACCGCCGTCCTGGTCACCGAGGCGCACGGCTCGGGGTCGTACGGGATGCTGATGGCGGTGAACGGGGCGGGCAGCGTCGTCGGCGGTCTCCTCGCCCTGCGGCTGCGCCCGTCGCACCCGCTGGCGGCGGGGGCGACCGCGTTGCCGCTGGTGGCGGTGAGCCTGGTGGTGCTGGCGCTCGGGATGCCGGTGCCGGTGCTGGCGGCCGGGCAGTTGCTGGCGGGCGGGTCGGCCGCGTTCTGGCTGGTGATGTGGTCCACGACGGTCCAGACACACGTCCCGCCGGAGGCCCTGAACCGCCTGCACGCCTACGATGTGGCGGGCTCGCTCCTGATGGTCGCGGCGGGCCGCGCCCTGGCGGGCCCGGTGGCCGAGGCGGTCGGGGCGCCGGAGCTGCTGGTGGCGGCGGCCGTGATCAACATAGGAGTGGTGGCGGTGTTGTTGGTGGCCCGGCCGATCCGGCAGCTCAAGAGGATCGGGCTCGTATGAGGCTTCGGGAGCGGTCCTCGCAGCCCACCGGCGGCGACTCCACGGTCCGTGCGTCAGGGGCCCGTGCGTCCGGGGGCCGTCCGCTCACGCCCCGCGCGTCCAGGGTTCGCGCGGTCGCGGCGGTGGCGGCCGTCGTCACCGTCACCGCGGGCCTCGCGGTGCGCGCCGGGGCGGACGGCGTCTTCGCCAAGTACGCGGGGAGTGCGCTCTACACGGTGCTGCTCTGCACCCTCGTCGCCTTCTGCGCGCCCCGCGCGCGGCCGGTGGTGGTGGCCTCCACGGCGCTCGGGCTGAGCTGGGCGGTGGAGTTCCTCCAGCTCACCGGCGTACCGGCGGAGCTGTCGGCGCACAGCACGGCGGCCCGGCTGGTGCTCGGCTCGACCTTCAACGCTCCGGACCTGCTCGGGTACGCGGTGGGCGCGGCGGCGGCCTGGGCCGTCCACGCGGGGGTCCGGCGGCTCGCTACGCGTTAGTCTCGAACATTCACGAGGTGGGCTGTCCGAAGCATGATCGAAACGCAAGAAACGCTCCTGACCTGGATGTGGCCCTACCCAATGATCCCGCGGCTGGCCGCCACCGGCTGACGCGGGTCGATACGCTCGGGACCATGACTGAATGTGTGCAGGTGTCGACAGCAACACCGACTCGTGAGCAGGCAGTTGCCCTTGCGGGCCCCGCAGTTCAGCAGCGGCTGGCGGCAGGGGCCCAGATCGTCGGTCCCGTGACGAGCGTGTTCTGGCACTTGGAGGAGTTCGGCACCGGCGAGGAGTGGCAGCTGCTGCTGAAGACGACCGCTGACCGGTACCCGGAGCTGGAGGCGTACCTCCTGGAGGCGCATCCGTGGGATAACCCGGAGGTCTGCGCCGTGCCCATCACGGCCGGCGCCGACCGGTGTCTGACGTGGATCCGGAAGTCGGTGGCCCGTCCCTAGGCGGCTGTGCCTTCCAGGAGTTCACGCACTGCGGGGAGGCTGGCGTGCGGGCGCAGGTGATTGATCAGCGGCACGAGACGCTGCGCCGGGCGTTGAGATGCGACCCCACGGGCAAGGGCGGCAGCGCGTCCGACGTGCCGCGCGGCCACATCGACCTCGTCGGCGGTGAGGTAGGCCTGAGCCAGCCAAGACAGATAGAGGGACTTGTCGCGCGCGTTGTCGTCGCTGTACTGGCCGAGCGCGCGGGTGAGGGCCGGGACGGCGCGGAGCGGTCGTCGAAGCTCCGTCCAGCAGCGGCCGGTCATGATGTCCAGCTCGATGTGGTCGACCCAGGCCGCCCAGTCGGGCTGGGGCTCGTCCTTCGGCGTGCTGTCGAGGGCATCGCGGGCCGCCTCCAGTGCACGCTCGGTGCCCCCGATCTGGCCGTTGACGGCACAGGCCCAGGCATGGCGCTCGTGCAGCAGCGCGCGGACGGTGGACGGGGTGCGCGCCGTGATCGTGGCACAGGAAGCCTCTGCGACGGCGACGGCGGCCTGTCGGTCGTCGGGCCCGATCTTGTAGGCGAGGAACGCGAGCGCGTTGCCGTAGAGGTCCGAGTCCCGGGCCTCCTGTGCGAGGTCGCGGCTTTCCTCGTACAGGTCCACGGCTTCCCGGGTACGGCCGCCGTCGAATGCGGACCATCCCGCCTGCTGTGCCTGCTCGGCAAGGAGCGCCGTCGCTCTCTGGCGGGCATCGTCGGTGAAAACGGCCGCGCGTAGAAGGGACTTGGTGCGTTGGACCTCCGCGAGGTACACGCGGTAGGTGTCACCGCCGCCGAGGTAGATGTCGAGGCGCCGGAGGCGGGCTGCCCGCGCGCGCAGCTCCTCGACGTAGGCCGGGGTGATTCGGCTCGGTGGCTCCGGGTGGTGCAGGGCGGGGAGCGCTGCGGCGAGGCCGGTGGCAGTGGCTGCCTGGAGGATGGTTCGACGTCGCATGTGCGGTCCGATCTCTTCACTGGAATGACCAGGAGAGTCCGCCTCCCAGGGACGGGGAGCCAAACCGAGCACGTGCCCCGGGACGCGTAAGGCGTCGGCGATCTGGGCGATCTTCTCGAAGGTCGTGATGCGCCCGCGGCCCTTTGCGAGTTCTCCCACGCGATTCGGCTTGATGTCGCACTCCGTGGCGATCTTGGAGTACGAGATGCCCGCGTGCTCGCGCGCGAGACGGAACACCGCCCCGAAGTCGTGACTTATCAGCGCGCGGTGCATCTTTTCCTGGTCAATGAGGTCGCGCGGTAGAGCTGTCGGCGGCTGGTAGGTCATGCGGCTCTCCTGCCTGCTCGTCCCACTGTGCACGGGGGACACCCACGGGGTGTACCCATCATGGGTACACCCGCGATGGGCAGGCGGGGCACTCGCAGTCAAGGGACTCTCGGACGTCAGGGCCCTGGGAGCGGTGACGCCCGCCTGCCCGGGGCGACGACTGACTAGGAGTCGCCGTGCGTGAAAGTACTCATCTCCGTATCGCGGAGTTGACGCGATGACTGAACTGACTGGAAAGGGCTTCTCTCCGGCGCGGGAGCAGACTCTCACCGGCGAGCACTGGCTGCTGGGGGCGGCTTCGTCGGTCCGGGCGGCATGGGCCGACTGGGCCGAAGGCGGCACCACGTTCCTGACGCCCGGCGTGCTGTTCGGCGCAGTCATCGTTCGGGCCGCCGTGGTGCACGCCGCGCTCCTCCTGGACGATCCGGTCAAGTGTGTGGAGCCGCTGCGGACACGCCTGGGCGGTGGGCCGGTTTTCTACGCCGAGCAGATGTTCGGCCGCGAGGGCGGCTACGTCGCCTTGGTTCCGGGGTCCGTGGCCATGGCGTGGAGCGTTCCCGGCTCGATGGCGCACAGCCGCAAGGCGGCGCTGGAGGTCCCGGCTCCGGGGAACGTCCGCCCCGATCAGGGTTCTGCTTGGTGGGTGCTGCCCCTGGAGGACTCCGGGGCGCTGTGCGACCCGCAGCCGCTCGCCACCCTGATCAGCCAGGGCCACGGCGTCCTTACCGGCACCCTGGGCGGCGCGCGAGGCACGTGGGACGAGATCCTGGAGGCGCAGCATCCGTACACCAAGAGCGCCGACTTGGTGGCGCGACGGGAGTACCAGCACCTGGAGTTCCTGCGGTGGCTGGGCCGGCCCCGGGTGTGTGAGGCCGCTGCGTTGCGCGCAGGCGTCTTGTTCACCAAGGCGGTGCCGGGGACGACGGTTGCGGAGGAGATCACCGCGCGCCCCTGGGACACGGCCGCCTTACTGGACTCGGTCCTGCTGTCGCTGAAGGAGCTGCACGGCGACCTGGGGGCGCGGTATCTGCGGGGAGCGTGGCCGATAAACGAGCGCAACATCGTGGATGTGTTCTTCCGGAAGTTCAAAGGCCCGGCCGTAGCCGGGTACGTCGCCGACCTCGGCCGGGACAGCGGGCTCCAGGAGGATGAGCGCCTGGCGGTCGTCGGCCTGGTCGAGAGCTCGGTACGCCAGCTGCTGCGGCTTACGGCCGCGCTCCCTGCCCGGCAGCGGACTGCTGTGTTCGGGGACCTCAAGCCCGAGCACGTCTATCTCAGCAGCCACCGGCTGACCTTCATCGACCCGGCGCTCCAGTGGGCGGCCGGACCGCAGCCCGACGTGGCGAAGCTCTGCGGCCGAACTCTGATGCTGGCCCTGTGTCACCACGAGCTGCGCGCCGAACAGCAGATCACGCAGGGGGTGTTGGACGCCCTGAGCCGACAATTCGCAGGCCTGGCCAAGACGGATCGGGCCGATCGGCTGCGCGAGGTCATGGTCCTGTGGCTGATGGACACCACGAACTACCTGACGTCGTGCCTGAGCGCACCGTCCGGCTTTCCCCTTTCGGCCCATCAGCGGACGCTGATGTCGAATGGGCGCCGGATCGCGACGGTCGTCGACCGGGTCAGCGGCCTCCTCATCGGGTCGATGGCGGGGCTCGGCCTGATCGACGCCATTTTCAACGAGGTCGAGCACACCACGCTGGACCTGCGGTGACCGGGCCGGTGGTGGGAGTCGTCGGCGCGGGCGCGGTCGGTCAGGCGCTGGCAACCGGCCTGGTACCGGCGGAGCTTGCCGAGCGGCTCGTCGTCGTGTCCCGGCGGGAGGAGCAGACACGCGGGTTGGTCGCCGATCTCCAGGACCTGGCCGTGTCCGCCCGGTCGCGCACTCAGGTCGAGGCCGGCGACACCGCGGATCTCCACGGGTGCGACGCCGTCGTGGTCACCCTGCGCACCGACTTCACGAACACCAACGCCCGGGACATACGCCGCGGCGGCGCTACGGCGAACGCACCCGCGATCGCTACCCTGGCCAAGGAACTGCACGGGTATCAGGGCGCCGTCCTCGTTGTCACCAACCCGGTGGACCTGATGGCCCGGCGCTTCGCCCGAGTGTCCGGGTGCGTTCGAGTCTACGGGATCGGATCGAACCTCGACTCGGCCCGGTACCGGCTACTCCTGGCCCAGTACGCCCAGGTCACCCCGGGACGGGTCGAGGGCCACGTGATCGGAGAGCACGGCGACCGTGCGGTGCCGTGCCTGTCCACCACAACCGTGGACGGCCACCCGGTGACAGCCCTTGCCCGCGCGATCGTGGAAGAACTCCAACAGCGGCCGGCGCTGATCCGGGCCGGGATCGGCCGCACGCGCTGCGGTCCCGCCGGTGCCGTGCTGTCGACACTCCGCAAAGTCCTCGGCCTGGTCGACGGCATCGAGGAGCTGTCCGTCCCGTACGGGGACGTGTGGCTCGGCATCCCGATGCACTTCACCGGGGGTGTGGCCGCCCAGTGCCTTCCCTCACTCACTCGTCACGAGCGTCTGTGCCTGGACTCTGCGGCCAGCAGCCTCCGCGACGCCTACACCCATCTGCCTGCCCCGACCGAGAGGAACCCCGCATGATCACCGCTACCCGGCTGGAGGCCGCTGCTGCAGCTGTCACCGTCATGAGCAACCGGGCGGAGGTGACGGACTGGTCGGCCCGGTACTTCGGCCAGTGGTGGAACTCGTCCCCGGTGGAGGCCGCCACGGTGTACGCGGGTGCTGTCCTCGTCGCGGACGTCGACCCGGAGGCGTACGCGGCGCTGACCCTACTGGTCCACGACGGGCGGCACACGGCAGAGGTCGAGTACGCGCGGCACCGGATGCTCGTCGCCCGGGACGGTGAGGACATCATCGCGACATCGCCGGACGAAGCGATCGCGTACCGCAGCAGCCCCGCTTCCGGCCGCCTCACGCTCACCGGTATCGGCGTGATGGAACTCTCTCTCGCAGCCGCGCGCCTGGCCCGCGAGGTCTTCCGGGGGCAACTCCTGCGCGACGGGTGGGCGGTGCTCCACTCCTCGGCGGTCGTACGCCCGGAGGACGGGGCGGCGCTTCTCGCGTTCGGCGGGAAGGGCGCAGGGAAGACCACGACGGCTCTGCTGCTTGCCTCGTCCGGTTGGCAGCTCCTGGCCAACGACCGGGTACTGGTCCGGCCCACCGGCACGCGCGGTGTGGAAGTGGTGCCGTGGCCGTCTGCCGCTGCTGTCGGCCTCGGCCTGCTGGCCTCGCTGGGGTGGGGTGCCGCTGCGCGTGGCCACGTCAAAAAGGGCGGAGCCTTCCACCCGACGCAGCACGACGCGGTGACGACGGCGCTCCTCGCCGGCGACTTCACGCCGCTGTGGGAAGACGAGAAGAGGCGGGAGAAGAAGGTCCAGGTATTCCCGGACCAGTTCACGAGCCTGTTCGGGGTCGAGCTGGCTACGGGGGGTCGCGCGGCTGGGCTCCTCTTCCCTCGGGTCGACGCCGAGTCCTCGCCCGATGTGGTCGGCGGTGCGGTGCAGGCGCTGGGGGACGACGACTTCATGAGCGGTCGCACGGAGGATCGCTACCCCGACATCTTCGAGCTGGCCGGGGGGGTGGACGGTGGCGGGCGGCGGAGCGCTCGGGATGAGGTGTCGGCCCGGCTCGCCGTACTGCCTCACCAGACGGTCCGGCTGAGCCACGACGTGCCGGCGAGTGTTGCCGCGCTCCGGAAGGCCGCAGAAGCGATCTGACGCCCGACGCCAGGCCCGAACAGACTCCCGCCCTCGGTCGCGCTGCGGTCGCCGCGCGGCCGGGGTGCGGGCTCCATCGCACCACCCGACGATCGACGGAGGACAGGATGACCATCGCAGCTCAGCCGCCCACCCTCGCCCGTACCAGTGACCCGGAGCAGATCCTCAACGCCGTGGCGCCGCACATCGAGCACCTGACGGTGAACGTCATGGACGGCGGCCCCCTGTGGGAGCGGGAGATCGCCCTGCTCCTCCGGGACAACACCATGGTCCGCAACATGGCGGAGCGGATCCTCGGCCAGGCCGTGGCGTACACCGTGTGCGCCATGGAGAACCCGGACGCCCACCTGGGTGTCGGGAAGCTCGTCGACATCGGTGTGCACCAGCTCATCCTCGACACCCCCGTCTACTGGGCGATGTGCAAGGTCCACAACGCCGGGTTGTACAAGCACCACGCCCCGTTCATTCAGCGCCGGTCTGACGGCCTGTGCCTGCGTACCGCGGACTTCCTCGCGGCCGACGGCTGGGACGTCGACGCCGAGATGTGGGCGATCGACGGGGCGAACTGCTCCCCGTGCGACAGCAAGGTTCCCGACAGCCACTGACCCATGGATCCTGCCCCTACGCTGGCCCCTGCACTCCTCCCGCGCGGAGGGCAGGGGCCTTCCCCGTCAACACCGAGAGAGGCACTGTGCCCGCACGACACGACATCGCAGCCGAGACGGAGCTGTGGGACACCTACGCCGGCTCCGCGTTCAAGGACGACTTGGAGCCCGCCTTCTGCTGGACGCAGTATGCCGGGCACGGTCCCGGGCCGGAGGTCCTCGGCGATCCGGCGACGGCGCTGGAGATCGGTTGCGGTACCGGCCGGGCTCTCGCTCTCCTCGCAGGGCGCGGGATCAAGGCGACGGGCATCGACCTGTCCCCGGTCATGGTGAAGAAGGTGACGGACCGATGGGTCGGCACCGGGGCCGACTTCGTCTGTGGCGAGGTGCTGGAGATGCTTGCCGCCGACACCGCAACCTATGACGCGGTCTACTCGATCTTCGGTGCGGCGTGGTTCACCGACCCGGCCCGCCTGTTCCCGCTCGTCGCGGAGCAGCTCCGGCCAGGCGGGGTGTTCGCGTTCTCACACCCGCCCGCGATCCCCGGGGCGTACGGGCCGCAGGGCATGTACAAGGGCGGGTTCGCCGGGAAAGCGATGTTCACCTACCGGTACAGCTACACGCCGCGGCGCTGGACGGGCTTCCTTGAGCGGGCGGGCTTCCGCGACGTCGACGCCCGGGTCCTTGACGCCCCGGAGTCCGGGCACATCGGGACGCTCCTGGTGACCGCACGTCGCTGACCCGGCCGGGAGCGGTCCTCGCAGCCCACCGGCGGCGACTCCACGGTCCGTGCGTCAGGGGCCCGTGCGTCCGGGGGCCGTCCGCTCACGCCCCGCGCGTCCAGGGTTCGCGCGGTCGCGGCGGTGGCGGCCGTCGTCACCGTCACCGCGGGCCTCGCGGTGCGCGCCGGGGCGGACGGCGTCTTCGCCAAGTACGCGGGGAGTGCGCTCTACACGGTGCTGCTCTGCACCCTCGTCGCCTTCTGCGCGCCCCGCGCGCGGCCGGTGGTGGTGGCCTCCACGGCGCTCGGGCTGAGCTGGGCGGTGGAGTTCCTCCAGCTCACCGGCGTACCGGCGGAGCTGTCGGCGCACAGCACGGCGGCCCGGCTGGTGCTCGGCTCGACCTTCAACGCTCCGGACCTGCTCGGG
>NZ_NEUE01000305.1:14152-74173 GCF_002910905.1 Streptomyces sp. SM11 | reverse complement strand
CCGACGTACTTCGTGTTCGGCGCACTCGCGGTGAAGTCACGATCCAACAGATCCGGCACCGGCGTGGCGGACGGTTCGGGCACCGTGGTGACCTGGCGCTTGCGCAGCCGCAGCCCGGCGATACCGAACTTCCGCATCACCCGCCCGACACGTTTGTGGTTCACGTGCTCACCGTCCTCGCGCAGCTCGGCGGTGATCCTCGGGCGGCCGTAGGTTCCGTCCCACTCGGTGTGCACGGCCCTGATCCGCTCGGCGAGAGCGGCGTCGGCCCGCTCGCGTGTGGCACGGGCCTCGCGGCCCGCCCGCCACTTGTAGAAACTGGAGCGCGCGACCTCCAGCACGTGACACAACCGCTTCACGCCCCAGGCGCGGTGGTGGTCCTCGATGAACTGGAAGCGGTTGATCACCAGGTCATCTCTTGTGCGAAAAACTTCGTCGCCTTGCGGAGAATGTCACGTTCGGTGGCGAGCTTGTGCATCTCCTTGCGCGCTGCCGCCAGCTCCCGGCGCAGGGCCTCGCTCTCGACCTGAAGCTCTTCGGCCGTCGGCGGGGAATCCACCGTGCTCATCTCCGTGCTCGTGCTCGTCCTGCTGCCACCGCCGTGGCGGGCCCGTTCAGCCCGTACCCAGTTACGCAGCGTCTCGCGGCTGATCCCCAGATCCTTGCCGATGCCCTCGAAGGTGTGGCTCGGGTCCGACAGGTACAGCGCGACAGCGTCCGCCTTGAACTCGGGCGAGTAGACCTTCATCACCATAAGAGATCCCTCCTACCCGGCCCCTGCCGGGCTCAGAGGTGTCCACCACTCGGGGACAAGGCCCAACCACGAAACCCCAGGTCACAACCCCAAACTGAGATCTCTACCGAACCCGGGGCGGTTCACCGAGCCCTTGCGCAGGCGAGTGGCGACGATGACCGGCGCGCAGGTGGTGGTCTTGACGGTGACGATCTGGAAGTGCAGGCCGCGGACCTTGGTATAGCCGAAGGAGGCACCCTGCTTGGCCGGGCCGTAGACCTGCTTGACCTTGGAGTCGATGTCCACGAACACCACTTCGTCACCCTTCGGGACCAGGCCGGTGTGCGCGGCCAGATTGCAGGTGAACGCGCGTGTCGCGGACTGAAGCTGTCGTACGTGTCCCCAGGTGAAAGCGCGTAGGAAGGTGCCCAGCGTGGACGGCGCCCGCACCCCGCTGAAGAGCTTCGGCAGCCCGCCGCGCCGCAGCACGTCCAGATCGTCGATGGAGTCGGCGCCGGCGGCCATGCCGCCCACGACGCTCATCACCTTCGCGTTGGCGGCCGTGCCGGCGCCGTTCTTCGCACCGACCAGCTTGACCTTCTCGGCCACCAGGGCCGGCAGACCGCACCGCTCGGCCAGCCGGACCGCCGGAACAAGCCCGGCGTGGGCGATCAGATTCGGCTCGTCGAACGCGGCGAACACCCGCGCCGGGCTATGGAAGACTTTCACTTCAGAGGTGCCTTGCTGGTTGGGCCGGATGGAAGCGTAGAGAGCTCTCATCTTCCCAGGTCAGCGGGCACCTCTTCTCATTTCTCTGTCCACAGCCCGACCGTTCCGCGGTGGATCGAGGCTCAGGGTCAGATCGCCATCGCCTCCTGGATCCACCGGCGCACCCGATAGGGGACCCACCAGGCCAGCGGACCGAGGTGCAGGACGAGCCTCTCGCCGGTGAAGTCGTCCAAGGCGTCCTTCGAGACGGACTGTCGGAGTGCTCCGTAGGCAAGCTCCTCGATGGCGCGGCGGTAGTGCGGCTCATCCGCGGTGAAGCGCTGGAGGTTGCCCCAGCGGCGGTCACGGATCTGCAGGAAGCCGGGGCCGTTCCGCCACAGGCACTTCCCCAGGTAGTGACCGTTGCGCCACGTGGTGAGCGCAGCCTGCGGGTCGGAAGCGCCGTGCAGGGTCCGCGGCGGCTGGAGGTGGCTGAGGATCTGCCAGTCCTCCGGTCGGGCCGGGTCCAACCGCAGATCCCACTCGACGAGCACGGCGCGGGCGGTGAGGTCGCGCACGAGACTGAGCGCCCGCACGGTGCGCTGCGCGTCGGCGAGGTCCCGCACTGCAGTGAGGTCCACTGCGTCGGGCAGGACGACCCGGCGGGCGCCGAGTTCCCAGAGCCGTTCGCTCTCGGGCGCCACCGGGCCGGTCAGCTCGAGGTCGCCCAGGAACATTCCGGGCAGAGCGCAGGCGGCTTCGTCGTAGTCCCGCCAGACTGAGAGGCGCAGACTGTGCGGGGCGGTGTCGAGGGCTGAGTCCATGGCGGGTCTCTCCGGGTCGTCGGGCGCGCTGGAAACGGGCGGGAGGCCGTCAGGACGGCACGGTGTCGCGTTCCTGGCGGGCGCTGGTGTCCGTGCCGCGGCCGGGTTCGGTGGCGGGCTCGTGGACGGATGCGGCGGACGCGTGTGTGTGGCGCATGAAGTCCAGGCGCAGAAGGTCCTCGTTCACGGCGGAAGGAGCGAGGTGCACGTACTGGCCGCCGTCGGTGAAGAGCAGCCCGAGCTCCAGCCAGTGGGCCAGCAGCCGCTCGACGTCCGCCTCGGTGGCAGTGTGTCCGGGTACCCGGCTCGCCGCCTTGCGGAGGAGTGCCGCCGCGGCGTGCGGCTGGTCGAGGAGGCGGAACAGCGTGATCTCGAAGGGGTCGGTAAGTTCCATCGCATGCCAGTCGAAGGCGCGGCGCCTGCTGACGAGGACGATGCGGTCACCGAGGTCGGCCTGAGTGAGGCGGGAGTCCGTGTGGTGCTTCTTCCAGAGTGCCAGGGCGTCGTTGAGAGTGGACACAGTGTCCTCGCCGATGCCGCGTTCGGGCGCCTCGAAGACATAGGCGAGGTCGTACAGCTCCTCCTCCGGCAGGTCGTAGGTGAAGCGGTAGTGCTCCTCGGGTCTGAGCCCCGAGAACCCCAGCTCAGGCCGGTTGAAGTACGGGCTGAAGCGCTCGATTGCGATCCGGGCGGAGAGGTCGACGGGCGGATCGAGGTGTTCCAGGGCCGGGATCTGGCCGACAACGCCCTCGTAGTCCTCGGCTCTTTCTCCCGGGAAGCCGTGGAGGTAGTTCCATGAGACGGACAGCCCCGTCTCCGCTCCGTCCCGGAGCATTCGGACGTTCTGGCAGCCGCTGACCCCCTTGTCCATCAGGTCCAGGACCCTGTTGTTGAGGCTCTCGATGCCCGGTTGCACGTAGATGAGGCCGGCGTCGGACAGCGTGCGCAGCTGGTTTCGCCGCATGTTGGCCTTAATCTCTATGTGAAGTCGTAGGTCGTACCCGCTGTCGATGATCCGTGGGAGCACCGTGGCCAGGTAGCCCATGTCGAGGATGTTGTCGACGACGTACATGTCGAGTACGCGGTGCTCGCGGGCCAGGCCCATGATCTCGTCGTAGAAGACGTCGGGACTCTTGCTGCGGAACTGCATGAAGGAGCCGTTGAGCCCGCAGAAGGTGCAGTGGTGCTTCTCTCCCCACCAGCAGCCGCGCGCCCCTTCGACGACGAGTTTGGGCTCGACCCAGTTGCGGGCCACGGACGCGGCCAGACGCTCGAAGTATCCGCTGTAGTCGGGGGGGAGGATGGTCGAGGGCGGCAGCGGGCTCGTGGCCATGGGATTCGCGGTGCTCACCCCGCCGCCCGGCCGGTGGCAGAGTCCGGGGACCTCGAAGAGATCGCCCCCCGTGGTGAGGGCACTGATCAACTGCGGGAAGGCTGATTCTCCCTCGCCCCGTACGACGTGGTCGACGAAGGAGAAATTGCGGTGCAGCGCCGCGCCTTGTTCGGCGTCGCAGTTGGCGCCGCCGATCACCGTCGTGATGTGCGGCGCGAGCCTCTTCACCTGCTTGGCGGCTGCCAGTGCCGCGGTGTTCTGCTGGAACGTGGAGGTGAACCCGACGACATCGGGTGCCTCGTCGACGATCTTCTGGGCGATCTCGGCTACGAAGTCCGGTGCCAGTCGGTGGAGTTCGTGGGACATCTTCATGCGCGACTTCTTCAGGCGGGAACGCATCACCTGTGTGAACTCAGCCTCGCGCCACGACGGGTCGTCGTAGAGGGCTGAGGAGAATACCCAGTCGCCGCATCCCATGAAGTACGACGAGAGGGCGTAGTACTCGTAGTCCTCGGCCGTGAACTCGGTGCGTTCTGTGATCCAGTCGGTGAACTCCAGGTTGGCGTGGAGCACCGTCGCCGTGGCATCGGGAACGCGCTCGTCGACGCTGCGCTTGAGAATTCCCAGGGCCAGTGACGGAAGGTCGATGGGTGACCAGGGCATATTGACCAGCAGAACACGCATGGGGCTCCTCGGCAGTGACACGGCGGCGGGCAGGAACGGGCGGGGCGTCAGACGCGCGGGCGTCAGCGGGCTTCGCGGATTCCGTGCAGGGGAGGGCCGGCCCGTGGCTCGGGCCGGCCCTGTCGGGACTACTCCTGGTCCTCCGCCTCGTCGGCGTTGCGGAACGGGATCGTCACCGTGACGCCGATGCCCGGCTTACGGTTCTCCTCGTCACCCGCGAGCGGGTCGTTGTTGATGATGTCCTTCTGCATGATCGGGATTCCTTTCTGTCGGGTTCTGCGGTGTGCGGCCCGTGGCCGGTCGGGAACAGTTCTCCGACCGGCGGGACTCCCCCTGCCGGGTGACGGGGGGTGCTGTGGGGGCGGTGCTCGGACCGCCGCGCAGTTCACGGTCGAGGAAGACGACGGCGCTGCGCAGCACATCGACGTGGTCCCGGCCGTCGTATCCGTCGTGGCCGGTATCCAACCAGAGCGCCTCGTGCCGCTTGCCATGGGCAGTCAGAGCGTCCAGGTACTCCTGGACCTGGCCGGGCGGGCACTTCGCGTCGTGGCGCGCAGCGACCAGCAGCAGCGGCGCGTCGAGGTGCGGGACGTAGGTGTGGGGCGAACTGCGCGCGTATCGCCCGGGAAGGCTCCGCGGCGTGCCTCCGAAGAGACGCTCGTCCAGGGCTCGAAGCGCGGGCGTGGTGGTCGCGTGCGCACGGGTGAGGTGGGCGACCGGTTTCACGGCGACCCCCGCCTGCCACAGTCCGGGCCGCGTCCCCAATGCCAGCAGAGTGAGATAGCCGCCCCAGGACGTGCCCCACAGCGCCGTTCGCCGCGGGTCCACCCAGCCGCGTGCGACCAGGTCCGCGCGGACCGAGGCGAGGTCCGTGACCTGGGTGAGTCCGACACCCGCGGTCATCGCCCCGCGCCACACCGGTCCGTACCCGGTGGAGCCCCGGTAGTTGACGCGGGCGACGGCGAACCCGGAGGCCACCAGCGAGTGCACGGTCCCGTCGTAGGCGTCGCGGTCGTGGTCGGCGGGGCCCCCGTGGACGAGGAACACCACGGGCATGGGGCCGGACATTCCCTCGGGCAGGGTGAAAAGGGTGTGCACGGGCCCGTCCGTCCCCGGTGTCCACAGGTCCCGAACTAGACCGGGTACGCGCACCGGCAGGTCTGGGAGGCAGGGCAGAGGGGTACCGGCCGTAGAGGCCGTGCGCGGCGGGGCGGTGGTGGTGGTCCACAGGGTGTGCACGTCACCGTTCACGTGCTCCGCCGCGTCCAGCAGAGTGCCGGGAGGGGTGGGCAGTACGGTCAGCGTGCGGGCGGCGAGGTCGGCACGGTGCAGGATGCTCCGCCCGTGCCGGTCCTGGCGGATCAGCACGGAGTGGCCGTCCGGGCACCAGCGTGCGGTGATCTCCGTCTCGAACGTGCACCACGGGTGCGTGACCAGCAGCTGCCCCGGCCGCCAGGTCGCGAGGAGGTACCTTCCGTGCGACTCCCGTACCAGCAGCAGGTCCTGTCGCCCGGGTCCGGGCGCGAACCCGAGGGACCACAGAGCTCCGCCGTCCTCGGACAGCACGGCACAACGGGTGCCGTCGGTGCGTAACACGGTGACGGCGTGCGGGGAGCGGGCCTGCGCGCCGACGGCGATCAGATCACCGGAGGCAGAGATGCCGGTCAGCGTCGCATGGTGGGACAGGCGGGTCACCGCGCGGGCCTCGCCGCCGCGCGGGCCGGCGTACACGGTGGTGGTGCCGCCGTCGCCGAGGGCGACCGCGACAGTTCCGGAACGGTCGGTGCCCAGGCCGTGCGCGCGACCGGCGGGAACACTCTGCAGGCCCTCCCGTGCGGGTCCGCCGCCGAACGGCTGGAACATCCAGCGGCCCACACCATGGGTATCCTCCTCGAACCACCACACGTGGGCGTCAGCGTCGATGGATCCGTGAAAGGTCCCCGTCGGGCGATCGGTCACCTGTCGCGCGACGGCGGTCTCGGCGTCCCAGGTGAAGACCTCGCAGCGGCCCCCCGCGTCGGCGGTGAAGACCATCCGGAGTGGATCCGTCGCGCACACCTCTGGCAGCGCGGCCCGGAAGACCCGGTAGCGGGGCGGCGGGGCCGTCACGAGGCACTCCCGGTAGTCGCGAGTGCGCGTGGGTGGATCCGACTCGTGTACAGGGCGAGGGCGGTGAGCGCCGTCGCGCAGCCCAGGGCCGGTCCGGCCGCACCTACCCGTGCCGCGAGCAGCCCGGCCGCCGCGGGCCCCAGTGCCGCGGCGCCGCCCGCAGCTGTGGCGAGCACCGCCCCGGCGCGGGCCTGGAGTGGGGCCGGCGTGGTGGCGATGGCCCGGGACTGAAGCACGACCGTGGCACCGGGCAGGATCAGGCAGACCGCGCCCAGCAGTACGGCGAAGGTCCAGGGCGAACGGGCTGCGGCCAGCCCTCCGGTGAGCGGGACGAGCAGCCACGTCACGGCGAGGACGATGCGCGCCGCACCGAGTCGCCGTGCCAGCGCGGGAGCCACCAGCGCGCCCGCGATGCCCGCCACCCCGGAAACAGCCAGCACCAGGCCGATCGCAGCGCCGCCGTGTCCGTCATGTCGGAGTGAGAACAGCAATCCGAGGTAGAGGGCGGTCAGCGTCCCGTTCACAGTGGCGGTCCACAGCAGGACCAGGCGGAGCGGTGCGGAGGCGCTTACCAGGACCAGCCCGGCGCCGATTTCCTCGAGGAGGGCCGTATGACGCCGCCGAGGGTGCCCCCGGTCACCGCGAGGACGGCCGGGCGGCACCGCGTCTCCCGCCTGCCCGTTCGGTGCGCCCGGGTTCGTGGCGGGCGCCGAGGTGCCGGTCTCCGCAGCGCGGGGAACACGCAGATCGGCACGCATGAAACGGATACAGACCGCGGCCACCGCATAGGAGAGGGCATCGGCGACGAAGGGCCATGCGCGGCCCACCTGGTACAGCACACCGCCGAGTACCGGCCCGAGCACCGTCGCGGTGCGGTCTCCCACCTCCAGCCGCGCCACCAGGCGGGGGTAGCCCTCCGGTGGGCAGATCATGGCCACCGTGCCGCGCGCCGCAGCGTCGTGAACGGCGGTGCAGAAGCGTTCCACCAGCACGGCGCAGAGCAGCAGGACCAGCGGCGGCCGGCCCATGGCGACCGCGACCGCCACACAGGCCATGGCGAGCGAGGCCGCCCACGCGGACCACAGCATGACCGTCTTACGGGCGCCCCGGTCGGCCGGGACTGCCGCCAACGGGCCGAACACTATTCCCAGAGCCGCGGACGTACTCGCGATGACACCGACCGCTGCGGGCGAGTACCCCAGTGAGAGCAACAGCAACGGAAGCACGATGCCCGACGTCTGGCTCCCGAGGGCGTCGGCGCTGCTCGCCCACCAGAAGAGGCGTACGTCGCGGGGCGCGGCGCGCGGATCGGCCGTCTGCCCGGAGGCTGGGCCGCCGCTTGCCCGGTATGCCGGTGTCTCCGCCATCGACGTTCCCCCTCTCCGAACGTGGCAACAGACAACCGAAAGTCGTTCACCATTCGTACAGAAATTGCAGGAATGACAAGGAACTTGAAAAGGTCTGAATCCTAACCAGGCACTACCGAACGCCACAAGACCACTACACGGACTGGACGACCGAGGCGCTGCCTACCAGTTGTGGTGCAGCATCGTCGCTCCCACAGCGCGATTCAGCCCCCGTCGTGGCCACGCCCCTGAGCCGATGGGCGGCGCTTCGGCCATCCGGCGCCGGGCAGAAACCGGGCCGTTCACGCCGGCACACCGAGGGTGCGCCGCACCGGACCTTTCCGCCCGCACCGCTCCCGCCACAGCAGCGGCCCGGAGGCTTTCGTTCCCATGCCTCTCGCACGGCCGGCGACCGGTGCCCCTCGGAGTCGGGTCCGGGAGTGTCCATGCGCGGCCCTCGCAGGCCTCACACGGGTACTCCCGGTCCTCGCGGCATTCCAGCCCCTGGTGTTCCCGGCGGCGAACCGCGGAGCCTTGGCCACTGCCCCGCCGGTCGGCCCGCGCGCCTGTCCCGAAGCGCGGACGCGGCAGGGCACGGTCCGATCCCGTACGCGCGGCGTACGGACAAGGTCGCCAGGATCCGGCTCCCGGAACCCGCCCAGTGCGGACGGACACTCCTCGCAGCCGTCAGCCTGAACAAGACCGACCTACGGCGACCACCGGGTGCTGACCGGCGTGGACCTGGCCGTCGACCGGGGCAGCCGGCTGGTGATCCTCGGCCTGAACGGCGCCGGCAAGACCACCCTGCTGCGCCTGCTGGCCGGTCAGGAAACGCCCGACAGCGGGCGGGTGGTGCACGGGCACGGCCTGCGCCTGGGCTACTTCGCCCAGGCGCACGAGACCCTCGATGCCACTCGCACGGTCCGGGAGAACCTGGCCGCCGCCGCACCCCACCTCACCGACGGCGAGGTACGCCGGGTGCTCGGGGCATTCCTGTTCAGCGGGGACGACGCCGGCAAACGCGCCGGAGTGCTCTCCGGCGGAGAGAAGACCCGCCTCGCCCTGGCGGGGCGGGTCCACAGCGGTGCGAACGTGCTCCTGCTGGACGAGCCCACCAACAACCTCGACCCCGCCTCCCGCCACGAGGTCCTGGCCGCGATGGACACCTACCCGGGCGCCATCGTCATGGTCACCCACGACGAAGGCGCCCTCAACGCCCTGCACCCCGACCGCGTCCTGCTCCTCCCGGACGCGCAGGAGGACCTGTGGAGCGAGGAATACCGGGACCTGGTCGCCCTCGCATGAGAGCGGACCGGCCGACAGCGCAACGCACCGGTCCGCGGCATCAGCCAAGGCAGCTGATCCGCGGGCCGGTGCGCGCGTCAGGTGTGCCGGGGCTTGCGTGCCTCGATGAGCGTGCGGCAGGAGTGGGCGACGAACGGACTCACGGCAGCGGTCCGGGTCGCTCGTCCACTCCTCGGGCAGGTAGAGGCGGCGGTCGATGAAGGCGTGTCCGCCCGGGGCGGTATAGGTGAGCATGACCATGGTCTGGCAATTGCGGACATCACCGGTCAGCCCGCAGTGCTGGAAGGCCACCCCGACGGACTTGGTGCCCTTCTTCTGCGCCTGGGTATCGTCGATGACCAGCGACGCCTCCGCGTCGCCGAGGTACTTGATCACGTAGTCGCGCACCGCGTCGCGGAGCTGGTCGGCGCTCCAGACCGAACCGTTGAGCAGCCACTGCATCCGGTCCGGCGTCACATGCCCGGCCCGTTCCGCCAGCGTCCAGCCGTTCTTCTTCGGCAGCTCCGCCAGCAGCCCCTCGACATACTGCGTGAACACCACCCGCGTCTCGGGCCGGTTGAACAACCGCCCCAACGAACCGGTCAGATCGGACAGTTCCGCGTCCCATCCGGCTATCTGCTCAGCCGTCACACCCGTCATCATGCCCGGTCAACGAGGATGACAGGACACGGTCACAAGATCTCCGACTGTAGTACCAGGATCACGGGGAAAATTTCAGACAGACACATCGCGAGCAGGAAGCAGATCCCGACCCGCGAAGGAGGATCACGCAATCCGCACGGAGCGGGTCCCCGCCAGGGCCGCGTCGACCAGCTCGAACGGCACCACCGCCGCCAACTCGCCCGGATACCCGGGCACGAACCGGCCCGCGGCCGCGGTGACCGTACGAGTGATGGACATCACCGCGGCCGGCGGGACATGGTGAAACGGCAGCGCGGCTCCCCACGTACAAGCCGTCCTGGCCGACCGCCTCCACCAACGAGCTCCGTTGTTCTGCGTCGGGAATCTCTCGAATGGCTTGCGTGACCTGCGGAAACGTCGACTGCCCGGCCTTGGGCCCCGGCCCGGGCCCCTCGCTGCTGTACTCAGTTCCCGGAGTGGGGCGGCAGGAGCATCTGCTGGAGCTCGGCGGTACACATCATGTAGCCGTCGGGCGTCGGCAGGTTCTTGAGGTAGTGGTCGAGGTCCGCCGCCAGGGAGAAGACCCGTACCGGAGTGCCTGCGTCGCGGGCGGACTCCACGACCCTGCGCACCCCGTCCAGAACCGCCGGGTGACGGGTGCGGTAGGAGTTGGCGACCAAGTGGTTGCCCCGATCCGCGGCGAGGTAGAACTGCACCAAGTCCTTGATACCCACGAACAGTTCGCTGACGCCCGCAGCACACATCGCCGCGGTGGCATGGACCGCGGAAGGGGTTTCGATGAACGCGGACAGAGGCGCGTCGGCGGGTAAGCCGAGATGGGCTCTGAGCCGAGTGAACTCCGTCTCGTCGCTGACGAACGGGACCGAGAGCTCCACACGGTCGGCATCGGCGCCGAGGCGTTCGCGCAGGGTTGCCAGCACGGAGTGCAGGGCATCGCGGTAGGCGGCAGAGCCGAGCAGCCAGCGCGCTCCGTGCATGCCCATCTCCGGGTTGGGCTCGACCGCGACGGGTGCGGTCGCGGTGACGTCGGCCGCGTGGTCCGAGCGCAGATCGAGCATGCGCAGGACCAGCCGCTGGCCGGGCAGGAGCGCCTCGACGAAGCCGCAGAGCCGCTCTCCGACGGCCTGCCCGTAGGCGGTGATCCCGGCGGGACCGTCGGCCATGGCGTCGAGCGGGCTCAGGCCCAGGGCGAGACAGAGGAACTCCTCACGGATGAAGAAGGACTCGACGCGTCCGGCGTTCGGTCCGCAGGAGTTGATGGCGTCGATGTCCTGCAGGTCCGCGATGACCGCGCACACCGAACCGAGGTCGTCCAGGGTGGGAACGTCGGCCTCCAGCTGTGCGGGCGCGTCCGCCCCGACGATGATCGACGCGCTTTCCAAGTACAGCGTCACCTCACCGACCAGGTCGGCAAGGTCCGCTTCGTCGACGCGGAGCACAGGTATCCCTCTGCCTCGGCACAAGGACTGCATATGACCGGTGAGCCCGCCCGAGCCGCACACCACCGCGCGCGCGGCCACGATGGCGTCGTACAGCCCGGCTTCGAGAGCAGGGGCGACGAGTATGGTTCCCTCGCGTGGACTTCTTGTTCGGTTACAGGTGCCCTGCAGCACGCTCTCGGTGCCGCCGGCCAGCAGAAATCCCAGAATCCGTCGCCCGTTCCCGTTCAACTAACCCTCCGGATTCTCAGCGTTCCCTATTCCCAGTTGTCGACGCAGCTGCCGTGGTGTCACGGAGACGTCGTTGAGCCTTTCCACAGCCACCCGGTTGACGGCCGCCCTCATCAGACGTTTGCGCCGGGCGATTCCGGCCGGAATCGCCGGAAGACCACGCAGGGATCGGAGGCGCGCGTTCACACGCGAGTCGAGCGCCTCTCTCTCCCTCCGTCCACGCGTGGCCAGCCTCCGAACCTCCAGTAGCACAGACTCCTCCAGCGCCGCCCGGTCCGCTTCCTCCGGGTTGCTGACATAGCTGTGGTAGCGAGGATGCCGGGCCGCGATGTCGTCCAGGCCGTCCAGCCGCAGTTCAAGCTGCTCGATCACGTGCGCGGCAACGGAGACCGAGTGGTTCTTGATGGCGGCGAGGTTGAACGCGAACGCGCCGGTTCGGCCGTGCCGGACGATCTCGTCCCCCTCCCGCAGCACGCCGACCGTGGAGACCGGGCCCGCTGGTCGGCCGACGGCGTCCAGCAGAGTTCCGCATACATCGACCTCCAGGCCGCGCCCGGTACGCTCGTGCGGGACCGCGATGCCCTTCCGGAGAAGGTTTCGCCAGAGTGACTGTCCCACCTTCTCGTAGTCGAACTCCCTGCCGAAATTGGACACCACCAGGTCGGCTTCGACGTTGTGTCGCTCGTGCTGCGCCGCCACCGAGATGAGCAAACGCCCCGACTGCGCGGGCGTGATCGCCTGCACCCTTCCGACGATCAGTTCCACCCGCCCGTCCTGGGGGCGCATCGCGCGCTCGATGACCGCCATCGTGTACTCCACCGCACCGACACGCAGGGCTGCGATGCTGGTGGCGAACTCATCCAGCAGACACCGCAGTTCGTCCGTCGGGATGCGTTCGATGACCTCGGGGAGATAGGGCTCCCACGCCTTGGCCACTCGCTCGGAGAGAATCACGGAGGCGACGTCGGGGTGCTGTTCGCGGACCGTCGCGCAGGCTGTCTGCCATGCGGCTCTGACCCGGGCGAGGAATTCTTCGCGGTTGCGGTAGGTCTCCAGCAGAGTATCGGGTCGGGGCAGGCGCAGCACGCCGTGTTCGTGGGTGCCAGGGTAGGTGCGGAAGATCGTCCCGGACTTGGAGACGAGGTGGATCCGCCCGGTGTGTCCGTTGCGCAGTAACAGGCCCGCCGAGTCGTACGCGCTCAGTACCGATCCGACGATGGCCACGGTCGCGTCGGGCGGCGCCTGGAGGATCCTGCGGATTCCGCTCGCGGAGTACGGGTTCCGTACGAAGGCGGGGTGTCCTGCGGCCTCGGCCGCGAAGGGTGGTTCCTTGAGTTCGAGCCCGGTGGCGAGGACGACGTGATCCGCTTGGAGTACCCGCGTGTCCGGGAGAGGTCCGGGCCGCAGGCCTTCGATTCCGTACGCGGCGAAGCCACCGAGGGTCACCTCGAAGCCTCGGTCGCACTTCTGCATGTCGAGCGCCTCGCCGTCCGCCTCGACGAGGACGACGCCGGGACAGGACTCCCTTGTGGCTTCGGCCAGGCGGTTGTCGAGGTAGTCCTGGAAGAGGCGGCGGGGGGCCGGGCCCTGTTCGGTGAACTTCTGCGCGGCCCAGCGCTGCGGCCAGTCCCGGCGGTCGGCCTCCTGGTTGGCCCAGTGGACGAAGTCGAGGACATCCTCCCGGAACACGGACATCCGGCCGGCCTGGATGTTGAAGACGTGGTCCCAGGGGTTACCATCACGGTGGTAGGCGACCCCTGCCGAGCGGTAGTCGGGGCGCCGCTCCAACAGAACGATCTCCAAGGGGCTTCGCGCGAAGTGGAGCAGCCGGATCGCTGTCGCGGTACCGGCCAGGCCCGCACCTACGACGAGAACCCTGGGGCGCACACCCGTTCGACTCATGTGGCCTCCTGCTGAACGAGGGCGCCCGGACAAGCAGTCCTGCGCCGGGCCGCGTACTGGCAGCTGGTCAACTTGCTTGTGTGGTAAAGGAAATCACACGCACAGCGGATGCCTGGACAGAGGACGTCCACGATCGTGGCGCAGACGATACCCGAACCTCCGGGGCGTTGAGGCCGTGATGGGCGACCGTGGGGCCGGTCTGCGTGCCGGCTCCGGAACCGCGAGGCCCCGGAGCCGGACGCGAGCACTCGGCCGGCGGGATCAGTCGTCGATACCCGGAGCGGCGTCGATGTCGAGCTCTGTGCGGGCGTAGTGGTTGAAGTAGTTGGTGTAGAGGTTCACTGCCACATGGACGAACACCTCAGCCAGCTCGGTGTCCGTCCAGCCCTGGGCCACGGCCTCGTCCCAGGCCGCGTCGGAAGCCTCGCCGATCTCGCCGGCGATCTCCCTCGCGACCTGGACCAGGGCTGCGAGCTTCGCGTCGTCGCCGGCCTCACCGCGGCGGATCGCCACGGTCTCTTCCACCGTGAGACCCGCGTACTTCGCCGATACCGTGTGCGCCGACTGGCAGTACGAGCACGCGTCGACCGCGCCCACGGCCAGAGCTATCGCCTCGCGCGTGCGGGCGTCGAAGGTGCCGTGCTCGGCGATCGCACCGGTGATGGCCGCGTAGGCCGCCAGGACCACGGGGGAATGGGCCATCCCTCCATGGATGTTGAGCACCCTCCCGAAGCGCTTCTCCAGGCGGCGCAGGATCTCTCCGCCGGCTGCGGGCGCGCTGTCGATGGTGTGGACGGGAATCCGCGGCATGTGAGTGCCTCTCCTCGTAGTGGTGGGAGTTCCTCGTCCTCGCAGTCTGCCGAAGCCACACAACAGGTAAGTCGTCTTCGGCCTCCTCCAGCCCTTCCTTGGCAGGTCGGCTCCGAGAGACTCCGGCGCCGGATGAGGGCCTGCCCGAGGACAGGGAAACATGGAGTACCACCCGGGTCGGTTCGACAAGGGCAGTCGTGCGCGGGAGGCCCCAACGAGGACACGCGGCGCCGGTACGGACCGCTGTCAGGGTCGGCGTCGGCACCGGGCCGACGCGGCCGATCACGCGGTCGGCTCGGGCGTAGCGCGGTTTGTTCCTGCGCAGGGGGTTTCTCCAGTGCCTGGCGGACGTGGTCGAGGGTCTCCGGGTCTTCGAGCCACACCACGTTCGCTTCGTGGACGAGGTCGCTGTCGGTCAGTGGCGAGCTCATGGCCGCGACCTCTCCTCCTTCGGCGTGCACCGGACGGGGCAGTACCGTCGTGGGGCGTGTACCCGCGACCGGGGCTCGCACTGGTGCGGGCCGCCGTAGCGCTGATTCCCGCGTGGGGGCGCCGGAGGGGGAGCGGGAAGTGTGCTCGCAGGGCCCCACGTGGTGGAGCGGAGGGGCCCGGAAGGGCAGGAACCCACCTCCCCTCGGGAGCCGGGCCGGGATTCGGGCCGATCGTTCTTCGGCTGCCAGGACGAAGGTGGGGGTGGGGGTGGGACTTGCGACCGTTGGGCTTGATCATTTCCGCGGGTGTGGCAGGTCCTGGCCTTGACCTCATCGGCCTGCCCAGCCCCGTCGAAAGACCTCGGATTCCGCATGGAAGAAGATGCCCCGGGCCGGAGGGGAATCGACGATGTCTCTGACCCCTATCCACCGTCCGCTCACACTCAGGAGGCAGACCTTGCAGGCTCCAGAATCGAAGGACAGTCAGGGCCCGGAGCAGCTGGAGGACGAGCGGATCGTCTTGGACGTCTGGCTGGCGGACTACCCCTTTCCCACCTATGACGGCCGTGACTTCCTCGCTCCCCTGCGCGAGCGTGCCGCCGAGTTCGAGCGGGCCCATCCCGAGTACCGCATCGACATCACCGGCCATGATTTCTGGACCATGCCGGGCCTCGTGGCCCAGGCCGCGGGCGAGGGCCGTGCTCCGCACGTCGCGGGGTACTACACCACCGACAGTCAATTGGCACGCGACGCCCGACGAGCGGACGGAACACCGCTGTTCACCTCGGTCGGGGCCGCTCTCGCGGGGCGTAGCGAGATACTCGGCGAGCCCGTGGTGGTGGATGACCTCGACGCGACGGTGAGGGACTCCTACTCCTTCGACGGAGAACTGGTCTCGCTTCCTCTCACGGTGACCACGATGCTCTGCTACGCCAACACCACCCTCCTGCGGCGGGCCGGGGTCACAGAACTCCCCAGGACCTGGGACGAGGTGGTGGGAGCCTGTGAGGCTCTGGCCGGGACGGAGGACGCTCCCGGGCACGGCATCACCTGGGCGAACGACGGCTGGGTGTTCCAGCAGGCGATCGCCCTGCAGAACGGTTTGCTGGCCGACCGGGACAACGGCCGCTCCGGACCGGCCCGTACCGTCGACATCGCATCCGAGCAGATGCTCGACTGGGTCCGCTGGTGGGCGCTCCTCCAGGAGGACGGGCACTACCTCTACACCGGTGGCACGTCGGACTGGGGCGGTGCCTTCGAGGCCTTTGTGCAGCAGCGGGTCGCGTTCACCTTCGACTCCTCCAAGGCTGCCCGGGAGCTCATCCAGGCCGGGGCGCAGTCGGGCTTCGAGGTCGCGGTGTTCCCGCTGCCCAGGAACGCTCATGCCCCCTACGCCGGTCAGCCCGTTTCGGGCGACTCGCTGTGGCTCGCCGCCGGGCTCGACAAGGCGACGGAGGACGGGGCGCTCGCGTTGATGCAGTACCTGATCGGCCCGGCGAACGCCGCGGACTGGCACCGCACCAACGGCTTCGTGCCGGTGACCGGGGCCGCCCTGGACCTGCTGGAACGGTCAGGGTGGTTCGACCGGCGCCCACAGCAGCGAGTGGCCGGGGAGCAGTTGAAGGCCTCCGATCGCTCGCCGGCAGCACTCGGTGCGCTCCTCGGCGACTTCGCGGGCATCAACGACGTCATCACGGGAGCGATGGACGAGATCCTGAGCAAGGGGGCGGAGCCGGTCAAGACCTTCGGGGACGCCGCCGTGAAGGCGCAGCGACTGCTCGACGCCTATACCCGCGCGCAGGCCGCGGTGGCATCCACGGCCTGAGGACTGCGGAGGCCACCGCCGGGGAGGACCCTCGGTCCCGGTCGCCGGCACCTCACAACGGGGCCGGCGGCCGAGGGCTCCTCCTGCCTCTCCCGGGGAGGCCCGGGAGAGGCATCGAGGTCAGCCGGCCGCCGCCTCCAGATGGCGGCGCAGGTACTCGCCGGTGAGCGAGGAGTCCGCGGCGAGCAGCTCCTTCGGCGTACCGGTGAACACGACTTCGCCGCCGTCCCGGCCGCCGTCAGGACCGAGGTCGATGATCCAGTCCGCCTGCTGCACCACATCGAGGTTGTGCTCGATGACCACGACCGTGTTGCCCGCCTCGACGAGACCCTCCAGCAACGCCACCAGGGTCTCCACGTCCGACATGTGGAGCCCGGTGGTGGGCTCGTCCAGCACGTACACCGCGCCGGTGCGGTGCAGCTGGTCGGCGAGCTTGATGCGCTGCAGCTCGCCGCCGGAGAGGCTGGAGAGAGGCTGGCCCAGGGTGAGGTATCCGAGGCCGACGTCGACGAGTGCGCGCAGCTTGGGCAGCATCGTCTTCTCGGTGAAGAACTCGACCGCCTGGTCGGCGGGCAGCTCCAGTACGTCCGCGACGGACTTGCCGCGCAGCTTGTGCTCAAGGACCTCGGGCTTGAAGCGGCGGCCCTCGCAGACGCCGCAGTGCGTGGTCACCGGGTCCATGAAGGCGAGCTCGGTGATGATGACCCCGCGGCCCTGGCACTCGTCGCACGAGCCCTTCGAGTTGAAGCTGAACAGCGAGGCGTTCGCACCGGTCTCCTTGGCGAACAGTTTGCGCAGCGGGTCCATGAGTCCGAGGTAGGAAACCGGTGTGGAGCGGGAGGAGGCGGCGATCGCGGACTGGTCGACGAAGACGGCGTCGGGGTAGGTCCGCATGAAGACGTCAGCGATCAGGCTGCTCTTGCCGGATCCCGCCACGCCGGTCACCGCGGTCAGCACACCGGTGGGTACGGCGACGGAGACCTGCTTCAGGTTGTGCAGGTCGGCGTTCTCGACGGTCAGTTCCCCGGTGGGCTTCCGTACGTCGTCCTTGACACGCGCTCCCCGCCGCAGCGCCTCGCCGGTCCGGGTCTCGGCACTCCGCAGCTCGGCGTAGGATCCCTCGAACACGATCTGGCCCCCGTGCACCCCGGCACCCGGGCCGACGTCGACGATGTGGTCGGCGATCTCCATGACGTCCGGGTCGTGCTCGACGACCAGCACGGTGTTCCCCTTGTCACGCAGCGCGCGCAGTAGTTCGTTGAGCCGCCCCACGTCGCGCGGGTGCAGTCCGATGCTCGGCTCGTCGAAGATGTACGTCAGTCCGGTCAGGCCGCTGCCGAGGTGGCGGACCATCTTCAGCCGCTGTCCTTCTCCCCCGGAGAGGCCGGCCGTGGGCCGGTCCAGGGTCAGGTAGCCGAGCCCGATGGATACGATCCGCAGCAGTGCCGTGCGTGCGGCCGCGGCGAGCGGGGCCGCCGCCGGCTGCTCGATGCCGGCGAGTACGTCGGTCAGGTCCGCCACCTCCATGCCCGAGTAGTCGGCGATGCTCTTCCCGCCGATCCGGACGTCGAGCGCGGCGGCGTTGAGCCGTGCGCCCCGGCACGACGGGCAGACGCCGTCCGTGACGAACCGTTCGACGACCTCGCGCTTGCGGTCGCTCAGTGCGCTGAGGTCGCGCTTGAGGTTGAGCCGCTCGAAGCGGTCGGCCAGACCCTCGTAGTTCGTCTGGAACTCGGTGCTCTTGGTCTTCAGCGTGACCTTGCCGCCGGTGCCGCGCAGCAGCGTGTCCAGTTCCTCCGCGCTGTACTGGGCGATCGGCTTGGCAGGGTCCAGCCGGCCGGACTTCGCCCAGATCTGCCAGTCGGGGCTGCCCACCTTGTACTCGGGGAAGAGGACCGCGCCGTCGTCCAGGGATTTCGACCGGTCCAGCATCTTGTCCAGGTCGAGGGTGATGCTCTGGCCCAGTCCGTCACAGCCGGGGCACATGCCCTGGGGGTCGTTGAACGAGAACGAGGAGACGGTGGCCGACCCCGGTTCCTGGCCCTCCGCCGTGCCGAACCGGGCGAACAGGGCACGGATCATGGGCTGGATGTCGGTCATGGTGCCGACGGTCGAGCGGGCGTTGCCTCCTACCGGCTTCTGATCGACGATCACCGGAGTGGTGAGGTTCTCGATCGCCTCGGCCTGCGGCCGTTCGTACTTCGGGAGCTGGTTGCGGATGTACCAGCTGAAGGTGGAGTTCAGCTGTCGCTGCGCCTCCACGGCCACGGTGTCAAAGACGATCGACGACTTGCCCGATCCCGAGACCCCCGTGAAGACCGTGATCCGGTCGCGGGGGATGGTCAGCGAGACATCCTTGAGGTTGTGGATCCGCGCGCCGACGATACGGATGCCGTCTCCCTGTTCGGATGCCGTGTTAGCGCCGGGGGTGGAGTCGGTGACACTCACAGAGTTCTCCTCTTGGTTCCGTACGTGAGTACCGTCCCGCCGATCGATCCGGCGGGACGGTAACCACCCAGCATGTACTCAGGGAGCGCCCGTGGTCTTCTCCTTCCGTGCTGACTTGGCCATCGAGCGGCCTGAGACGGACGGTTCGCTGCAGCGGGGTGACTCCGGCGACGAACGCCCCGAGCAGCGCTTCCGTCCCGGCCGCGGTGGTCGGCGCTCCGTACAGGACGACGACGGCCACTTCGACGGTGACGACCGAGACGGGGAGCCGGCCGCCGCGATGAGCAACCGGCCGACGTGGCGGTGCGTCATGCTCAGGTCCGCGAGCGTCCTGGCGATCATCGGAACCGGGCCCCGGTGTTGGCCACCGGCAGCAGGACCCCGAACCGGCAGAAGGCGTCGGGCAGGTGCGCCCGGGAGACGTCCGCGGGGAGGAGCCGGGCGGAGAGGCCCGGCAGGACCTGGCCGAGCACAGCCGAACACGGCCGGGCCGTGCAGCACCCTGCGGACAGCTCGCGGGCCTGGGGCGGCAGGCCGATGGGCGCGGCGCGGCCGGCCGGCCCAGGCCATGGACGCGGACGAGAGGTACGCCGCCCTGGAGCAGGAAGACGATCAGCGGCTCCCCGCCCTGTGGCTCAGTGGTGGCGAGGGCCGTCGCGCTGTCAGGGTTGGACGTGGGGGACCCAGCCCAGGCCGTCCGTCGATGCGGCCAGTCCCCCCTGCCTGACCGGCCGCTCGGCCCCCGCCTCGTCACCGAGCAGGGCGCGGGCCTGGAGGGCTGCTCCCTGCTCCATGAGCCGGCCCACCACCTTGCCCGGCACGGCGCCGTGCGGCTGCTCGGGGTCGTCCTCGGAGGTGTGCACCATCGCGGCCATCTCGTCCGCGGCCTCGGTGAACCGCTGTTTGGCCCGCGCCGCGTCGGCGAACTCGTCGGAGGAGACCCCGCCGATGAGCTCGACGAACGACTCCAGGTCGGAATCAGCGGTGTTGGATATCTTCCGGGCCTGCCAGAAGTAGGAGTCCTCGGAGTGGTGCATGTCGTAGAAGCCGACGAGGAACTCGTAGAACCGGCCGTACTCCAGCCGGTAACGGGCCTCGAACTCCTCGAACGCGCTGGCCTCGTCGACCGTCCCGTCCAGGCAGGAGTTGAGCGAGCGGGCGGCGAGCAGGCCGCTGTAGGTGGCGAGGTGCACCCCGGAGGAGAAGACCGGGTCCACGAAGCATGCGGCGTCCCCGACCAGGGCCATACCCGGCGCCCAGAACCTCGTGTTGCAGTACGACCAGTCCTTGCGGACCCGCATCTGCCCGTAGGGGCCGTCAGTGACCCGGGTCGCGTCGGAGAGCATCTCCTCGATCTCGGGGCAGGACGCGATGAACGACGCCATCGCCTTCTCGGGATCGCCCTGCACCAGCTTCGCCGAGCCCTGGTTCACCACCGCGCCGACGCTGGTCAGTTCGGAGGTGAGGGGGATGTACCAGAACCAGCCGTTCTCGAACGCGCAGGTGAAGATGTTCCCGCTGCTCGGCTTGGGCAACCGCTTGCCGCCGTTGAAGTAGCCGAACAGGGCGAGATTGCGGAAGAAGGGCGAGTACTCGCGTTTCGCCCCCGACGTCTTGTACAGCCCGCCGGTGTTGCCGGAGGCGTCGACCACGTAGCGGCTGTGCACCTCGTGCTCACGGCCCTCGGCGTCCCGGTAGCGCACCCCCCGAACCCGGCCGTCCTCGCCCTTGAGCACGTCGAGGACGTCGCTGTTCTCCCGTACCTCCACCCCCTGCTCGCGGGCGTTGTCGAGGAGGATCTTGTCGAACTTCATGCGTTCGACCTGGTAGGCGTATCCCGTCGGGCCGGGCATGCGGCGGGAGACCGCGAAGTCGAACGTCCACGGTTCGGGGTTCGCCCCCCACTTGAACGTCCCGCCGTGCTTGATGGTGAAGGCGGCTTCCTTCAGCTTCTCGCCGACGCCGAGCAGGTGCGCGATGCCGTGGACGGTCGCGGGGAGGAGGGACTCGCCGATCTGGTAACGAGGAAACGTCTCCTTCTCCAACTGGAGCACGCGGTGGCCCCTCCTGCGGACGAGCGTGGACACGGTCGAGCCCGCCGGACCGCCGCCCACCACGATGACGTCGTACTGCGTTGCCACGTCCACCGAGTCTCCTTCTTCCGTCGATCGGTAAGTGGTCACCCCGCTTTTGCTGGAATCCTCCTTGCAGTCGGTGCACCGCGCATCTCCGGGATTGCGAAGTCGTGGGCACTCTGTGAGAAGCGTCGCCCGTGCGGTGCGGTCTACAGTGACCAGACATTTCAGTGATTGCGCTGAAGGGCGGAACAGAATGAAGGCACTTGTACTCTCGGGCGGTTCGGGGACCCGTCTGCGCCCGATCAGTTACGCCATGCCGAAGCAGCTTGTTCCGATCGCCGGGAAGCCGGTCCTGGAATACGTTCTGGAGAATATTCGCGGCCTCGGTATCACCGATGTCGGAATGATCGTGGGCGACTGGGCCCAAGAAATAATCAAGGCGATCGGGAACGGCAGCCGTTTCGGTCTGAGGATCACCTACATTCGCCAGGAGCGGCCCTTGGGTATCGCCCACTGCGTACGACTGGCGCGCGACTATCTCGCCGGCGACGACTTCGTTCTGTACCTGGGTGACATCATGCTCGACGGGGACCTCTCGGCGCACGCCCGGAAGTTCGCCGAGTGCCGCCCCGCCGCGTCGATCATCGTGCGCCAGGTGCGCGACCCGAGGGCCTTCGGCGTGATCGAACTGGATGCCGCGGGGCAGGTGCGGCGTCTGGTGGAGAAGCCCAGCGAGCCGCGCAGCGACCTGGCGGCGATCGGTGTGTACTTCTTCACCGCGGAGGTGCACCGGGCGGTCGACGCGATCGCACCGAGTGCCCGCGGGGAACTGGAGATCACCGACGCCCTCCAGTGGCTCCTGGAACACGGGGCCCGGGTGGAGGCGGAGCGCTTCGGGGGGTACTGGAAGGACACCGGGCGCGTCGAGGACGTCCTGGAGTGCAACCGCCGGATGCTCGGACGACTCGTGTCCCGGGTGTCGGGCGAGGTGGGGCCGGACAGCGAACTGGTGGGCGGTGTGGTGATCGGGGAAGGCGCCCGGGTGATTCGCTCACGGATCGTCGGGCCGGTGGCGATCGGTGCGGGAACGGTCGTGGAGGACAGCGAGATCGGGCCCTTCACCTCCATCGGCCAGCACTGCACGGTGCGGGAGTCCCGGCTCTCGGACTCCATCGTCCTGGACGACGCCTCGATACTCACGGTCGCCGGGTTGCACGGCTCGTTGATCGGCCGGGGGGCCAGCGTGGCGCCCGGGGGCCGGGGCGAGGCACGTCACCGGCTGGTCGTCGGCGATCACGTCCGGATCGAGATCGCGGCCTGACGCCCGTACCGGAGCGTACGACGTACACGCCCCGGTACGGGCGCTACCCGCGCAGGGGTATGTCGTCGGGCCTGTCGCACCGGTGCGACAGGCCCGACGGCATGCGGAGGCCCCCGGTCCGCGGTACCGGGGGGGAACCTCAGGTCAGCCGAAGTCGAGGGCCACGTGGCCGAGGTCCAGGCCGGAGTTGCCCGCGCCGAGGTTGCACGCGGCGGCGGCGCAGTCGACGGCTCCGACCGGCGTGCCCTCGGGCGTGCTGCCCGTGTAGGTCTTCTTCACCACGAAGGTGAACGCCGCGGCTCCGGACGCGTCCGTGGTGAAGGAGGTCGCTGTCGCGGCATTGCACGCGTCCTGTCCGCCGACAGGTGCGCACTGGGCGATGTAATAGGTCTCGCCCGCGGACGCACCGCTGATGGACACCGACACGCTCTGTCCGTCGCTCAGCCCCGAGGCGGGGCTGACCGAGAACGCGGGCGCGGCGAAGGCGACCGACTGGGCGGCGGCGGCCAGGCCGAGGGATGCGACAGCCACGACGCCGAACCTGGAGGCGCGGCGGGACATGTGACGTAACGGCATGCTGTACTCCATCTCGATGGGGACTGCATTTCTTGACATGCTCACGGCCGATGGCTGCAGCTCGCATCTCCTCCTGTGCTGTGATCAGCTTTGGGCACCGCGCTCCCGTCGACCGCCGCGCGGATGATGCGGCAGACGCCTTCCACCTCGGCGGGGCCGACTGCCATCCCGGTGGGCAGCGACAGGACCCGCTCGGTGAGCGCCTCCACCTTCGGCAACGGGTCGGGAGTGTGGCGGGCGGGGGCGGACCGGTACGGTTCGCAGCTGTGGCAACCGGGGCTGAAGTAGGCGCGCGCGAGCACGTTGTGCCCCTGGAGCACCGCTTGGAGCTCGTCTCGGCGCAGGCCGGCGCGGGTGGCGTTCACCTCGATGACGACGTACTGGCAGTTCGACTGCTCGCCCACCTGCTGCGGGCGCACCCGCACGCCGGGCAGACCGTCCAGGTAGTTCTCGTACAGCCGGTAGTTGCGCCGGTTGACCTCGGTGAAGACGTCGGCCGCCTCCAGCGAGGTGAGGCCCATCGCCGCGCTGATCTCGTGCATGCGGGCGACCGTGCCGCTTCCGGTGATCTCATGTGCCGCGTTGAGGCCCTGGTGGCGCATGGCCCTGAGCCGGTCGGCCAGTTCGTCGTCGTCGGTGACGATCGCCCCGCCCTCGAAGCTGTTCACGAACTTCGTCGCCTGGAAGCTGAAGATCTCCGCGGTGCCGAATCCTCCGATCGGCTTGGACCGGTAGGTACAGCCGAAGGCGTGCGCGGCGTCGAAGAGCAGGGGCAGGCCGTGCTCCTCGGCCAGTTTGCTCAGCTCGTCGATCCGGGCGGGCCGGCCGAAGACGTGCACGTCCAGGATCGCGCGGGTGCGCGGTCCGATGAGCCGTTCCACGTGTGCCACGTCGGCGGTACCTGTCTCCTCGTCCAGTTCGCAGAAGACGGGCACCGCGCCGATCCAGTCCAGTGCGTGTGCGGTGGCGACCCAGGTGAACGAGGGGACGATCACCTCGTCCCCCGGGCCGATGCCCAGGGCCTTCGCGGCGACCTGGATACCGGTGGTGGCGTTCGAGACGGCGACACAGTTCCTGACCTCGGCGAACTCGGCCACACGGGCCTCGAACTCCCTGACCAGAGGACCGTCGTTGGTGAACCACAGCCGTTCCAGGGCACCGTCGATCCGTTCGATCAGCCGGTCCCGGGAGCCCAGGTTCGGGCGCCCGACGTGCAGCGGTTCGCTGAAGTAGGGCGTGGGCAAGGATGCCAGGAGCATCCGGTCGTCGCTCATGCCGCGCGTATGCCGAGGAAGAGGCCGGGGCTGTTGGGCCGGCCGTCGGCCAGCCGGAAGCCGGGCACGAACTTCACGGTGAGGCCCGCTGTCTCGAAGGCGTCGGCGTACTGCTCGCGGGTGAACAGGCTGGAGGTCAGGACCTCGGAGAACTCGCGGAATCCGGTCGAGTCCGCGACTCTGAACCGCACTTCCAGCCGGGACTTGTCGCCTTGCCGCACGGAGTGCGTCATACGAGTGATGACACGGCCCTCCTCGCGGTGCAGATGCCCGCCGACGTGGCCGTCGAGGAAGTTCTCGGGGAAGTACCAGGGCTCAGCGACGAGGACCCCGCCGGAGTTCAGGTGGCCCGACATGGCCGACACCGCGGCCTTCAGCTCGGTGACCGAGCCCATCTCGCCGAGCGCGTTGCCCATGCAGGTGATCGCGTCGAAGGTGCGGCCGAGGTCGAACGACCGCATGTCCCCGGAGTGCAGGGGGACGCCGGGCAGCCGGGCGGCCGCCTGCTCCATCATCGCGGGCGCGTACTCCAGACCCTCGACGTGGCCGAAGAGCGTGGCGAGCGTCTCCAGGTGGGCTCCGGTGCCGCAGGCCACGTCGAGGAGCGAGGTGGCGTCGGGCCGGCCTGCGAGGATCAGCTCGGCGAGGCCGCGGGCCTCCATGTCGAAGTCCTTGCCGCGGCTGCGGAAGACGAGGTCGTAGAACTGCGCGTGTTCGGGGCCGTACTCCATCAGACGAGCTCCTTCGCTGACTGGACGGAGATGATCCTGGGCTCCGGTACGGGAACGATGAACTTCCCTCCCGCAGCGAGGAAGCGGTGTTCCTTGCGGACGACCTCCTCGGTGTAGTTCCAGGCGAGGAGGAGGTAGTAGTCCGGTTCCGTGGCGGCGACCTCCTCCGGAGGCAGGACGGGGATGTGGGTCCCCGGCAGCAGTTTGCCGTGCTTGAGGCTGGTGGTGTCGCCGCAGACGGTGATGTCCTGGGCCGTCAGCTCACAGGCCATCAGCAGTTGGGTGCCCTTGGACGGGGCTCCGTAGCCGGCCACCCGCTTGCCGTCCGCCACCAGGCCGTGGACCAGCGTGCGGACCGCCTCGGTCACCCGCGTCACCCGCTCGGCGAAGGCCCGGTAGGGGGCTTCGGTCAGCAGACCGCGCGCCTCCTCCAGGGCGAGCAGCGCGGCGACCGACGGCTGGGGGGTCCGTGCGGCGGTCTCCCGCGCGGCGACGACGGCGATCGAGCCGCCGTGGACGGCCACCCGCTCCACGTCGATGACGCGCAGGCCGTGCGCACCGAAGAGATGGCTCAGCGTGTGCAGGGAGAAGTAGGACAGGTGCTCGTGGTAGATCGTGTCGAACTGGTTCTCGTCGAGCAGGTTCAGCAGGTACGGCACCTCGATGATCAGGACGCCGTCGTCGTCGAGCACCACGTCGACGCCGTCCAGGATGCGGTGCACGTCGTCGATGTGCGCGAAGCACTGGCGGCCGATGACGGCCTTCGCCCGGCCCTGGCCCTCGGTGATGCGGGAGGCGGGGCCGGGCCCGAAGAAGTCCGGATCGGTGGCGATGCCCCGCTCGTTGGCGATCTCGGCGAGGTTGGCGGCCGGGTCGACCCCGGCCACCCTCATGCCGGCCGCCTCGAACATCGCGAGCTGAGTGCCGATGTTGCTGCCCATCTCCACGACCAGGTCGTCGGGGACCAGAGCCGCCCGCCGAGTGGCCAGGCCGACGATGTGACGCATGTGCTCGCGGATCTGGTCGGAGTCGGACGAGACGTAGACGTAGTGCTTGAACAGCGTCTCGGGATCGACGACATGCCGCAGCGTCATCAGCCGGCACCGCCGGCACACGATGACGTCCAGCGGGAAGGCGTCCTGCGCCTCATCGGCGTCGGCCGGGTCGACGAAGCCGTTCGCGAGCGGCAGCGAACCGAACGAGATGACCTCGATCCAGTCGTCCGCACCGCAAACGCGGCAGGTGTCGTCCCGTCTGCATTTCTCCAGCATGAAGTCTCCTGACGGCGAGAGCCGACGACATCGGGCCCGTCGGTCCGGGGACCGTCAATCTAGGGTTCCGGCCGACGGGCGCTCCACTTCGTGTGTGCCCAACCGTGTGTCAGCGCAGTGGACGCGTGAACGTCCGGATGTCCCCGACGAGGAGATCCGGCTGCTCCATGGCGGCGAAGTGCCCGCCGCGGTCGAACTCGGTCCACCGCGTCAGGGTGGGCAGGATGGCCTCGGCGAAGGCGCGGATGGGCCGTGTGGCGTCGTCGGGGAACACCGCGACGCCGACGGGGGCGGTCAGCGGCCACGGCCCGCCCCAGGTGCGTGCGAAGTCCGCCATGCCGTGCGCCGACTCGTAGTACAGCTGGGCACTGGATCCGGCGGTCGCGGTCAGCCAGTAGATCATCACGTGGGTGAGCAGCCGGTCGCGCGGAATGGCGTCCTCCACGTTCTTGCCGCCGCTCCACTCCTGGAACTTGTCGAGAATCCAGGCGAGCTGGCCGACCGGGGAGTCGGTGAGTCCGTAGGCCAGGGTCTGCGGGCGGGTGGCCTGGATGCGCTGCCAGCCGATGCCCGTGTCGGCGAACTGCCCGCCGTGCGCCAGTTTGCCCAGGTCGCTCTCGTCCAGGCGCCCGATGGCCTCCGGATCGTCCTGCGGCGGGAAGGTCACCAGCATGTTCAGGTGCACCCCCGCCACGTGGTCGGGGTCGGCGAGGCCCAGCTCCAGCGAGACGACCTTGCCCCAGTCGCCGCCCTGGGCGACGTAGCGCTCGTACCCGAGGCGGCTCATCAGCTCTGCCCAGGCACGCGCGACCCGTCGCACGTCCCAGCCCTGCTCGGTGGTCGGACCGGAGAAGCCGTACCCCGGCATGGAGGGGACGACCACGTGGAACGCGTCCGCCGGGTCGCCGCCGTGGGCCCGCGGGTCGCTCAGCGGCCCGATGACGTCGAGGAACTCGGCCACCGAGCCGGGCCAGCCGTGGGTGAGTACCAGCGGCATCGCGTCCGGCTCGGGCGAGCGCACGTGCAGGAAGTGCACCTCGGCGCCGTCGATCGTGGTGGTGAACTGCGGGTACCGGTTCAGCTCGGCCTCGGCGGCCCGCCAGTCGTAACCGTGGCGCCAGTGCTCGGTGAGCTCCTTGAGACTGGACAGCGGGACTCCGCGGTCCCATCCGGCGCCGGATATCTCCGACGGCCAGCGGGTGGCGTCGATCCGGCGGTGCAGGTCGTCGATGTCGGACTGGTCGATCTCGATACGGAAGGGACGCACAGTCAATCCACCCTCGTTGTTGTGGGAACGGGCGGCGGGAACACCGCCGCCCTGAATCGGGGACCTTGTGTCAGGCCGCCTTCGCCGTGCGCTCCCGCGCGGCGAAGGACCGCACGGAGGCCAGGAAGTTCCGGATCATCGGCATGCCGTGTTCGGTGCGGAAGCTCTCCGGATGGAACTGGACCGACTCCACCGGCAGCGACCGATGGCGCAGACCCATCACGTAGCCGTCGTCCGCGGCGCGCGCGGTGACCTCCAGGGACGGCGGCACGGTGTTCTCCGGCACGATCAGCGAGTGGTAGCGGGCGGCGGAGAACCTGTCGGGCAGTCCGGCGAACACGCCCCGCCCGTCGTGCGTGATCCGGCTCGTCTTTCCGTGCATCAGATGCCGTGCGGGCACGGTGGCGGCACCGTGGGCGCGGGCGATGGCCTGATGGCCCAGACATACCCCGAGCAGCGGCACCTCTCCGGCGAAGGCCCGTACGACCTCGACGTGTCCCGAGGTGTCGGGGTGGCCCGGGCCCGGGCCCAGCAGTACCGCGTCGGGCCGCATCAGCCTCATCTCGTCCGGGGGCATCAGGTGCGATCGCACCATGACCGGTTCCGCGCCGGCGGACAGCAGGTACTGGCGCAGGATGTCGACGAAGCTGTCGAACGCGTCGACCACCAGGACGTGCGGCTTGCCGGGACCCCGGCGGGGCCCGTCGGTGAACGGCGGGTTCACAGCAGTTCCTCTCCGGTGACCGCCCAGTGGGTGGCGCTCATCTTGGCCAGCGTCTCGGTCCACTCCGTACCGGGTACCGAATCCGCGACGATTCCCGCCGAGGCCCGGGTGCGGTAGACACCGTCGTGGTGGAACAGGGTGCGGATGCACAGGGCGAGGTTGGTATAGCCGCCCACGTCGAGGAGACCGAGCGCGCCGGCGTACAAGCCCCGACGGCTGCGCTCGACGGACTCGATGATCTCCATGGCGCGGATCTTGGGAGCGCCCGTCATGGTGCCGGCGGGGAACAGCGCCGCGATGCTGTCGAAGGCGTCCGTGTCCGCCCGGGCCCGGCCGACCACCGTGGACACGAGGTGCAGCACATGTGAGTAGCCCTCGACGTCCAGCTGGTCGGGTACGTCGAGGGTTCCCGGCCGGGCGATCCGTCCGATGTCGTTGCGGCACAGGTCCACCAGCATGGTGTGCTCAGCGATCTCCTTGGGGTCCGACCGCAGCCGGGCTCCTGCCGCGGTGCCGCCGTCCGGGCCGGAGCGCGGCACGGTGCCCGCGATCGGCCGCATCGTGACCTCTCCGTCCTCGATGCGCACGAACAGTTCCGGGCTGGCGCCGATCAAACGGTGCCCGTCGATGCCCGCCAGGTACATGTACGGGGACGCGTTGCGCCGACGCAGGCGCTGGTAGACGTCGGCGGGGTCGGCCGGTGAACGGATGGAGAGTTCATGGCCGATCTGCACCTGGTAGATGTCACCGACGGCGATGTGCTTCAGACAGCGCTCGACGTCGTTCGCGAACACCCCGGGGTCACTGTCGTCGGTGACCGCCGATGCGGGGAACCCGTCGGCGGGCGTGTCGGGCCAGGCCCGCTCGGCGTCGGCGAGGAGCCCGCAGACCGCTTCCGGCGCGAGGCCGGGCCAGTACGGGGACTCGTGAAGCAGCAGTTCGCTCCGGCCGGTCACGAGATCGGTGACCACACTGCCGCGGTGCAGGACCAGGCGTACGTCGGGCAGTTCCGGCCGGGTCTCGATGAGGTGGGGCAGGTCCTCGATGTAGCGGGCCGTGTCGTAGCCGAAGAAGCCGAGGAAGCCGAAACGGAAGCGGGAGGCGGACCCCTCGGCCTCGAACATGTCGCGCATGACTCGCAGCAGGTCCCACAGTCCGGCCGGGGTCCTCAGACGCAGTCCGTCAGGACCGGTTTCGAGGAGTGCCCCCGCCCGGTCCAGAATCAGACTCCGCAGGGCGGGCGGGCCTTCGACACGCACCGCCCTGTCGGTGACCGAGAGCGACAGCAGCGCGCCGAAGCCGACGAACTGATGCCTGCGGTCGCGGGCCGGTCCGGCCGCGGACTCCAGGAGGTACACCTCGTCGGGTCCGAAGTGCTCGGCCAGCGCACGGTACGCGGACAGCGCCCGCACCTCTTTCACCACAAGCCGTCGTGTCCGCACCCGCACCGGGGCCGAGACCATGCACGGGTCGGTCATCGCTGGGACCTCCGGATCACGTGGTGATGGCGTAGCGGTGTGCCACCTGGCGGGCGGTCAGCGCCGCCCGGTCGGGGCCGGAGCGGTTGTCGACGACCCGGGCGGCCTTCCAGCTGACGAAGGAGCCGGTGTGGGTCACCGGGTCGAGGTCGGTGTCGACGACGATGCGGGCGTGGGCCCCGGTCCGCTCCCGCAGCCGGGCGGCGACGGCCTCGCCGATCCTGCCGCGTTCCGGGCCGGCGCCGGGCAGCAGGTCCATCCGGACGGTGACCGCGTCGCCGCCGTCGGGCTGCCGGTCGATGACGACCTGGTAGCCGAGGCAGCCGCTCACCCCTTCGAGGACCGCGGCCTCCAGCTCGGCGGGCTGGAGGGTCACGTCGCCCAGCGGGATGCGGTCGGCCACTCGGCCGACAACCTGGATCCGCGGTCCCGGCAGGGGGGCGCCGGCCTCGGCCGGGACGATCCGGACGAGGTCGCCGGTGCGGTAGCGGATGAGCGGTTTGATGCCGTCGACCAGCATGGTGAGGACGAGTTCGCCCTCACCGGTGTCGCCGAGCACGGTGCCGGTGTCGGGGTCGATCAGTTCGACCAGGTAGTTGGGCAGGGCGAGATGGAGCGCCCCGGAGTCCGCTCCGGTGGCGATGCACAGCGCCTCCTGGGAGCCGTAGAGGGTGGGCCGCACGACGGCCTGCGGCCAGAGGGTCGCGACGTTGTCGGCGAACTGCGGGGTGCAGATCTCCCCCAGGGTCAAGAAGAGCTTCACCGGCAGTTCGGCCAGGTCGTAGCCGTAGTGCAGCGCCGCCTTGGCAAGGCTCAGGCACAGGGCCGGGGCGCAGACCAGCACCTCGACATCCAGTTCCTCGATCAGCCGCAGGGCCTTGCGGAATCCGACCCGCGGGGACTCCGGCCAGATCTTTACGTGACAGGCTCCGAGCTCCGCGGCCACCGCGGTGAACACATCCCCGAACGCGTACAGTTCCGACGGCCCCATCAGGCCCACGACGGGCATCCGGTCCCCGAACCGGGCCGCGAGCATCCGGCGCCAGGACTCCCGGACGGCGATGTTGCTGGTGGCGATGTCCTTCTCGCCACGCGGGCACGGGGTGGCGGCACCGGTGGTACCGGTGGTCTCGTAGTAGATGCGTGCCTCGTGCAGTGGACCGGACAGGACGCCGTGCATCTCCCGCCGCAGGTCGTCCTTGGTGGTGAAGGGCAGTTCCGCGAGGTTCGCGGGGGTGACCGCCTCGACGTCCACCCCGGCGAGGTGGCGGCGGTAGAACGGCGAGCGGCCGGTGACATGGCGCAGCACCGCCGTCAGCCGCCGGCTCTCCCAACGCTCCCGGTCGGCCGTGGTGAGTTCACCGCGGTAGAAGTCATCGCTCACCCGCCCGTAGGCGGACCAGAAGTCGTCGGCCGCGGCGGAGCCCGGCTGTCCGGCCCCGCCGGGGGCCGGCAGCCGGCCGCCGCTCACGGCTGTGCCTGGAGTTCGTTGAGCGCGAGACCGACACGCTCGTTGGCCTCGCCGGAGGCCAGGGCGTCCGAACGGCCGGACAGTCGGCGGTGCTCGCCGAGCAGCTCGATCATGTCCGTCATCCGGTTGACCATGCGGGAGACGTTGGTCAGGCCCTCGTCGTCCTTGAGCGCGTCGCCCCGGTGCAGCGCGTGCACCGTCGCCGGGAATCCACTGCCCACCAGGATCATCCTGTTGAGCAGGGCGTTGACGGCCAGTTGGGCCCACACTTCACCGGCGCTGTAGCGCCGGGCGACCGAGATGATGCCGGCGACCTTGTTGCTCAGCGGCCGGTCGAAGCGCAGATAGCCGACACCGGCGCGCTCGATGAAGGTCTGCATGAGGCTGGCGGTGCCGAATCCGTGTACGGGAGCCGCGAAGATGATCCCGTCCGCCGCGATCATCTTCTCGATCACCTGGGGCACCCCGTCGGCCAGCGCGCAGGCGACGGGCCTGTCGTTGCAGTCCCCGCACGGACCGCACCGCTCCATCGTGATGGAGCGCAGGTCCACGGCCTCGAAATCGACGCCGCGGGGCTCGACGGTGCGTGCCGCGTGCCGCAGTACGTCGGCGGTGTTGCCGTCACGTTCCGAACCGTTGATCGCGAGGATCTTGATCTGTGCGGTCACGGGGTGCCTCCTTGGGGAGTCAGGTGCGGTCGGCGGTGGGCTCCGCGGAACTGTCCGGCCGGCGTGTGCCCGGGATCTGCAGAGCCGGTTCCGCCGGGGCGGGGGGAAGGCTCCCCCGGGGCGGGCCGCCGCGTTCGCCGAATCGGATGAGTGGCTTCTCCACGAGGTAGAAGCTGATCGTCGCCAGCACGACGCTGATCGCGATGGTGAAGAGGAACAGCTCCCAGAACCCCATATCACCGCGGAACTCCGGTGTTGGCACGGGGGACTTGCCGAAGATGCTGCCGTTCCTGAGCCAGAGGTTGATCACGATCTCGTGCCAGAGGTAGACGCCGAGGGAGATCTGGCCGAGGAAGAGGATCGGCTTGCTGGTGAAGAGTGCGTCGGAGAACCGCGACTCGGCGCCCGGGACCGTCATCGGTGCCAGGAGCAGCAGGGTGAAGAGGGTCAGCACGAAGTGGTCCACGAGCTCCTGGACCAGGGCCGCGTTGTCGCCCATGCCCGGGATGCCGATGGGCTTGGTGGCGTACAGGAGGAACAGCGGGATGAGCGGCAGCCAGCAGATCAGTGGACGCCGGATCACGAAGCGGTAGAAGGCGGGGGTGTCAGGCGTCTTCTCGGCGTACGCGGAGTAGATCGCCAGTGCCATGCCCGCCGCGAAGCAGCCGGCGTAGTACGGCGGCCAGTACCACTGCATCGTCGCGCCGGTGGAGGGGAGGTTGGTGTACGTGACCCAGCAGATGGCCATGACTTCCAGCGCGGCCAGCGGCAGCAGCAGTCGGCGTGCCTTCTGCGCGGGGGTCCGGCCGCCGCGGGCCAGCCGGTGACCGACCCAGGCGATCAGGGGCAGGGCCAGGTAGAACGTGAACTCCGCGGGGACCGTCCAGGTGGGCTCGATGCCGTGCATCGGCTGGCCCTCGGGCAGGTAGAAGTGCATGAGCAGCAGGGGCCGCAGGACGTCGCCGACGCTGTCGATCTCGTACCAGTTGTAGCCGGGGAGCGCGAAGGCGAGCAGCAGGTAGTAGGCGGGCACGATGCGCAGCGCCCGGCGCTTGAGGAACCGCCCGGTGGCGGGCCGCTTCGTCCCGCTGATGGTGACGCGTGCGTAGGGCTTGTAGAGCATCATGCCGGACAACGCGAAGAAGGGGGGGAGGCACACCCCGAGACCGTCGGCGAGAACGCCCCAGAAGGGCTTGCCCGGCTGGTCGATGAAGCTGCCCACTCCGGCCTGGAACGCGACATGGTAAACGACCACACCCAGTGCGAGGACCCCTCGCAGTCCCTCGAACTTCGGTATTCGCTTACTTTTTGCGCCACCTGTGTCGCGAAGGACGTCCCCCATGGAACGGTCCCCTTTCCCTTGGCACTTGCTCGTTGACTTCCCGAAATAGTCAGGTCTTCGGAGTGTGAGCCGCATCTCCAAACGTGCTCTTCCGGTGCTCGGAACGACTTATTTCAGCCGGAGTGGGAAGGCAGCCACCCCAGCCGCCCGGCCTCGGCGAGTCCGGGGGCCGACGAGTCCCTCTCCGAGAGGACCGGAGTGGTCTCCGCGGGCCAGGCGATGCCGACCTCCGGGTCCAACGGGTTCAGGCCGTGTTCGCGCCGCGGGTCGTAGGGCGCGGAGCACAGGTAGGTGATCACCGCCTCCTCACTCAGCGTCAAGAACCCGAACCCCAGACCCGCGGAGACGTACAGAGCCCGGCCGTCGATGTCGTCGAGCTCCACGGTCCGCCAGTCGCCGAAGGTGGGCGACCCCACCCGGATGTCGACGACCGCGCCGAGCACCGTGCCTCGCAGGCAGCTGAAGTACTTGGCCTGGCCGGGTTCTCCCCCGGCGAAGTGGATGCCGCGCAGCACGCCCTTGGCGGAGACCGCGCAGTTCGCCTGCCGTACGTCGAGGGGGTGCCCGACGGTGCGGCGGAACGGCTCGTCCTGGAACCACTCGCGAAACGAACCCCGCTCGTCCCGGAAGATCCTCTTCTCGTCGGTCCACGCTCCCGAGATCCCGATCGGCTTCATGGCTCGTCCCTTCCCGATGGCGCGTGAATGCGGCCGAAGGGGCCGCCGGACCCGTCGAAATCCCGCAGTCTAGGCCGTCGGCGCGGGCGGACGGACGGCCTCCGGGGCCTCTTCGTTCCAGCTCAGCACGCCGGGAGATGCAGGCCGCCGACAAGCGGCGTGACGATGCAACGGTCCAAGGCCCGACGGCCCGGACACGCCCGGCCAGGGCCTGTCGTCGAACTGCCGCTCGGCAGACGGCAGCTCGACGACAGTCCCTGGGGCCGCAGAGCCATCGGAGCCAACGGAGGCGGACCGCAGATGACCAAGCACGCCCGAGACCGCGCGGTAGTCCTCGGGGCAGGAATGGCGGGGCTGCTCGCCGCGCGCGTCCTGTCCGAGACGTATCAGGAAGTGCTGGTGATCGACCGGGACCGGCTGGACGGCAAGGAGCCCCGCCGTGGTGTCCCGCACGGCCGCCACGCGCACGCCCTGCTCGCCAGGGGCCAGCAGATCCTTGATGAGCTGTTCCCCGGCCTCGCCGCCGAACTCACATCGGCCGGCATCCCCGCCGGGGACATCGCCGGAAACCTACGGTGGTACTTCAACGGCCGCAGACTCCAGCCCTCGGACACCGGGCTGATCAGCGTCTCGGCCACCCGGCCCGAGCTGGAGTCCCATGTACGCGACCGGGTCGCCGCGCTGCCCCGGGTGAAGATCATGGACGGGTGCGTCATCCGCGGCCTGACCGCCTCGGCCGACCGCAACCGGATCACCGGCGTCGACGTGGTCGACGCGTCGGGAACGGACACACCCACGCATCTGGAGGCCGATCTCGTCGTCGACGTCACAGGACGCGGCTCGCGTGCGCCGGCCTGGCTGGAGGAGCTCGGATACGAGCGGCCCGCGGAAGACCGGTTCAAGATCGACCTAGCCTACACCACGCGCCACTTCAAGCTCAAGGACGACCCGTACGGCACCGATCTGTCGATCAACCCGGTGGCATCGCCGGCCAACCCCCGCGGCGCGTTCTTTCCCCGGCTCGCCGACGGCAGCTCCCAGCTCTCGCTGACCGGAATCCTCGGCGACCACCCGCCCACCGACGACGAGGGCTTCCTGGCGTTCGCCAAGTCGCTGGCCGCGCCGGAGATCTACCGGGCGGTCCGGGACGCGGAACCCCTCGACGAGCCGGTCACCTTCCGCTTCCCGGCGAGTGTCCGCCGCCGCTACGAGCGGCTGCGCCGCTTTCCCGGCGGATTCCTCGTCATGGGCGACGGAGTGTGCAGCTTCAACCCCGTCTACGGCCAGGGCATGACGGTGGCGGCGCTGGAGGCGGTGGCGCTGCGCGATCACCTGAGCGATGTCCCGGACCCCGACGCGACGCGCTTCTTCCGGCGGATCTCCTCGGTCATAGACGTCCCGTGGGACATCGCCGCCGGCGCGGACCTGAACTTCCCCGGAGTGGAGGGCCCCCGGACCATGAAGGTCAAGATGGCCAACGCCTACATGGCCCGCCTGCACGCGGCGGCGGCCGTCGACGGTGAGGTCACCGGAGCGTTCTTCCGGGTGGCCGGGCTGGTCGATCCCCCGCAGGCTCTGATGCGTCCCGGCCTCGCCCTGCGCGTCATGCGGAACTCCTCGGTCAAGCAGTCCGCTCCGTCCGGGGCGGCCGCGTGAACGCGCGGGCCGACCGGGGCGGCTGCCGACGAGGGGAGCCGTCATGCGGGTGATGATCACGGTCTTCCCGGCGCGGGCCCACTTCCTGCCGCTGGTGCCCTACGCCTGGGCCCTGCAGAGCGCGGGCCACGACGTGTGTGTCGTGGCTCCCCCGGGCTACCCCACCGGTGTGGCCGACCCCGACTTCCACGAAGCCGTCACCGCCGCCGGTCTGAAGTCCGTGACCTGCGGGCAGCCGCAGCCGCTGGCGGTCCACGACCGTGACGACCCCGGCTTCGCGGCGATGCTGCCGACCGCGCTGGAGTCCGAGAGATATGTGCGCGCCCTCGGGATCAGCGAGGAGGAGCGCCCCACCTGGGACGTCTTCTACCACTTCGCCCTGCTGGCGATCCGGGACTACCACCCGCCGCAGCCGCGTCAGGACGTGGACCAGGTGATCGAGTTCGCCCGGGTGTGGCAGCCCGATCTGGTCCTGTGGGATGCCTGGTTCCCTTCCGGCGCGGTCGCGGCACGGGTCACCGGCGCGGCACACGCGCGGGTACTCGTCGCCCCCGACTACACCGGCTGGGCCACCGAACGGTTCGCCGCGGCGGAACCCGCGGCAGGGGTCACCAATCCGCTGGCCGAGACGCTGCGGCCGCTGGCCGAGCGGCACGGGGTGGAGGTCGACGACGAGACGCTGCTCGGACAGTGGACGGTCAATCCGTTCCCGGCGCCCATGAACCCGCCGACCGGGCTCACGAACGTACCGGTGCGCTATGTCCCCTACACCGGCGCGAGCGTCATGCCCGCGTGGCTGTACGCGCCGCCGTCACGGCCGCGGGTGGCACTGTCGCTCGGGGTGTCGGCAAGGGCGTTCCTCAAAGGCGACTGGGGGCGCACCGCCAAGTTGCTGGAGGCCGTCGCGGGGCTGGACATCGAAGTGATCGCGACGCTGAACGACAACCAGCTGGCGGAGAGCGGACCGCTGCCGGACAACGTCCACACCCTCGACTACGTACCGCTCGACCAGCTGCTGCCGACCTGCTCGGCGATCATCCACCACGGGTCGACCGGTACCTTCGCCGCGGCGAGCGCCGCCGGGGTGCCGCAGCTGGTCTGCGACACCGACGAGCCGTTGCTGCTGTTCGCCGAGGACACCCCGGCCGGCATCGAGTGGGACTTCACCTGCCAGAAGCAGCTCACCGCGACGCTCACCTCCCGCGTCGTCACCGAGTACGGCGCGGGAGTCCGGATCGATCACCAGAGGCAGTCCGCCGAGCAGATCCGTGAGGAGCTGCGCCGCGTGCTCGCCGAACCCGCCTTCCGCGAGGGCGCGGAGAGGATCCGCGACGACCGTGACTCAGCACCCAGCCCGGTCGAACTGGTGCCGCTACTGGTAGAACTGACGAAACGTCATCGGCGCTACGAGGAGGCGGCACGATGAGGATCCTGGTGACGGGCGGGGCAGGTTTCATCGGATCGCAGTTCGTACGGGCCACGCTGCGCGGCGAACTGCCGGGCACGGAGGGTGCCCATGTCACGGTCCTGGACAAGCTGACCTACTCCGGGAACCCGGCCAACCTCGCCCCGGTCGCCGCTCATCCGCGCTACCGCTTCGTCCAGGGCGACACCGTCGATCCCCTCGTGGCCGACGAGGCCGTGGCCGGCCAGGACGTCATCGTCCACTTCGCCGCCGAGTCCCACGTGGACCGCTCCATCGACACCGCCACCCGGTTCGTCACGACCAATGTGCTCGGCACCCAGACGCTGCTGGAGGCGGCGTTGCGGCACGGCGTCGGACGGTTCGTCCATGTGTCGACCGACGAGGTCTACGGTTCGATCGCCTCCGGGGCGTGGTCCGAGGACACCCCGCTGGCCCCCAACGTGCCCTACGCGGCGTCGAAAGCCGGCTCGGATCTGATGGCACTGGCCTGGCACCGAACCCGGGGCCTGGACGTGGTGGTCACCCGGTGCACCAACAACTACGGGCCCTACCAGTACCCCGAGAAGGTGATCCCGCTCTTCGTCACCAACATCCTCGACGGTATGCGGGTGCCCCTGTACGGCGACGGCGCCCACCGCCGGGACTGGCTGCACGTGTCCGACCACTGCCGGGCGATCCAGATGGTCATGAACTCCGGGCGGGCCGGAGAGGTCTACCACATCGGAGGCGGCACCGAGCTCTCCAACGAGGAGCTCACCGACCTCCTGCTCACCGCGTGCGGTGCCGACTGGTCCTCCGTGGACCGGGTGGCCGACCGGCAGGGGCACGACCGCCGGTACTCGCTCGACATCACCAAGATCCACCGGGAACTGGGCTACCAGCCGCTGATCGCCTTCGAGGACGGTCTGGCAGCGACGGTGAAGTGGTACCACGAGAACCGCTCGTGGTGGCAGCCGTTGAAGGCGGCTGCGGGCCTCCTGGACGCCGTCGGCTGACGGCACGCACGACCTCAGCGCACCTCCCCCAAGGAATGGAGCAACCCTCGTGGCAGCTGTCGAGGAGCCGACGCCCCGCGCCGGACGGCGAGAGTGGATGGCTCTCGCCGTCCTCTCCCTGCCCACCATGCTGTTGATGCTGGACATCAACGTCCTGATGCTGGCCCTGCCGCAGCTGAGCGAGGACCTCGGCGCGAGCAGCACGCAGCAGCTGTGGATCACCGACATCTACGGATTCGCGATCGCCGGGTTCCTGGTGACGATGGGCACCCTCGGCGACCGGATCGGCCGCCGCAGACTGCTGCTCGGCGGCGCGGCCGTGTTCGCGGCCGTCTCCGCCGTCGCGGCCTTCTCCGACAGTGCGGCGATGCTCGTCGTCAGCCGCGCCGTCCTCGGTGTCGCCGGGGCCACGGTGATGCCCTCGACACTCGCGCTGATCAGCAACATGTTCACCGACCCCAAGGAGCGGGGCACCGCCATCGCCGTGTGGGCGAGCGCGATGATGGCCGGGGTCGCCCTCGGGCCCGCGGTGGGCGGACTGGTCCTCGCGGCGTTCTGGTGGGGCTCGGTGTTCCTCATCGCTGTTCCGGTGATGCTGCTCGTGGTGGTCACCGGGCCGGTGCTGCTGACCGAGTCCCGCGACCCCGACGCGGGTCGGCTGGATCTGCTGAGCGCTGTGCTGTCCCTGGCGACCGTGCTGCCGGTGATCTACGGGCTGAAGGAGCTCGCCAGGAACGGGTGGGAGCCGCTGGCCGTCGGCGCGGTGGTGCTCGGCACGGTCTTCGGTGTGGTGTTCGTCCTGCGGCAGCGACGGCTGGCCGATCCCATGCTGGACCTCGGCCTGTTCGCCAACCGCACCCTGCGGGCGGGGCTGACGGTCAGTCTGGTCAACGCCGTCATCATGGGCGGAACCGGACTGATGGTCGCGCTCTACCTCCAGACGGTCGCCGGACACTCGCCGCTGGCCGCCGGTCTCTGGCTCCTGATCCCCGCCTGCGCCCTCGTCGTGGGTGTACTGCTGTCGAACCTTCTGGCCCAGCGGATGCCTCCGTCGAGAGTCCTGCTGGGCGGCCTGCTGATCGCGGCCGTCGGCCAGCTCCTGATCACCCAGGTGGAGGGCGACGACACCGCGCTCCTGATCACGGCCACCACCCTGATCTACTTCGGCGCCTCCCCGGTGGGTCCGATCACCACCGGGGCGATCCTGGGGGCCGCGCCCGCGGAGAAGGCGGGCGCCGCCTCGTCGCTGTCGTCCACCGGTGGCGAGTTCGGTGTCGCGCTCGGCATCGCGGGGCTGGGCAGCCTGAGTACCGCCGTGTACAGCGCGCGAGTCGATGTGCCGGCCGGCTCCGCGGCCGGGGAGGCGGACGCCGCGCGGGAGAGCATCACGGGCGCACTGCACACGGCCGGACAGCTGGGCCCGGACAGTGCCGGAGCCCTGCTGGAGTCGGCACGTGCGGCCTTCACCACCGGTGTGCAGTCCGTCGCCGCCGTCTGCGCCGTGTTCTCCGTCGCCCTGGCCGTGCTCATCGGCACCCGGCTCCGGGACATCTCCGCCATGGACCACGGGCCCGGCGAGGAGCAGGTCGAGAGCGACGTACAACCGGCCTCATGACCGCATTCCCGAAGATGCACGGACCGGCGCCCAGGTATGAGGATCACCTCCTGGGGTGCACGTGCACGGCATCGGAGGCGTAGTGGAGTACTGGAACAGCACGGCGGAGACCATGCCTCGCAAGGAGCTGGCGGAGTGGAAGTGGCGCAGGCTTCAGGACGCCATGGAACACGCCAGGCGGCATTCCCCCTTCTGGCGGGAACGCCTGCCCGAGGGCATCACCTCCATGGAGGACTACGCCGCGCGGGTACCCCTGTTGCGCAAGGCGGACCTGCTCGCCGCTCAGGCGACGGCTCCCCCGTACGGCACCTGGCCCTCGCTCGATCCGGCACTCGGGATACGTCACCACCAGACCAGCGGGACCAGTGGCAACCCCCCCATCCGCACGTTCGACACCGAACGCGACTGGGCATGGTGCGTGGACACCTTCTGCACGGCGCTCCACAGCATGGGCGTCCGTCCGCACCACAAGGGTCTGGTCGCGTTCGGCTACGGCCTGTTCGCCGGGTTCTGGGGCATGCACTACGGCCTGGAACGCATGGGTGCCACGGTCGTTCCGGCGGGCGGTCTCGACTCCCGCTCCCGCGTGCGACTGCTGGTCGACTACCGGATAGAGGTGCTCGGCCTCACGCCGAGCTACGCCATGCGGCTGATCGAGACGGCACGCGAGATGGGCGTCGACCTCGCCCGCGAGGCGAACGTCCAGATCATCCTCGCCGGGGCCGAGCCGCGCTCCGCCTTCACCACCCGCACCATCGAGGAGGCCTTCGGCGCGCGGGTCTTCAACGCGGCGGGCACCACCGAGTTCGGCGGGGTGTTCATGTTCGAGTGCACCGACCGCCGTGGGGCCTGCCACATCATCGAGCCCTCGTGCATCGAGGAGGTGCTCGACCCGGTGACCGAACAGCCGGTGGGCTACGGCCAGGAGGGCGTCCGGGTCACCACCGGGCTGAACCGTGAGGGGATGCAGCTCTTCCGGCACTGGACCGAGGACGTCGTGGTCAAGCGACCCCACAGCGAGTGCGGCTGCGGCCGGACGTGGGACTTCTACGACGGCGGCATACTGCGGCGCGTGGACGACATGCGCAAGATACGCGGCGTCTCGATCACCCCGGTGATGATCGAGGACGTGCTGCGCGGATTCGCCGAGGTGAACGAGTTCCACTCGTCCATCAGAACCGTTCGCGGACTCGACACGATCCACGTCAAGGTCGAGGCGGGGGATCTCACCGGCGAGGCCGCCGAGAGCCTGTGCGGCCGCATCACCGAGGAGTTCAAGCGTGAGATAGGCATACGGCCCCAGGTTGAGCTGACCCCCGCGGGCAGCCTCCCCCGATCGAAGTGGAAGGCGGCACGGCTTCATGACGAGCGCGAACTCACCTCTCACGCCTGAGCAGGCGGAACAGCTTCTGGAGAGCTACCGGACCCTGGGCCGGCTGGAGCAGAGCTGCACGGTTCCGGCCGTCCTCGCCGCAGTGAGGGCGGCCCGCGCCGAACTCCGTATCGCCCTGGACGGCCAGGCCGTGGAGTTCGAGTACTACCGGGGGCTCGACAGCAGCCTCACGGCCTGACCCACCCCGGCTCGCCGGGCCAGAAGGAGGGGAGACCGGTGTCCCACGGTACAGAGCGAGAGGCGAGCCCGGCCGCGGAGAGTTCCGGCACCCGGCCGCTGACCGGCGCGGAGTATCTGGAGAGTCTGCGGGACGCGCGGGAGGTGTACCTCGACGGAGGCCGCGTCAAGGACGTCACCGCGCATCCCGCGTTCCACAACCCGGCCCGGATGACAGCCCGGTTGTACGACAGCCTGCACGACCCCGCCCAGCGTGAGGTGCTGACGGCACCGACCGACTCCGGCAACGGGTTCACCCACCGCTTCTTCACCGCGCCGCGCAGCGTCGACGACCTGGTCAGGGACCAGGCCGCAATCGCCTCCTGGGCGCGCAAGAGCTACGGCTGGATGGGACGCAGCCCCGACTACAAGGCCTCGTTCCTCGGCACCCTGGGGGTCAACGCCGACTTCTACGAGCCGTTCGCGGACAACGCGCGGCGCTGGTACCGGGAGTCGCAGGAGAAGGTGCTGTACTGGAACCACGCCTTCCTGCACCCTCCGGTGGACCGGTCGCTGCCCGCCGACGAGGTGGGCGACGTCTTCATCCACGTCGAGCGGGAGACCGACGCCGGTCTGGTGGTGAGCGGGGCCAAGGTCGTCGCGACCGGTTCGGCCCTCACCCACGCCGCGTTCATCTCGCACTGGGGACTGCCCATCAAGGACCGCAAGTTCGCCCTGGTCGCCACCGTCCCGATGGACGCGGCCGGCCTCAAGGTGATCTGCCGTCCGTCCTACTCCGCCACCGCCGCGATGACGGGCAGCCCGTTCGACAATCCGCTCTCCTCACGGCTGGACGAGAACGACGCCATCCTCGTACTGGACGAGGTGCTGATTCCGTGGGAGAACGTGTTCGTCTACGGCAACCTGGGCAAGGTGCACCTTCTCGCCGGGCAATCGGGAATGATCGAGCGTGCCACCTTCCACGGGTGCACCCGGCTCGCCGTCAAACTGGAGTTCATCGCCGGGCTGCTGGCCAAGGCGCTCGACGTCACCGGGGCGAAGGACTTCCGCGGCGTACAGACCCGGCTCGGCGAAGTCCTGGCCTGGCGCAACCTCTTCTGGTCCCTGTCGGACGCGGCCGCGCGCAATCCCGTTCCGTGGAAGAACGGTACGCTCCTGCCCAACCCCCAGGCCGGCATGGCCTACCGCTGGTTCATGCAGCTCGGATACCCGCGGATCCTGGAGATCGTCCAGCAGGACGTCGCCAGCGGGCTGATGTACGTCAACTCCTCCACCGAGGACTTCCGCAACCCGGAGACCGGTCCCTACCTGCAGAAGTACCTGCGCGGCAGCGACGGCGTCGGCGCCGTCGAGCGGGTCAAGGTGATGAAGCTTCTGTGGGACGCGGTGGGCTCCGAGTTCGGCGGCCGGCACGAGCTGTACGAGCGCAACTACTCCGGCAACCACGAGAACACCCGTATAGAGCTGCTGCTCTCGCAGACCGCGAGCGGCAAGCTGGACTCCTACAAGGAGTTCGCCGAGGCCTGCATGGACGAGTACGACCTGGACGGATGGACGGCGCCCGACCTCGAATCGTTCCACGGGCTGCGCTCCGCCTCCCGCGACCTGCTCAACGGCGGGTGACCCCGACGACGGATCGCGGCCCCCGGACGTCGTGTCCGGGGGCCGCGATCCGTCGTCGGGAGAAGGCTCAGCCGCGCAGGAACTCGATGAGCTCCGGGGCGAGCTTCTTCGGCGCCATGGCCACAGCGCCGTGGTTGAGCCCGTTCAGTGTGTGGTGACTCGCGTGGGGAAGCACCCCGGTGAGCTCCTTCGCGGCGCGCTGGAAGCCGTCGGGGCTCTTCGAACCGGTCAGCACCAGGGTCGGGGCGGACGCCGACGACCACTGCTCGGGAGAGAGCGGCCTGCCCTGCTGGGTGTCGCCCATCACCGCGATGTCGTAGGGGAGTGTGTGGGCCATGCCCTTGAGCCCGGACCAGATGCCGGGCATCAGCCGCATGGAGCCGACCATGAACGAGGGCATGCCCTGCGCCTTGACCATGAACGCCTTGACCGCCTCGCTGCGCCGGTCCTGCGCGATCAGGGTGTCGATCTGCTCGGCGAAACCGGTCGGCGGGCCGAAACCGTCGCTGGTGACGGAGAACGGCGGCTCGTAGAGCGCGAGCTTGTCCACCTTCAGGCCGGCGGCGGCGGCGCGCAGGGCGAGCACCGCCCCGGACGAGCTGCCGAACACGGACGCCGAACCGCCAGCGTGGTCGATCAGCGCCGCGATGTCCTCGATCTCCCGCTCCACCGCGTACGCGGTGGAGTCGGCGCTGGCGCCGCGGCCCCGGCGGTCGTAGTTGATCACCGTGAAGTGCTCGGCGAGGAGACCTGCGAGCTTCTTGGTGTCGGAGCGGTCGGCCAGGGCGGAGGCGACCAGGATCACCGCCGGCCCGCCGCCCGACTTCTCGAAGGCGATTCTGGTGCCGTCGGCCGATACCGTCGTCGATTCCACCTTGGCTGCTTTCTCGCGGGTTGAAGACATACTTTCCCTCAGATTCACGTTGTGGGCCGTGCTGCCGACATGGAGACCGACGTTCGGTGGAAAAGTAATCGGTCCTGCCGGGATCGGGACCGGATCGGGCACGCCGGCCGCTGCTCGACGGCGTGCCCCGACCTCCCGGACATTGTCACGGCTTCCGGCCCGGCCCGCATCTTCAGGAATGCGCAAGTGTCTCCGGTCGCGAACCGGCTGCGCGGGGTCGGTCAGCCGTTCTCGCGGGGGCTGTTCTGGTACGCGGCCAGACGCCACTGCCCGTCCTGCTCGACGGCCAGCCAGGAAGCCCGTACGGCGCCGTCGCCGCTCGGCTCGGATTCACCGGGGGCCAGGATGCCTCCTTCGGTGATCAGCAGGGCGACCCCGTCGCCGAGCAGACGCGCGTCGATGGGGCTGCCGATGACGCGCGTGCCCTTGTAGGGGCCCGCGAACGCGGCCCCCATGTGCGTGCGGATGGTCTCACGGCCCTTGCGGTAGAGGCCCGGAAGAATCATCGTGCCGTCCTCGGCGAACACCTCCGCGAAGGCGTCGGCGTCGTGGGCGGCCCACGCGGCCACGATGCGTGCGGGAAGGGCGGCGACCGCGGCCAGGGCCGCGGTCGGAGCGGAGGAGGTCGAGTTGCTGCTGGTCATATCTCGGTTCCCGTCCGTTGGATGGCGGATGCGGCACGGCCGACAGCCCTGCCTGGGCCCGACGCTGGCAGCACGCCCCAGGCCGGGGCATCTCCTGCGTTGCGCCCTCCGCCAGTCACTTCACGGCCATAACAAGTCGCGCATTCTGGAAGAAGCTGCGGCCCCGGCCCCGGTGCGACGATCTGCGGTGTCAAGGACTTCGCACACGTTTACGCACGGAGGCTCGATGCCCGCTGTCAATCGTTCGGTGCGGCCGGAGGCATCGCACCGACGCTCCGTGGTGGCGACCGTGGTGGGAAACTTCGTGGAGTCGTTCGACTGGCTGGCCTACGGGCTCTTCGCGCCGCTGTTCGCGGCCCAGTTCTTCCCGTCGTCCAATCCGCTCACCTCTCTGCTCGGCGCGTTCGCGGTCTTCGGCACCGGCATGCTGTTCCGGCCGATCGGCGGTGTTCTGCTCGGCCGCCTCGCCGACCGGCGCGGCCGCCGGCCCGCCCTGATGCTGGCGATCGGCCTGATGACCGGCGGCTCGACGCTGATCGCGATCGTCCCGACCTACGAGCACATCGGGATCCTCGCGCCGCTGGTGCTGCTGCTGGCCCGGCTCGCCCAGGGCATCTCGTCGGGCGGGGAGTGGACGGCGGCCGCCACCTACCTGATGGAGATCGCGCCGAAGAACCGCCGGTGCCTCTACAGCAGCCTGTTCTCCGTGACGACCATGGCCGGCCCCTTCGTCGCCTCCCTGCTCGGCGCGGGACTCGGAACGTGGCTGGGCACCGCGACGATGGAGGCCTGGGGCTGGAGGGTGCCCTTCCTCCTCGGCGGTGTCTTCGGCGTGATCCTGCTGGTGCTGCGCCGTCGTCTCACCGAGACCGAGGTCTTCCGACGCGAGGTGCGCCCCCGCGCCCGGCGCGGCTCGCTGCGCCAACTGATCGGTGCCCATCGGCGGCAGGTGCTCCTGGCCGTGATGTTCGTGGCTGGCCTGGGCGTGATAGGCGGAACGTGGTCGACCGCGGTCCCGGCGATGGGCCACCGGCTGATCGGCTCGCAGACGATGTTCTGGGTGGTGGTCTGCGTGACCGGTTCGGTGATCGCGCTCCAGGTCCCCCTGGGGCTGCTCGCCGACCGGGTGGATCCGGGGAGGTTCCTCATCGTGTCCAGCGTCGTCTTCGCCGCCGTGGGATCGTACGCCTACCTCACCGTCCAGGACTCGTTCGTCAGCCTGGCGTTCACCTACAGCACCGGAGTGATCTTCCTCGGCTGCGTCACGATGGTGCTGCCCAAGATGCTCTCCAGAATCTTTCCGCCCCAGATACGCGGCCTGGGCATCGGCCTGCCGCACGCCTCGACCACCGCACTCCTCGGCGGGGCGGGCCCGCTGCTGGCCGCCTACTCCGACGAGCGGGGCGCATCCGGCTGGTTCATCGCCGCCGTGATGGCCGCGGTCCTTCTCGCCTGGCCGGCCACGGTGTGGGAGCGCCGCCTGTACCGCCGCGACCCGTCGGCCCCGGGCAGCGGCCCGGTGTCCGAACCCGCCGTCGCCCGCACCGCCGGATGACCGGCCGCGCGGCTCCGTCACTCCGTCCGGCACCGAGCGCCGGCGACGTTCCCGATGAGAGGTTGACACCATGACGACGTCCGACACCATCGAGCAGCCCCAGGACGGTGCGGCGCCGCCGCTCTCGTTCCACCAGGAGTTCCTGTGCATGTTCGACAGCGGTAACGACGGTGCCGACGTCGGCCCGTTCGGTCCGATGTACCACATCGTCGGGGCCTGGCGGCTCACCGGTGAGGTCGACGAGGAGACCCTGCGCGAGGCACTGCGCGATGTCGTCGTGCGCCACGAGGCCCTGCGGACCTCGCTGGTCCGCGAGGGCGCCACGCACCGGCCGGTGGTCCTGCCCGCGGGGCCCGCGCGACTGGAGGTCCGCGACCTCGGTGGAATCGACCAGTCCGAGCGGGTCCGGCGCAGTGAGGAACTGCTCAACGAGGTCGAGTCCACCGGGCTGAGCGTGCGGGAGATGCCGCTGCTCCGTGCCGTGCTGGGACGCTTCGACCAGAAGGACTCGGTGCTGGCGCTCATCGCCCACCACACGGCGGTGGACGCCTGGGCCATGCACGTCGTCGCGCGCGATCTGCTCAACCTCTACGCCGCCCGGCGTGGTCACCCGGTCCCCGAGCTGCCCGAGCCGACGCAGCACGCGGAGTTCGCACGCTGGGAGCGCTCGGCGGCCGAGGCGCCGCGGGCCGCGGTGTCGAAGAACTTCTGGCGTACCCGCCTGGAAGGGGCGCGGATCACCGGGATCCAGACGGACATGCCGCGCTCGGCGGGCCTGCCCAAGGGCACCGCGTGGCTGCGGTTCGCTGTGCGCGGGGAGCTGGCCGATGCCGTCCTGGAGTTCTCGCGGGCGGCCAAGTGCTCGCCGTTCATGACGATGTTCGCCGCCTACCAGGTGCTGCTCCACCGCAGGACGGGCGAGCTGGACATCACGGTTCCCACCTTCTCCGGAGGCCGGAACAACTCGCGGTTCGAGGACACCGTGGGCTCCTTCATCAACTTCCTGCCGCTGCGCACCGACCTCGCGGGCTGTGAGTCCTTCCGCGAGGTGGTGTTGCGCACGCGCACCACCTGCGGTCAGGCGTTCACCCACGAGCTGCCGTTCTCGCAGCTGATACCGCAGGTTCCCGAGCTGATGGCGACGGCGGCGTCCGACGACCACCAGATCTCGGTCTTCCAGGCCGTGCACGCGCCGGCCTCCGACGGAAGCGAGCAGGCCGGGGACCTGACGTACTCGAAGATCTGGGAGCGGCAGCTGTCGCAGCCGGAGGGCTCGGACATTCCCGACGGAGTGCTGTGGTCGGTCCACATCGACTCCTCGGGGTCCATGGCCGGAAGCCTCGGGTACAACACCAACCGGTTCAAGGACGAGACGATGGCGGCCTTCCTGGCCGACTATCTCGATCTGCTGGAGCAGTCCGTGGCGCAGCCGGACGCCCCCCTCAATCCCTGACGCCGGTCCGGCCGGCGGGGCAGAGCCCGCCCGAAGAAAGGAAATCCAGTGGCCACCATTCCCGACGCAGCGGCCGGATCCTCCCTGGAGGAGCAGGTCACCAGGATCTGGGCCGGCGTTCTCGGCGCCACCGGTGAGGACGGTGCGACGTTCATCGAGCTGGGCGGCCAGTCCGTCTCCGCCGTGCGCATCGCCACACGCATCCAGGAGGAGCTGGACATCTGGGTCGATGTCGGCGTCCTCTTCGACGACCCGGATCTGCCGACCTTCATCGCGGCGGTCGTCCGAACGGCCGAAGCGGCGGGCGCGGACGGTTCCCGGGCGGGGTGAGGCCGTGCCGGGCGCCGCCTCCCCGCAGCGCCCGGCACCACGCGGCTGAGGCGGTTCACCCCCATCGGGTGAACCGCCTCAGCCGTGCGCCGAATGCCGCGGGGCGGGTCAGTGCAGCTTGATGTCCGTGTGCCGGGCGATCGCCCCGATGAACTCGCCGCGGGACAGCGCGGCGGCCACCAGCTCGATGTCGTCGGCCATGTAGCGGTCGACGCCCAGCGTCGGAACCAGGGCGCGTATCGCCTCGTACGTGGCCTTCGAGCCCGGGCTCAGGCCGTCGAACCGGTGGGAGACGTCGACCGCCTGGGCGGCGGCCAGGAACTCCACCGCGAGAATCGTGTTGTTGTTCGACAGGACCCGGCGGGCGTTGCGGGCCGCGATGAGGCCCATGCTCACCACGTCCTGGTTGTCGCCGTTGGACGGGACGCTCTGGGTGCTGGCCGGGCCGATCGTACGGTTCTCGGCGACCAGGGCGGTGGCCGGGTACTGGGCGCCGGCGAACCCGCTGTGCAGGCCCGGGTCCCCGGCGACGAGGAACTCCGGCAGGCCGTAGCTGAGGTGGCGGTTGAGGGCCCGGTTGAGTTGCCGCTCGGCCAGTACGCCGAGCTGAGTGAGCGCGATGGTCACGAAGTCCATGGCGAACGCGATCGGCTGGCCGTGGAAGTTCGCGCCGTGGAAGATCTCCTTCCCTTCGAAGAAGAGCGGGTTGTCGTTGGCCGAGTTGAGCTCGATGTGCAGCTTGTGGCGTGCGTGGTAGAGGGTGTCGCGGACCGCGCCGACCACCTGCGGGATGGCCCGCAGGGAGTAGGCCTTCTGCAGGTAGATCTCCGAGCGCTGGACGTCCTTGCCGGCTTCCTTGTCCTTCTGCAGCTCGCGACGCAGGTCGGCGTGCTCGACCGTCAGCCGGCTGCCGCGCATCAGGGCCCGCATGTTGGCCGCCGTGTCGATCTGCCCCTCGTGCGGCCGCGCGATGTCGTGCCCCTCGGGGAGGAAGGGGCTGGTGGAACCGCGTACGGCCTCGATGAGCAACGCGGTGACGATCTCGGCCTGCTGGGCCTGTTCCAGCGCGCGCCCGACGACCAGGGAGCCCAGGCCGGTCATCCCGGAGGTGCCGTTGATCAGTGCCAGGCCCTCCTTGAAGCGTAGTTCGAGCGGCTCGATGCCCCGTTCGGCCAGTACCCGGGCGGTCGGCACCGGCCTTCCCTCGCGCAGGACGTAGCCCTCACCGATCAGGGTGCTCGCGACGTGGGAGAGCGGCGCCAGGTCACCGCTCGCGCCCAGCGACCCGATCTCGGGTATGGCGGGGGTGATGCCCTCGTTCAGATACTGCGCGAGACGCTCCAGGACCACAGGGCGTACCGCGGAGTGCCCCTTGGCCAGGGTGTTCAGTCGGGCGGCGACGATGGCCCGCGCCTCGTCCTCCGCGAAGAGCGGACCGACGCCGGCGCTGTGGCTGCGTACCAGGTTGGTCTGGAGCTCGACTTCCTTCGACTTGTCGACCTGCATGTAGATCATCTCGCCGTAACCGGTGGTCACGCCGTAGATGGGGATGTTCTGTTCGGCGATCCCCTCGAAGATCTCCCGGCTCTTGCGAGCCTTCGCGACGGCTTCGGCCGGTACACCGACCGTCGCGCCCTCTTCCGCGACGCGGCGTACAGCGTCGATGGTCAGCGTCTCGCCGTCGAAGGAAACCGGGACGTTCTCGGTCTCGACTTGGGTCAATGCCATCACTCCATTGGTAGCGGCCGGGGCCGGGGGTACGACAGGGGCGGAAGAGCGAGGTCGGGGGCGGCGCGGGAAGGGCGGCTCAACGGGCGAGCCGGGAACGGTCCACCTTTCCCGCGGCGTTGCGGGGCAGGCGCGAGGTCAGGCGGGTGAACACTGCGGGCAGCGCGAGGGGCCCGAACTGGCGGCGCAGATGGGCCCGCCAGGCCTGGACGTCCTCGCGCGCGTCCCTCTCGGGGTCGCCTCGCGGCACCACGTACACGCCGAGGCGGGTCACCAGGCCCTGTCCGTTGGCGTGGGGAAGGACCGCGCACTCCAGGACCGAGGGGTCCCGGGCCAGCGCTGCCTCGATCTCGGTGAGCTCCACCCGGTTCCCGAACAGCTTGATCTGGAAGTCGCTGCGGCCCCGGAACTCCAGGGCGCCGTCGAAGCGCAGCCGCGCCAGGTCTCCGGTCCGGTACCACCGGTCGCCGTCGGGGACGAACCCGGCGACGGGCCTGAACAACGCATCGTGGTGCGGGCCGCCGGCGACGGTGAGGTAGCCGGGCGTCACATACGGGGATCGCACCACCAGTTCGCCGGTGACGCCGGCGGGACACACTCGGTCGTGCTCGTCCACCACGACGACCTGGCGGCCGGGCAGGGGGTGCCCGATCGGGACCGGCCCCGCGGTCGGCCCGGTGATCTCGTGCCAGGTCGCGGCGATGGTCTCGGTGGGGCCGTAGAGGTTGATCAGCCGGGTGCGCGGCAGTGCCGTGCGGAGCCCCTCCACCAGTTCGCCGGGCAGCGCCTCGCCCATCAGGAGCAGATGGCTCAACGCGTGGGGCCGGTCGTCCGCACCGGAGTCGTTGATCACCCCCAGGAGGTCACGGGCGAAGCTCGGCACGGTCTGGAGATGGGTGATGCCCTCCTTGACGAGCCACGGCACCAGCTTGTCCGGATTGACCCGGACACGCTCCGGCACCGGACACAGCGTCCCCCCGGCCACGAGGGTCGCGAAGACCTCGGCCAGCGCCGGATCGTGTTCCGGGGAGACCCACTGCGCCACCCGCGCGCCCGGTCCCATCGCGAAACGGCTGCCCATCCAGCCCGCGAACTGCGCCAGTGCGGCATGCGACTGCGCGATCCCCTTGGGACGTCCGGTGGACCCGGAGGTGAACGCCAGATAGGCGAGGCCGGAGGGGTCCGGGGGCGCACCGGTCGTCGCCGCGGTGCCGCCGGACGCGTCGGCCCCGGTACCGACCGCCCGGGAGGCGTCCAGCAGACGGGCGCCCGGTTCGTCGGCGTACCACCCGGCCAGCGGGTCCTCCTGCGGGCCGCCGTCGAGCACCATGCAGGCGGGGCGCAGATCGCGCAGCATCGACTTGTGCCTCTCGCCCCCCACGCCCGGGGCGAACCACGCCAGGTGGGCGCCGGCCTCCAGGACTCCCAGCAGCACGGCGATCCGGCGGGGGCCCGGTTCCATCCGCACCGCCACCGGCGAGCCGGGGCTGACCCCGGCCGCGGTGAGTGCCTCGGCGATCCGGGCAGCGTGCGCGGTCAACTCCCCGTACCCCGTGCCCGCGCCGCCGAACGAGACGGCGGCGCCGTCCTGTCCGGCATGGCGGCGTACCGAGACGTGGACCGCATCCGTCCCGGCCGCCTCGGCCGTCCGGCCGTCCGAGGCGCGGAGCGCGAGTTCCCGGTGCCGTACCTCCTCCAGCGGCAGTTCGCCGATCGCCGTGCCGGGGTCGGCGGTCGCGGCGGCCAGGAGGGTGGCCAGCTGCTCCAGCAACCGCCGGGCCGAGGCGGCTTCGAACAGGGCTGTGCGGTACTCCAGGAAGCCGGTGGTGCGGGGCTCGGTGCCCTGGAGGACCAGGGTCAGATCGGCGGCGGCCGTGCCGTTGTGCACGGGCAGCGACCGCACCCGCGCTCCCGGCAGCCGCAGCGCGGCGTGTGCCGGGTCCCGGTGGACGAACACCGCGTCGGCCTGTTCGATCCGGTGGGGCCGCGACCCGGGGTCCGACGTGGCGTGCAGCAATTCCCGGAAGGTGACGGACAGGGAGCCGTCGTCCAGCCCGGCGTAGTGGCGGACCAGGGCCCGGAAACCGGCCAGCAGCACAGCCGCGGGCGTGACCCCCTCCGCTTCGGCGAGCCGTGCGGTACGCCGACCCGGCTCCGGGCCCCAGTCGAAGGCGACGGTGCTCCCCGCGTGCGGGGGCAGGTGCGGGCGGCTCCGGTCGGCCGGCAGGACCAGATGCCCGGGCGCGGTCGTCGCGGCGGGCTTCGAGGGCTCCTCGCCCCGGTGCGCGGGGGACGCCCCCCGGCGCGTCGAGCCGGGAGGCCTCTGGCCGGTCACGACCGCGCGGTACGCATCGGACAGGGTGATCGGCAGCGCTCCGGACGGCCGCTCCCAGGCCTCGGCGTCGGGGGCCACCAACAGCAACAGGTGCTCGCCCCGGCTTCTGCGGGCGATGTGGAGCCTGGCAGCCGTGTCGCCTCCGGTGAAAGGCAGGGCCGCCCACCGGGCGCACAGCTCCCCGTCCCCGAACTGCCTGTCGGCGGCCCTCCCGACCGCCGCCGGCTCCAGGGGAGCACCGTCTCCGGCGGTGGCCCGCCAGGCCTTCCGCAGGGCGTCCAGGTCGAGACCGCCGGTCACTCGGTAGGCCTCGTACCGGTGCAACGCCGCAGATCCGGGGGCCGGTCGAAGGCCCCGGTCCGGATCGGTCACAGTCACGTCATTCGCCACAACGCCAATCTTGGGGCGGCGGCGTACGGGGCGCGTCTCCTGGTGTGCGGAGCTCCCCCGGAGCCCCGCCGGAAGGTCGGGTAAACCTCCGCGGACCAACTCAGCAATCTGGAAGTTGACTTCCCCCGGGGGAAGTTGGGGACCATGAGGGCCCCGCCGGGCGCGTCGGCACGGCCGTGCAGAGCGGCCCCACCCGGCACTCCCGGCCATCGCGGAAGCTGTGACGTGCCCCGAAGGAGTCCCCCTTGCAAGCCTGGTTCAAGCGCCCCAGTGGTGTGCCCGGTGACAGACGCGGAAAATGGCTGGTCCTGGCAGCCTGGCTCATCCTCGCGATGGCGCTCGGCCCATTGGCAGGGAAACTCGCCGATGTCCAGGACACCAGTGCCAACGCGTTCCTGCCGCGGAGTTCCGAATCGGCGGAGCTGAACAAGGAGCTGGAGAAGTTCCGCGCCGACGAGCTGATGCCGGCCGTGGTGATCTACAGCGCCGACGGTTCGCTGTCCGCGCAAGGGCGCGCCAAGGCGGAGAAGGACGTCGCCGCCTTCCAGGAGCTGGCCGCTGAGGGAGAGACCGTCGAAGCGCCCCTGGAGTCGGAGGACGGCCAGGCGCTCATGGTCGTCGTGCCGCTGATCAGTGACGCGGACATCGTCGCCACGACGAAGAAGGTCCGCGACGTCGCGGACGCCAACGCCCCTCCGGGCGTCACCGTCGAGGTCGGCGGGCCCGCGGGTTCGACGACCGACGCCGCGGGAGCCTTCGAGTCGCTCGACTCCATGCTGATGATGGTCACCGGCCTGGTGGTCGCGCTCCTGCTGCTGATCACCTACCGCTCCCCCATCCTGTGGCTCCTGCCGATCCTGGCCGTCGGCTTCGCCTCTGTGCTGACCCAGGTCGGCACCTACATGCTCGCCAAGTACGCCGGCCTCCCGGTCGACCCGCAGAGCTCCGGCGTCCTGATGGTTCTCGTCTTCGGCGTCGGCACGGACTACGCCCTGCTGCTCATCGCCCGCTACCGCGAGGAACTGCGCCGTGAGAAGGACCGGCACGTCGCCATGAAGACCGCTCTGCGGCGCTCGGGCCCCGCGATCCTGGCTTCCGCCGGCACCATCGCCATCGGTCTCGTCTGCCTGGTCCTCGCGGACGTCAACTCCTCGCGCTCCATGGGTCTGGTCGGCGCGATCGGCGTGGTCTGCGCCTTCCTCGCCATGGTCACGATCCTGCCCGCGCTGCTCGTCATCATGGGCCGCTGGGTGTTCTGGCCCTTCGTGCCCCGCTGGACGCCCGAGGACGCCGCCGCCCCCGAGGCGCCCGCGTCCCACAGCCGCTGGGAGCGCATCGGTTCCGCGACGGCCGCCCGGCCCCGCCGCGCCTGGGTGCTGACCCTCGCCGCGACCGGTCTCCTCGCCCTCAGCTCCCTCGGCCTGGACATGGGCCTCACCCAGAGCGAACTGCTCCAGACCAAGCCTGAGTCCGTCGTCGCCCAGGAGCGCATCTCCGCGCACTACCCGTCGGGCTCCTCCGACCCCGCGACCGTCGTGGCGCCCACCGCGGACGTGGCCGAGGTGCGGCGGGCCGCCGAGGAGACCGAGGGCGTGGTGTCCGTCCAGGACGGCCCCGCCACCCCCGACGGAGAGCTGACGCTCCTGTCCGTGGTGCTGGAGGACGTCCCCGACAGTGCCGGGGCCAAGGACACCGTGGACGCCCTGCGTGACAACACGGACGCCCTCGTGGGCGGGACGACCGCCCAGAGCCTGGACACCCAGCGCGCCTCCGTCCGCGATCTGTGGGTCACCGTCCCCGCGGTCCTGCTCGTCGTCCTGCTCGTCCTGATCTGGCTGCTGCGTTCGGTCGTCGGACCGCTGATCATGCTCGGCACCGTGGTCGTGTCGTTCTTCGCGGCGCTGGGCGCGTCCAACCTGCTCTTCGAGAACGTGATGGGGCACGCCGGCGTCGACTGGTCGGTGCCGCTCCTCGGGTTCGTGTACCTGGTCGCTCTCGGCATCGACTACAACATCTTCCTCATGCACCGCGTGCAGGAGGAAGTGGCCCTGCACGGACACGCCAAGGGCGTACTCACCGGTCTGACCACCACCGGCGGCGTCATCACCAGCGCCGGTGTGGTCCTCGCCGCGACGTTCGCCGTCATCGCCTCGCTGCCCCTGGTACCGATGGCGCAGATGGGCGTCGTGGTCGGCCTCGGCATCCTGCTGGACACCTTCCTCGTACGGACGATCCTCCTCCCGGCCCTGGCACTCGACCTGGGGACCCGGTTCTGGTGGCCGGGCGCGCTGTCGAAGGCGCCCGGGGTCCGGGCTCCCGCCCGAGAGGGCCGCGCGTCGGAGCCGGTGGGCTGAGGTCCGCGGGGCGGACGGCCGGTCACCCCGGGCCGTCCGCCCCCCGACTGCGCAATCGAGAAGATGGGATGCCAGCGGCTTGGCGCGACGATGGTGACCCACCGGCCGCAGGCCGACTCCCGGAAGGAACAGCCGTGTTGGGCGATGAGGACGGCAAGGCCGCTGAACTGTGGTCGATGGCGAACCTGGGCACACCGATGGCCGTGCGCGTCGCCGCGACGCTACGCATCGCCGACCACATCGAGTCCGGGAGGCACACGGCCCGGGAGCTTGCCGAGGCGGTCGACGCCCATGAGGACGCGCTCGACCGGCTGCTGCGCTACCTCACGGTCCGCGGCCTGCTGGAGCGTGACGCGTCCGGCCGCTACACCCTGTCCCCGCTGGGCCGTCCGCTGCGCGAGGACCACCCGGCAGGTGTCCGGGCCTGGTTCGACATGGAGGGGGCCGGCAGAGGCGAACTGTCCTTCGTCGATCTGCTGCACAGCGTACGGACGGGGAAGGCCGCCTTCCCTCTCCGCTACGGCCGTTCCTTCTGGGAGGACCTGGCGGCCGACCCGGAACGCGCCGAGTCCTTCAACCGGCTCCTCGGCGAGGACGTCGCCACCCGGGCGCCGGCCATCGTCGCCGGCTTCGACTGGGCGTCGGCCGGCCGTGTGGTCGACGTCGGGGGCGGCGACGGGTCCCTGCTGACCGCGCTGCTGACCGCGTACCCCTCGCTGCGCGGGACGGTCCTTGACCTGCCCGACGCGGTGCAGCGCGCGAAGGAGTCGTTCGCGGCAGCCGGTCTCGACGGCCGCGCGAACGCGGTCACCGGAAGCTTCTTCGAACCGCTTCCGTCCGGCGCCGGCGCCTATGTGCTCTCCCTGGTCCTGCACGACTGGGACGACGCGTCGTGCGTCGCGATCCTGCGGCGCTGCGCCCGGGCGGCGGGAACGACGGGCTCGGTGTTCGTGATCGAGTCGATCGGCGCGGCGGGCGACACCCCGCACACCGGCATGGACCTGCGGATGCTGTGCGTCTACGGAGCCAAGGAGCGGGGCGTCGACGCGTTCTCCGCGCTCGCCGCCGAGGCCGGGCTCCGGATCGTCGCCGTACACCCCGCGGGCCCTTCCGCGATCATCCACATGTCCGCGGTCTGAGGCCCTCCTCCCTCCCGTACGCGACGCGGAGCACGGCAGACAAGGAGACAGCGAATGACCGGCCCGGTCATGTCACCGGTCGAGGCGCTCGACGCGCTGGGCACGGCGGGTGGGCGTCAGGACCCCTACCCGCTCTACGAGTCGATCCGCGCGCACGGGCAGGTGGTGCCCACCAAACCCGGCCGCTTCGCCGTGGTCGGCCACGACGCGTGTGACCGCGCGCTGCGGGAGCCGTCACTGCGCGTCCAGGACGGCAGGAGCTACGACGTCGTCTTCCCGTCCTGGCGCTCGCACTCCTCGGTCCGGGGGTTCACGAGCTCCATGCTCTACAGCAACCCGCCCGATCACGCGCGGCTGCGCCACGTGGTGAGCTTCGCGTTCACCCCGCCCAAGGTCCGCCGGATGCACGGAGTGATCGAGGAGATGACCGACCGGCTGCTCGACCGGATGGCCGGTCTCGGTTCGGCGGGCTCCCCGGTGGACCTCATCACCGAGTTCGCCGCCCGGTTGCCCGTCGCGGTGATCAGCGAGCTGCTCGGCTTCCCGGAGAAGGATCAGGTGTGGTTCCGTGACATGGCCTCCCGGGTCGCCGTGGCCACGGACGGCTTCACCGATCCGGCCGCGCTCGCGGGGGCGGACGCGGCGATGGACGAGATGAGCGGCTACTTCGCCGCCCTGCTGGACCGTCGCCGTCGCACCCCCGCCGACGACCTCGTCACGCTGCTCGCCCATGTCCACGACAGCACCCCGGAGCGATTGGGCCACGACGAGTTGATGGGCACCATGATGGTGCTGCTCACAGCGGGGTTCGAGACCACGAGTTTCCTGATCGGCCACGGGGTGATGATCGCTCTGGAGCACTCGGCGTACGCCGCCCGGCTGCGCACCGAGCCCGAGTTCGCCGACGGCTTCGTCGAGGAGATCCTGCGGTTCGAGCCCCCGGTCCACGTCACCAGCCGCTGGGCGGCGAAGGACTTCGACCTGCTGGGCACGCCCGTACCGGCGGGCTCCAAGCTGATCCTGATCCTGGCCGCCGCGAACCGGGATCCCGGCCGCTACTCCGATCCCGGCCGCTTCGCCCCCGGCCGCTTCGCCCCCGCCCGGGACGGCTCGGAGGTCAGCAGGCCGTTGAGCTTCGGCGCGGGCGGCCACTTCTGTCTGGGGGCCCCGCTGGCCCGCCTGGAGGCGCGGATCGCACTGCCTCGGCTGCTGCGCCGGTTCCCTGGGCTGACCGTGTCCGAGCCACCCGTCTACCGCGATCGCTGGGTCGTCCGCGGTCTTGAGACCTTTCCCGTCACCGTCGGGCCCTGAAGCCCTCGTACGCCGCCGGCCCGGGACCGCGGTCCCGGGCCGGCGGCGTGGCAGCTCAGACGTACAGGGTGTTGGGACTCTGGCCGCACAGGACCCGGCCGTACAGCTCCAGGTTGGTGCTCGGATTCATCAGCGCGTGCAGTGTGATGCTCTGCGCGTCGCGCTGCACGCGCTGGATCGGGACGTTGCCGTAGATCGAGGAGCCGCCGCTCGCCGACGCGAGGATGTCCACCGACTCCCTGCCCAGTCGGCAGGCCCGGCCCAGCAGGCCGCGGCACAGCACGCGCTCCTCCAGCGTCCACGCCTCGCCCGTGGCCCCCTTGGAGTCGACCAGGTCGGCCAGCCGGTGGGCGTGGAACCGTGCCTCGTCGGCCAGCAGGGTCGCCTCGCCGAGTTGCAGGTGGGTGATGGGCGCCGCGCTCTGGTCCTCGTAGTCGGTGTAGGTGATCTTCCGGCCCTCCAACCGGCCGCGGAAGGCGTCCTGGGCGGCCGCGGCCAGGCCGGTCATGGTGCCGACCGAGGAGGCGGAGGCGACAGCCAGCATCGGCGCCCGGAACATCGGGGAGCCGGCGTTGAGTTCGGAGGCGTACTGCTGCTGGAGCACCGCGCCCAGCGGAAGGACCCGCTCCTGGGGGACGAAGACGTCCGAGGCGATGGTGGTGACGCTCCCGGAGCCGCGCAGGCCCGAGGTGTACCAGTCGTCGACGATCTGCAGCTGGTCCGTCGGCACCAGGGCCATCACGGGCTGCATGCCGCCGTCGGGTGTGGGCGAGACCGCGATCAGCACCTGCCAGTGGCTGTGCCAGGCGCCACTGATGAAACCCCATTTGCCGTTCACCACGACGCCGCCGTCGGCCGGAGCCGCCATGCCGCCGGGGCTGAGGGTGCCGGACACCCTGACGTCGGGCCGGGAGAACACCTCGTCCTGGACGTGGTCCGGGAAAAGACCCGCCATCCAGGTGGGAATCCACCACACCGACGCCGTCCACGCGGCCGATCCGTCTCCGCGGGCCAGTTCGGCCGCCACGTCCACCAGGGTGCGGGCGTCGGACTCGTAGCCGCCGTAGCGGGCCGGTACGCGCAGGCGGAAGATGCCGGCCTCGGCCATCGCCTCGACCGACTCCTCGTGCAGTCGCCGGTTCTCCTCGCTCCATGCCACGTGCGACTGGAGCAGCGGCCTCAGCTTCGAGGCTCGTTCGACCAGTTCGGTGCGGGCGGGCGTAGACGTGAGGTCCACTCGATCCTCCAGGAATCATGAGACGCCCTGTCCGCGGCATGCGGAAGCAAGCGTCTGCGCGCATCGGTCAGGACGGCGTCGCCCTGCCCACGCATCGTTCACCGAGTCGCGGGAGTACCGCATCTCCTCCATTGCCGGTCGTCCCGCGCTCTCGTGCGCCCTCGTGCTCCCCCGTGCGAGAGCGCATGCCACGAGAAGCCCGGACCGGGACGGCCGGTCGAGAATGTGCTTTCTCGGCCGGAGTCACGGCCGGCGCCGACGTGGGTCGTCGGGCATGCCGGAACCGGGGCCCGGCCCTGTCAGGGAGGCAGCCCATGAGCGACAGCGACCGCCCGTCCCGGGTGCCGGCCGGAGCGGCACCCACCCCCACCACCCCCACCACGCCGGCCGGCACGGTCCTCGGCGCGGCGGCGGCTTCGTCCGTCGAGTACAGCGCGGCCACCGCCCAGGGCGCGGCGACCGCGCTGGTCGGCCTGTTGATGGAACAGATGGTGCTCGGTCCCGACTGCATCGCGTCGAAGGACCGCCTCGAAGCTCCGGGGACGGGGACGTGGGGCCCCGACAGCGGGCCGGTACGCCCGGGGGGCGTACCGGACGAGCCGTGTCCGGCGAGGGAACCCGGCGAGCGTCACGAGAAGGAGCGACGGGGATGAGGCCGCTCGTGCGGGCTGTGCTGCGGGGTTCCCTCCGGCAGGTGCGGTACGTGGACGTGGTCGCCCCGCGGCGTGCCCGAGGTCTGGTGGCGCGGGTCTACCGGGAGTCGCAGGACGAGTTCGGGGTGCTCGCGCCGCCCTTGGCCCTCCACTCGCCCGCCGCCGCGTCGCTGGCCGCGACGTGGCTGATGCTGCGGGAGACCCTGCTGGTCGACGGGCGGGTGAGCCGCGCGGTGAAGGAGACGGTCGCCACTGAGGTGTCGCGTGCCAACGACTGCCCGTACTGCGTCCATGTGCACCAGGCGGTCCTCGGGACGCTGCCGCCGGACGGGATCGGCTCCGGGCTCATCGAGTGGGCCCGGACAGCCGGACGGCGCGACCAGGGCGATGCGGCAGGCGGCGGGCACCCCTTCCTGCCCACGGACGAAGAGGTGCCCGAACTCGGCGGCACCGTCGTGACGTTCCACTACATCAACCGCATGGTGTCGCTCTTCCTCGCCGAATCTCCCATGCCCGCACGCACTCCGACACCTCTGCGCGGACCCATCATGCGCACTACCGCCCTGGCCATGCGCCCCGTCGCCCCGGGGCCGCTGACTCCGGGCGAGTCGCTTGCCCTGCTACCGCCGGCCCCGCTGCCACCGGGGTTGGAGTGGGCCCGGAACAGTCCCTTCGTGGCCGACGCCCTGGGGCGGGCCTTCGCCGCCGTCGAGCAGGGGGCGCACTGGGTGCCCGAGCCGGTCGTGGAGCGGCTGCGCTCTCGCTTCGACGGGTGGGACGGAACAGCCCCCGGGCTCGGCAGGGGGTGGCTGCAGGGGGCCGTGGCGGGGCTGCCGACCGAGGACGTGCCCACCGCCCGGCTGGCCTTGCTGACCGCCTTCGCGCCTTACCAGGTCCTCCCCGAGGACGTCGAGGCGTTCAGGAGCCGATTCCCCACGGACCGTGAACTCATCGAGCTGACGTCCTGGGCCGCCCTGAGGACCGCTGTTCGTATCGGAGGCCGGATCACCGTGCCACGGGGCGGCGGCCCTGTGTGATCGGTCGGGTGCCACGGGCGGAGCGTGGGGTCGCGAGCGCCGGTAGAAGTGCCTTTGCCCTGCGTGGGAGCGGTGGGGCGGGTTGGTGGACGAGAAAGACGTTCCCGAGCGACCACCGGCCCTTGATGAGGCATCAGCCACAGCACGTCGACCAGGTCCGAGTAGCGGATACGGCGGGCCCGCAGTAGCCACCGCAAGCTGAACGGACATCAGCCACGCCTTGCCGCCTTCGTCATCAGCCACCGATCGCAGCGGAGTTGGAACCGGGGCGAGGTAAGTCCCCCGAGGACCGCAGCGCTTGCGCGAGGACCGCAGGGCGGTCCCAACGGACCGTCAGCCGAGGTCCCTTGGATGCACAGAGAGGGCGCAACCCCCGCACGCCTCTGACCTGCGAAAACGATCACGGGATAGGCATCCT
>NZ_NEUE01000305.1:0-14077 GCF_002910905.1 Streptomyces sp. SM11 | reverse complement strand
GGCATCCTAGGATGTCCTTTCCTACCACCAGCGACATGTCGTCAAGGGTCACCGAGGGAATCGCCAGGTTCCCTCAGTGACCTCTGACGACATGTCGCTGGTGGTAATCTATGGAAGTCAGGGAAAAGCCCAGGTCAGGGGACGCAAGTGCCAAGACAGCACGGCCGAGAGCTGGTCAACACCGCGACCGGCGAGGTCCATGAGCTGTGGGAGCCCGGAGGAGACAGCGGCCAGCGGCGGACCTACAGCCTCGGGGGCAGGCACGGCCAGTTCTCATTCGAACGCGTACTCGCCATGCTGAGTGGCGACTCAGGCATCACAGGAGACGCCTTCCGCGTGTTCTTCTACTGCGGGGTCATGACGTACAAGCAGGGTGGTGCCACTGCCAAGGAGGCGGCGGAGCACCTCGGGCTGACCCCGCAGGCGACGAGAAGGATCGCCAAAGAGCTCGCCGAGAACAAGATCTTCCTGGTCGCCGACCGCATCGGCAGGACGATCAAGTACAAGGCGAGCCCGCACATCGTGTCCAGCCTCAGCGGCGTGGAGCAGTCCGAGGAAGCCTCCGCGTATCATCTTCCGACTCTGCCGGGCCGTCGCACCGGCGCGAAGCGAAGGGCGTGACCATGCCAGCTACCAGCGAGTACCCCGAGCTCGAAGCTCTGCAGTCGCGCATAAGTGAACTGTCCCACCTGAAGCAGAACGTCATCATGACGTACGCGATCCTGGGCGGCCTGGAGCGCAGCGTCGAACGTACGGCGGCCGCCATCGCCAGCCTCATGGGCGTACCCGCCCCCCACTTCAGCCGTGCCCGCCGCGAACTGGAAGCCGAGCACTGGGTCGAGCGCACACACAGCGAGGGCCAGGTGAAGTTCTACCGTCTCGGCGAGAGGGCCACGGGCCGAAAGGTGGTCGTGCCGCTGCGGAGCCGGCCGACCGCGTGAGCTGAACCGAACGACCGGCGGGACCGGGCCTCCGGGACTCGTGCTGCCTGCCCGGACACACGAGTCCGGGTGCGCCCGTTTCTCGGTCACGCCGAGCGGTCCGTGGTACGCGTCGCCCCCGTGCCGAGGGCGGTGGCGGCCCGCACCGAGCGAGGCCGGCGAGGTCCGGCTGCCGGACCGTCAGGGCCGCCGTGGGCACCCGGGCCTGATGCCGGCCGCCGCGGCGACCCCGCGGTGGGATCGCCGCGGCGGCCGGCACCACGTGGGCGCCTCGCCGCGCGAGTTCCTCCGCCGCGTGCGGTCCGATGCCGGAGCTCTCGCCGGCGACCACGCGGTGGTGCCGTTCCCGGTCCGGGATGCCGGCTGTGCCCCGCGTTCCCGGGTGCTCGTCCGTCGCGCCCTCTCCAGTGGGTCGCGTCAGCGGCCCTGGGCCAGTGCGCCGCGGTAGCCGTCGGCGACGATTCGCCGGGCGGAGTGCTCGTAGTACTCGCCGTCCTCGGGCAGCTGTGTGGCGAGGCCGCTGACGTAGCGGTTGTACATGCAGAACGCCGCGGCGATCAGAACGGTGTCGTGCAGGGCGGTGTCGTCCGCGCCCTCGGCGCGGGCTGCGGCGACCGCCTCGTCGGAGACCGGGCGCGCGGCGTGCTGGACCTCGGCGGCGACGGCCAGCAGCGCGCGCAGCCGGCCGTCGACCGGCGCGGTGGCGGGGTCCGCCAGGACCGCTTCGACCAGCTTCTGTCCCCCCGGCAGCTGCGCGGCAGCGAAGGCTCCGTGCGAGGCGGAGCAGAACTCGGTGGAGTTGAGCCGCGAGACGTACGCGGCGATGAGTTCACGCTCTCCCGGGCTGAGCGGGGACGGTGCTCGCAGCAGCGCGTTCGCCAGGTCGCTCAGCGGTTCGGCGGTATCGGGACGGTGCGCCATCAGGCCGCTGATTCCGGGAAGGTCGTTGTCGAGTGCGATGTGGGACACGGCTGTTCCTTTCGGGAAGACGGGAGCGGAACGGCGGATCAGGGCCATTCGACGTCGCTGACGGCGCAGATCCGGGCGAAGGGCCATTCCACGTCCTCTCCTCCCGTTGCGGCGTGACCGAAGGCGGAGGCGGTGGTGAAGAGGGTGACGAGTCCGAACGTGCCGATGAGGAGGGACAGTCGGGCAACGTGAAGTGCGGTACCCATGCGAGCTCCTAGCGAGGGCGGCGTGAGCGCGGGACGATGAGACCTCGTGATGCCAGGAAGCTAGTGAATCGGAATCGCAGTGGCAACGATATGCCAGACTTTGGCAACTTGCCTGGGTATCAGTCGGACTGTCGGTCGAGTGTGGAGACGGAGCGGCCGACTCCCGTGACCAGTCCGCTGAGCAGCAACGTCTGCTCGGCGAGGGTCGGGGCAGCCAGCATGTCGCGGACCGGAAGCGCGACGCCGAGCTCGCGGTCGATCCTGCGCACCAGCCGGGTGATCAGCAGAGCGTCCCCGCCGTGCTCGAAGAAGTCGGCGCCCTCCGAAGGGTCCGGGAAGCCGAGGAGTTCGCCCCATTCCCGCACCAGCATCCTGCGGATCTCACCGGTGGTGACGGTGCGCCGAGGAGTGGCCCGCCGGGCGGAGAGCAGCCTCGACGCGTGCACCAGCGCCACCTGGTCGCCAAGGTTGCGTCGCGACAGCTCGCGCAGCGAAACGGTGACGCCGAACCTCTCGGTGATTCTGCGCGCCAGCCGGGTGATCAGCAGGGCGTCCCCGCCGCGCGCGAAGAAGTCCGAATGCTCGGTCAGGTCCGAGCGGCCGAGGAGCTCGCTCCACATTCTGATCATGAACTCCCGTACGTCACCGGGCCGGCCTTCGTCGCTCTCGCGGCTCCACGCCGCGCCGGGCCCCGCAGGCCGGTTCCCGCCGGTGACGGCAGAGCGGTCACTGGCCATGGTCGCCACCTCCGTGGTGAGTACGTTTCGGCCGCATCGGACGCATGTCACGGTACGGGAGCACATGCCGTGTGGCAATAATTTTCCAACGATGGGGCAAATCGACTTGCCAGTTGACCCCGAGGGATGGAGAAGATGTACAGGTCCCCCAGGTCGATGGGTTTGCCGAGCTGCACACGCCCGGCATACTCTCTGGCACTATCGGAACGAATAGCGTGGCAGACCACGGGGACAGGATCGGTCCCGGAATCCTCGTCATCCATCCATTCGTTGGGGTGTGCACGTGTTGGAGCAGCCATCTTTCGGCCGTCGTCTGAGGCAGCTGAGGACCGAGCGGGGCCTGTCCCAGGCCGCGCTCGCCGGGGAGGGCATGTCCACCGGATACCTCTCGCGCCTGGAGTCGGGCGCGCGGCAGCCGACGGACCGTGCCGTTGCTCATCTGGCCGGACAACTCGGTATCAGCCCCTCGGAGTTCGAAGGATCCCGGACCACTTCGCTCGCCCAGATCCTGTCTCTCGCCACGTCCCTGGATTCCGACGAGACCAGTGAGCTGCTCGCCGACGCGGTGCGCAGCGCGTACGGCCAGGACCCGATGCTCCGTTGGCAGGCCCTGTGGCTTCTCGGGCAGTGGAAGCGTCGGCACGGCGACTCGACCGGGGAACGCGACTACCTCGAACAGCTGGTGACTCTGAGCGAGGAGCTCGGCCTGGCCGAGCTGAGGGCGCGGGCCCTGACACAGTTCGCCCGGTCCCTGCGTGTGCTGGGCGAGATCATGCCGGCGATGGAGGCGGCCGGTGCCGCCCACCGGCTCACGGTGGACCACTCGCTGTCCAGCCAGGACCGGGCAGCGACTCTGCTGGTCCTGGTGTCGGTGGAGGCCGAGGTGGGCCGGATGCCCGACGCCCGGCGCCACGCCGACGAACTGACCGTCCTGGTCAAGGGCAGGTCCGACACCCTCTGGGCCGAAGCTCTGTGGACCGCGGGCGCGTTGAAGGTCCGCCAGGGCGAGTTCGCCGCGGCGCAGGTCCTCTTCCAGGAGGCGCTGGACGGTTTCGACAGCCGCGAGAACCTCACGATCTGGCTGCGGCTGCGCATCGCGATGGCCGAACTCCACCTGCAGAAGACGCCCCCCGATTCCGACGCCGCGCAGCGCTGCATCGAGGCGGCCGAGACGGCTCTCCCCTTCGCCCGTACACCTACGCTCGAACAGTCCCTCAGCGCGTTGCGGGCCCGCCTCGCCTTCCACGAAGGCCGGTTCGCGGACGCTCGCGCGTTGCTGGAGAGGCTCGGCCGGACCGAGCTCCGGCTGCCCTACCAGAGCCGTATCCGCCTGGAGGTTCTCGGCCATCAGCTGCGCATCCTGAGCGGCGAGGAGGACGAGGGCCTGGCGGGGCTCCAGCGCCTGGCCGAGCAGGCGCAGGAGAACTCCAACATCAACCTCGCCGCGGAGATCTGGCGGATCGCGGCGGAGTGCCTCATGCGGGCACGTGGGAAAGTGCGGGACGGCGCCAACGGCTGACGCCGCTCGCGGTAGCGGTGGCACGGTCATGGTTGCCCGCCCCCGGTCCTGCGCATTCGTATACACGCGTACCTCTTGCTCTGGATGCTGTTTTGCCGAAATCGTCGAAGGGCGTGGCAATAACTTGCCAGCATGTGAGAAACGTGCTGGTATGCAAGCCGGACACGCCTTCTCCGACTTCAGGCGGCCAACATGGCGACCATCGGACTGATCGGTGAGATTTCCTGTAGATGCTCGTGCGTTGCGGGAATGATGAGTTGTCGCCCTGTTGTCAATAGTTTGCCAACAGGTCCCGAGGTGTGGGAAGCGCCCTTTGTCCACTTCCGGGGCAGATCTGACCGGGGACGTGAGCAGACCACCGACTGCCGCGCCCCGGACGCCTGCCGGCGCGTACGGAGCGAGTGCCAGGTGCGAGGCTGCCGTGTGCTCCCGCTGACCGGCGCAGCGGCCCCGGAGATATCGGGTTCCAACAAGACGAAGGCCGAGGCTCTGCCGTGAACCACGAGATGTCCCAGCGAGCCCTGGTGGAGGCGGCGGCCGATGGCCTGCGCCTGTTGGCCGACGACGCGCGGTGTCGGACCACGTTCGCCGCCCCCTCCTCGGCGCTGCGGGACATGTTCTCCCCCGCCGCCCGGCGCTACGTGCTCGCCCCCGACCGGGCCGGATTCTTCGAACAGTCCGCACGGTTACGCTCCAAGGGCTACCGGGTGAGCGTCGAGTTCGCCGGCCCCGACCAGGGAGCCGCCGACGTCGCCCGTGCCGAGGGCGTGGTCGAGGAGTACCTGGGGCTGCTCGCCCACGAGCCCGCCCCCGACCGGATCGGTCTGGATCTCTCCCGGACCGGACTCGCCCACTCGGCCGAGGCCGCCCTGCGCAACACCGGCCGGATCACGGCGGCCGGAGCGCTCCGGGGAAGCGAGGTCGTACTGGGCGCTGACGGCTCCGGAGACGTCGACACCGCCCTGGCCGTCCACGACGCGTTGGCCGACCAGTACGACAACCTGGGCATCACTCTTCAGGCACATCTGCACCGCACCGTGGACGACGCTCTGACGGTGGCGCGGCCGGGCCGCACCGTGCGCCTGGTGAAGGGCACGTCTCCCGAACCGCCCGGCGTCGCCCTGGCACGGGGCCCGGCACTCGACGACCGCTATCTCGACCTCGCGGAGCTCCTCGTGGACAAGGGGGTCGAGTTGAGCCTGGCCACACAGGACGCGGAGGTGCTCGCCGCGGCGCAGGAGCGCGGGCTGCTGGAACACGTCCAGGACATCGAGATGCTGTACGGCGTCCAGCCGGAAACGCTGCGACGCCACCGCGTGGCGGGTCGCCCGTGCCGTATCCATGCGATCTACGGCATGAACTGGTGGCTTCCCCTGATGCGCCGGCTGGCCGACAACCCGCCGATGGTGCTCAGTGCCCTGGCCGACATCGGCCGGGACCGGGGGCCCGCAGGAGCCCCCGCCCACCAGCTGTACTGAGCGTACGAGCGGCCCGCGGCCCGGCCCCGGGTGCCGGGCCGGAGCGCGGCTCAGTTCCCGGTGGCCGCGAACTGGCCGGGCCTGCGGCCCTGACCCGCCGGTCCCCGGTAGGCCTGCGCGATGTCCAGCCAGCGGTCCGTCTGCTTCCCCGAAGCCGTCAGGGCGAGATCGTCACGGTGGCGGCGCCGGGTCACCAGCAGGCAGAGGTCGTGCGCGGAGCCGGTGATCGTCTCGGTGGCGTCCGCGGGGCCGACCGTCCACGACTCCCCGGAGGGCGCGGTGAGCTCGAAGCGGAACGGTTCGGCTGGCGGGGTCAGACCGTGGGACTCGTAGCCGAAGTCACGGGTCAGCCATGCGAAGTCGACGATGTCGCGCAGGCGCTCGGTGGGCGGCCGGTGGATCCCCAAGGCGTCGGCGATGTCCTGGCCGTGGGCGAACACCTCCATGATCCCCGCGCAGCCCAGGACGACGGGCGGCAGCGGATTGACGAGCCACGGGACGACCTGGCCGGCGGGGACAGCGGTGAGAGCCTGGACCGAGGCCTCGCCGAGGGACCGGAAACGGGCGAGCATCTGCTGGGGCGGGAAGCTGTTGAACTGCTTGAGGGCCGCGTTCACCGCCCCGTCGAAGTTCCCGGCCGCGGCGGCGGTGACGGCCTTGAACTCCTCCGGCGCGGCTGCGGCGGTTCTGGCCAGATTGAAGACGAAGGTGAGGTGCGCCATCTGGTCGGTGATCGTCCAGCCGGGCGCGGGGGTCGCGGTGTCCCAAGCGTCGTCATCGATCTTCTCGACCAGCTGCGCGAGCTCCGCGATCTCGGTGGACAGGTGCTTGAGGACATCGTCGAGCGTGTTCATTTCTCTCTCCTTCACACAGGTGTTCCGTGGTCGGGCAGGGACTGTCGTGAACGATCCGCCGGCTTGACGGGCAAGACGGGCAAGACGGGCTTGACGGGCTTGACGGGCTTGACGGGCCGACCGGCGCGAGGTGTCGCTACGCGGCCCGCGCCAGGGGGATGCCGCCTGAGGCCGCGTACGGCGCGAGCGCCGCGGCCAGGGCCTCGGGGATCAGGGTCGGGACGGTCGCGGTGTTGGGGCCGCGCATGCAGGCGATCCGCTGCCGCCCCCGCGCTACCAGCGTCTCTCCGCCGCTTTTGGTCAGCTGTACGTAGTCGAAGGTGAACTCCAGCTGGGTCTGCCGCAGTTCCGAGAGCCTCATCCTGATCGACAGCTCGTCGAAGGCAGTGATCTCGGCGAAGAACTCGCAGTCCACCTTGAGGGTGAAGAGCTTGAGGTCGTCCTGCACCTCGGCGAGGACCGAGGGCGCCTTCTCCTTGAGGAAGAGCTCGCGGCAACGGCCCTGCCACCGGAGGTAGTTCACGTAGTAGACGTTGCCGACGAGGTTGGTCTCCTCGAAGCCGACGGTGTGGCTGTACTCGAAGTAGTCAGAAGTCGTCACGGTCATCGGTCTGTGCCCTCCATGGTCGTCGCAGGTTTATCGGGACCGGCCTTCGCGGTGGGTTGTGTGAAACAACCCACTGCCCGCGAGCGGCTCCGGGGCCGGCCGCACGCCGCCGGAGGGAAGCGTGGACGCGGGCGCCCGGGGTCAGCCGCGCGCCGACGGCAGCAGCGGCAGAACGTTCTTGCGGCCGCTTGCCGAGCCGTCGGGGGCCGGGGCGCCGTAGGTGACGGAGACCCCCCGGCGCTGCGCGGCCCGCACGATCCCCGGCATCGCGCGCTCGGCGAGCGCGGCGATGGTCATGGCGGGGTTGACCGTCAACGCGCCGGGGACGGCAGATCCGTCGGTGACGAAGATTCCCGGATGGTCGCGGAGCTCGTTGCTGTCGTCCAGCGCGGAGGTGTACGGGTCGTCGCCCATCCGGCAGGAGGAGAGCGGGTGGACGGTGTAGGCGCCGACCAGGTCGTTGGTCCACGGCATGACCTCGGCCAGGCCGTCCTTCTCCAGGATCTCCTTGACCTCGGCGTCGGAGGCGGCCCAGGCACCCAGGGTGTTCTTCGTCGGCTCGTACCGGAGGTTGCCCCGGCCGAGCATCTGCTGGGAGATGCGGTGGGCGTTGCCCGTCGCCGGCGGCGGGCCGAAGACACCTTCGTTGTCGTCCTCGATCATGGTGAAGATCGTGAGCCAGGAGACCCATTGCTTCAGGATCTCCTTCTTCTCCTTGCCGAACCAGGACGGCCCGGTGGCACCGGGCACCTGCGCGAGGATCGTGCCGAGGCCCGGCGGGAAGTAGAGCTGTTCCAGGGAGTAGCGGGAGTACTCGGGCAGTGAGCCGTCCAGCTTGTCCCAGCTGGCCACGGTGGGGCCCTTGCCGATCTGGTTGGCGGCGTAGGCCAGCCCGTCGCCACGTTCCAGGCCGAACAGCTCGGCCGCCTTGGCCTCGTTGATGATGGCCGTGTTGAGCCGCTCGCCGTTGCCGGAGAAGTAGCGGCCGACCGCCCGGGGCATCGTGCCCAGGTGCGCCTCGCTGCGCTGCAGGATGACCGGAGTCGCGCCGGCGCCGGCCGCCATGACCACGATCTTCGCGTCGATGACGCCGCTGCCCGCCTGGAGGCGGTAGTCATCGTCGTGTACCACGTTGTAGTGCACCCGGTAAGAGCCCTCGGGCGTGCGCGAGAGGTGCTGCACCTCGTGCAGGGGCCGGATGCGGGCGCCGTGCGCGATGGCGGCGGGCAGATAGTTGACCAGCAGGGACTGTTTGGCCTCGAAGCGGCAGCCGGCCATCATCCAGTTGCAGTTCACGCACTTGGTGTTGTCTATGGCGACGGCGAGTGGGTTGGCGGTGCGACCGGAGTGGTCGCAGGCCGCGGCCCACAGGCCCCCGGCGTAGCTGACGTCGTTCCAGTCCTGCCGGGTGATGGAGAGGGACTCCTCGACGCGGTCGTACCAGGGGTCGAGAGTGTCGCGGCTCACCGTTGCCGGCCACATCCTGCGCCCGATGGACCCCTGCCGGTCGAAGACGAAGCGGGGGGCGCGGGGCATTGCGGCGAAGTAGACGACGCTGCCGCCGCCCACGCAGTTCCCACCGAGGATGCTCATGCCGTCCCCGACCGTGAAGTCGAACGCCCGCGTGTAGGAGGAGCCGAGCTTGTAGTCGTGCTCGAACTCCTCGCTCTCCAGCCACGGCCCGCGCTCCAGGACGGTGACGTCGGCGCCCCCTGCCGCCAGGTGGTAGGCGGCGATGGCGCCGCCGAAACCGCTGCCGATGACCAGAACGTCCGTGCGCTCGGCCGTGGTGCTCATGCGGGGCTCCCGGTGGACGTGGTGTCGGGGTGGAGCCGGGCGAACTTCCGGCCGTAGCTGTAGTCCTCGAACCGCCACAGTCCGTCGTCGTCCGGCTGGGTGAGGCCCATGGCGCTCAGCCCGGGATGGCCCTCGGCCATCGCCTGCGCCGTGTTGAGGTGCGCGGCCGAGTCGAAAGCCATGTTGCAGAAGAGGGCGAGCAGCACCCAGAACTCCTTCTCCGGGTGGCCCGGCTTCGTCAGCCGTTGGATCAGGGCGGCCCGGTGCGGATACTCCAGTGCAACGAAGGGCGGCACGGCCGGGTCCAGGGCCAGGCCGTGCTCCGCGGCGTAGGTCTGCGCGTGCTCGTTCACCAGGCGCACCAGGTCGTCCAGGCCGTCGTGGATTCCGGTCGCGTCCCATTGCAGGAGGTCCAGGGCCCCCGCCTGTACGGCGCCGCCGCCAGTGGACGCACCCGCGATGGCACGGTCGTCGGCGAAGCGCTTCTCCCCCGGCACGATCGTGTCGGCGTAGGCCTCCAGGGTCATGGTCCGGAGTCCGCCGTCCGGCGCCCCTCGCTCATTGTCGTCGCGCAACTCGCTCTCCATTCTCACGGTCCGGAGTGGGATGCCTTGCGGCGTGTAGAAACTAGGTTCGTTCGGCTAGTTCAAGCAACTAGCCAAAGTGGAGGCGACCTTGAAACCGACTCCCCGGAGTTGCCGCGAAGCGGCCGCTGGATTACGCGCTCGGGCCGACAGGTCACTAGCCTCATCGAACGGATGTCTTCATCACCTGCACGTGGAAATGCTTCCGCACGAGCACGGCATGCGGAAGCGAGCCCTGTTCTCCTGCCTTGGGGAAAACGTGAAAAGTGACTCTGCCCGGCGCGCCGTGGAGCGCTCACCGAGTGTCGTACCGATCGATGAACTCATTCCTGCCGACTCCCCGCGTCTGAACGGCATAGACCGGTCCCATGTACAGCGACTCGCGACCGTCTACGCGTCGTTGCCCCCTGTGCTCGTCCACCGGCCGACCATGCGGGTCGTCGACGGCATGCACCGCATCAGCGCGGCTCTGCTGAAGGGGCTGGACACCATCGAGGTCACGTTCTTCGAGGGTGCCGAGGAGCAGGTGTTCCTGCGGTCCGTCGCGGCGAACATCACCAACGGACTGCCGCTGTCGGTGGCCGACCGCAAGACCGCCGCGGCACGCATCCTGTCCTCGCACCCGACCCTCTCCGACCGTGCGGTCGCCGCGCACGTGGGGCTCGACGCCAAGACCGTCGCCGGCGTGCGGACGTGTTCAGCCGCGGGTTCTCCGCTGCTGAACGTGCGCACCGGGACGGACGGCCGTGTCCACCCCCTCGACCGTACCGCCGAGCGTCTGCACGCCGCAGCGCTGTTGACCCAGGACCCCGCCCTCCCGCTGCGCTCCGTCGTCGAGCAGACCGGGCTTTCGCTGGGCACAGCGCACGATGTCCGCCGCCGGCTGCTGCGCGGTGAGGACCCGGTTCCGCAGAGCCGGCAGAGCGCGAGCGCGATGCTGGATCCCGGGCCCGCCCGGCAGAAGCCGCAGACGGCCGGAGCGCCGGTCCGGCCGGGGGTCCGCCCGGGCCGAACGGTGCCATCCGCCGTGGCCGGCGGGCCGCCGTCGGTCTCCCCCCGGTCCAGGGCCCCGCTGGAGGCGCTGCGCAAGCTCTCCAACGATCCTTCCCTGCGCCACTCGGACCAGGGTCGCGAGCTCATGCGCTGGCTGCACAACCGGTTCGTCGTGGACGAGGCGTGGCGCCGGCGGGCGGACGCGGTCCCGGCTCACTGCGTCGACTCGATGGCGGAGCTGGCGCAGCACTGTTCGGACGCCTGGCGCCGGTTCGCCGAGGAGATGGTCCGGCGTCGGCACACCGCCACGGCGGATGCCCCGGAGATCCGTACCGCGCAGGCCACGCGCCGTTGACGGCCTACTTCGACCTACTTCTACAGGAGACAGGGTGACCACGAACACCATCGAGGACGCGGTTCGTCGGGTCGTGGAGTACATGCACATCAACCTCGGTCAGAACCTCACGATCGACGACATGGCGCGTACGGCGATGTTCAGTAAGTTCCATTTCACCCGCATCTTCCGCGAGGTTACCGGCACCTCTCCCGGACGTTTCCTGTCCGCCTTACGGATTCAGGAAGCGAAACGACTTCTGGTGCATACTGCACTTAGTGTGGCCGACATCAGTAGTCAGGTCGGTTACAGCAGCGTCGGCACTTTCAGTTCGCGGTTCAAGGCCTGTGTCGGACTCGCGCCGAGTGTCTACCGGGACTTCGGCGGCGTGCAGCCGGGATTTCCCTCGACCGCGACACGCATTACTCCCGTCGCCCAGAGCCTCTCGCTGCGCGGACGCATACATTCCGCTCCCGGCGACAAGCCTGAGAGCGTCTTCGTGGGGCTGTTCCCCAGCCGTATACGCCAGGGCCGGCCGGTGCGCTGGGTCACTCTGGAAGGCTCCGGAGCCTTCGAGCTCCGGGACGTGCCCACGGGCACCTGGCATGTTCTTGCGCACTCCGTCCCCTACACCCAGCAGCCGCACTCCTTCGGTTCCGAACTCCTCCTCGGACAGAGCGGACCGCTCGCCGTGCACCCCGGTGCGCTGCTGCGACCGGTGGACATCCTCCTGCGCCAGGTCGACGCGCTCGACCCGCCGGTCCTGCTGGCCCACTTCGGACCGTAGGACCGGACGGAGCCGCACGCGGCGTGCCGACGCCCCGTCCCCGTTGTCCTTCTCGCGTTGCTGCGACCGGGCCGCTGAGCTCCGGGCCCGGCACGTCGGGCCCGGCGAACACGCCCTCCGAGGCTGCGGCCGGCAGCTGAAGCGGGCCGTGTTCCTCTCCGCCTTCGCCCTCATGAACGCCGATTCCGCCCCCGGACCTGCTACGACAGGCAGGCACCCAGGGGCGCCCCACCGACGTCACCGCTCACCTGACCGGGTGGACCGTCATCGGCAGTCCACCGCGCATACGCAGCGAGAGCATGGGCTCGGCCACCGCCCGGTGGCCGCCGACGGTGCGCAGGTCGAGATCGCGGGTGACCAGGGCGGTGACGAACACGGCCTCCATCATCCCGAGGTTGCTGCCGACGCAGAAGCGGGGCCCCCCGCCGAACGGGATGTACGCGTACCGAGGGCGGTCGGCGACCTGCCGGGGATCGAAGCGCTCGGGATCGAAGCGCTCGGGATCCTCCCACAGCCGTGGATGGCGATGCATGATGTACGGGCAGATCAGCACGTCCGACTTGGCCGTGACCGTGTAGCCGCCGACCACATCGCCCCGTTGAGCGACCCTGGGCAGGATCCACACCGGCGGGAACAGCCGCATCGCCTCCTGCACCACCATGGTCGTGTACGTCAGCCGATGCAGGTGCTCCGGTCCGGGGACACCCTCGCCGAGTACGGCGCGGGCCTCTTCGCGGACCCGGGCACGGACCTCGGGGTGCCGCTCGATCAGGTGCAGGGTCCAGCCGAGGGTGCTGGCCGTGGTCTCGTGACCCGCGAGCAGCAGGGTGACCAGCTCCTCGCGCAGCCGCCGGCGGTGCTGCGCGGGTTTCCCGCGCCGCCGGTCGGCCGCGCTGATGATCCGGGAGAGCGCGTCGTCGTCCGGCTCACCGCCGGCCATCCTGGCGCGGCGGTCGGCCACCAGCAGATCGGCCACCCGGTAGAGCTCGCGGCGGGCCCGCCGGAATCGGGCCTGCGGAGGCAGCGGGAGCCAGCCGGGCACCGTCCCCTGACTGACCATCTCCAGCATGGCCTGGTCCTGGACCGCCTCGAAGGAGTGCGCGAGCGACTCGTGCGCGGTGAGGTCCGATTCGAGGAGGGTGCGGCCCAGTACACCGAGGGTGAGGCCGGTGACCTCCTGGACCACGTCCACGGGCCCGCCCCCCTCGTGGCCGCGGAGCAGGGCGACCAGCTTCGCGGCCTCCTCGGCCACGGCGGACGCCTGCCGGTTGATGCGGCCCGGCTTGAACGCGGGCTGCACCGTCCTGCGCTGCCCGCGCCATGTCTCGCCTTCGCTGGTGAGCAGCCCGTCGCCCAGCACCCGGCGCGACTCCACCAGGCCGATGCCCTTGTGGTAGTTGTCGCTGTTGTCGGCCAGGACGTGCTTGGCGTAGTCGGGGCGGTTGAAGATGTACAGCTTCTTGGGCCCCAGGGAGACGCGGACGGCGTCCCCCAGGTCGGCCGCGTCCTTCATCATGCCGAGGCGGTCGGTCACGAGCTTCCTCAGCAGTCCCGGCAACGCCCGGAGCGGCGGGCCGGGCGGGTCGATCCTCATGCCGCCCTGCCTTCGCCCGGGTCCTGTGCGAACCGGCGGAAGCGGCCGCCCGAGTACAGCATGCTCTCGCGGACCGGCCAGCGCGTCGCCGCGAGTACTTCGCCGAGGAAGATCGTGTGGTCACCGCCCTCGTAGACCCGGCGCTTCTCGCACTCCAGATGCGCCACCGCACCGGCGATCAGCGGCGTGCCGGTCCTTTCGCCGAGCAGCCAGTCCACGGAGTCGAACTGGTCCGCGCCCGGGGGGCGCGACCGGTCCGCGAAGTGCTGGGCCGCCTTCTCCTGCCCGGCCTCCAGCACCGATACGGCGAACGTGTCCAGGGCGGCGAGACGTTGGTGCATGACGGCGTCCCTGCTGACACAGACCAGCACCAGCGGCGGTGAGAGCGAGACGGACGTGAACGAGTTGGCCGTCATGCCCCGGGGCTCGCTCCCGCCGACGGTCACCACGGTGACGCCGGTGGGGAACGTTCCGAACACACCCCGTAGCTGTGCCCGGTCGTTCAGATCCACGGGCTCCGCGGGCGGAGCGGTGATCGGACTCATGTGTGCCTCCCTGCCGGTGGCCGGCACCCCGGCCCGATGGGTGTGCCGACGTGTTGGGGATCGGTGAGGAACCGGGTTCCGGCGCGGCCGACGAGAGCAGCTTCCTCGACCTCATCCCCTCCGGCTGGCTGT
>NZ_NEUE01000304.1:27307-69400 GCF_002910905.1 Streptomyces sp. SM11 | reverse complement strand
CGGACGGAACCTCCGGGCAGGGCGTCCCGGCCGCTCCCGGCCCGCACCACCTTCCCGGCCCGCCCGACGGTGGCGGACCGCAGGGTTCGGCTCAGGCGCCGGGCCACGCGCCGTGGGGCGACAGCGGGCAGACCGCAGGCACCGGCACCGGCACCGGGCAGACCGCCCACACCACCGGCGTCGCCGCCGTCGCGCACCCGGCCGACGGTGACTCGGGCGTCCCGGCCCCGGACGCGTGGCGGCAGCCGCTGCCCGCCGAGGAGCCGATGCCGGACGGCAGCAACCCCGACTCGACGCAGGGCAGGGCGTTCAGCGTGCGGACGCTGGGCCAGGGCGTGCCGTTCGCCCAGCACCTCGCGCACCAGCAGAACCAGCCGCACCAGCCGCACCAGAGCCTCGGCGGCGCCGGCCGGCGGCGCAAGCTCGCCGCCCCGCCGGAGAACGACCGCGCCCCGGCCCGGACCGCCGGTGGCCAGCAGGAACCGGCCCAGCAGGACCGGCCGGGTACTCCCGCACCCGCACCCGACTCCATGCCCGGATCTCCGCAGAACCCGTCCCCGCCCCAGGGGCCGGCGCCGGAGGCCGGGCAACCGGGTCAGCCGGCGCAGGGCGGGCCCGGCACCGGCTACGGCGAGGGGCAGCTGCTCGCGCCGCCCGTCGCGGAGGGGCGCGCGTACGCCATAGGGGCGCCCGACGAAGGGGCCGAGGGGCCCGAGCCGCTGGACGGCCCCGGGGGCGCGGTCGAGGTCGCCAACCGGCCGCATCCGCACCCGGTCGACGACGAGCTGCCGCCCGAGCCGCTGGACAACCCGCGCCGGCTGCTGGTCTGGCCCGCACCCGACGTGCCGACCCAGCAGGCGCTCAGCGACCGGGGCTACCGGCCGGTGATCGTGAACTCCCGCGAGGAGGTCGACGCCCAGATCGCCGCCTTCCCCGCCGCGCTCTTCGTCGACCCGCTGACCGGCCCCATCACCCGTACCGCGCTGCAGTCGCTACGCCAGGCGGCCGTCGCGGCCGAGGTCCCGGTGCTGGTCACCGCCGGTCTGGGTCAGGCGACCCGGGAAGCCGCGTACGGGGCCGACCCGGCCGTCCTGCTCAAGGCGCTGGCCCCGCGCGACAGCGAGCAGCATCCCTCCCGGGTGCTCCTGATCGAGGAGCACGAGGAGATCGCGGTGGCGCTGACGCAGACCCTGGAGCGGCGCGGGATGCAGGTGGCGCGCGCAGCGACGGACAGCGAGGCCGTCGACCTGGCGGGCCGGATGCGGCCGAACCTCGTGGTGATGGACCTGATGCAGGTACGTCGCCGGCGCGCCGGGATCATCGACTGGCTGCGGGCCAATGGGCAGCTGAACCGCACCCCGCTGGTCGTCTACACCTCGGCCGGGATGGACCATGCGGAGCTGCCTCGGCTCACATCGGGCGAAACCGTTCTCTTCCTGGCGGAACGGTCGACCAGCGACGAGGTCCAGTCTCGGATCGTCGACCTGCTGGCGAAGATCGGCACCAACTGACCACACCTGCGACAGGGCGGGGACGGTACGGGATTCCCGTACCGTCCCCGCCCTGTTTCACGTGAAACGTGCGGCTCGAAGAACTCGAAAAGCTCGAAGGGCTCGAAGGGTCAGAGCTGGGTGACGTCCAGCTCGCCTTCCGCGTACTGCTTGCGGATCACCTTCTTGTCGAACTTGCCGACGCTCGTCTTCGGCACGGCGTCGATCACCGACCAGCGCTCCGGCAGCTGCCACTTGGCGATGCCCGACTCGGCGAGGAACGCCTTCAGCGCCTCGTAGCCGGTTCCCGCGGCGCCCTCCTTGAGCACGACGGTCGCGAGGGGCCGCTCGCCCCACTTCTCGTCCGGCACGGCGACGACGGCCGCCTCCGCGACGTCCGGGTGGGCCATCAGCGCGTTCTCCAGCTCGACGCTGGAGATCCACTCGCCGCCCGACTTGATGACGTCCTTGGCCCGGTCGGTGAGGGTGAGGAAGCCGTCCGCGCTGATCACACCGACGTCGCCGGTCTTCAGCCAGCCGTCCTCGCTGAACTTGTCCTCGGGGCGCAGGTGCTCACCGTCGGCACCGCCGTAGTAGGCGGCGGCGATCCAGGGGCCCCGGACCTCCAGCTCACCGGCCGACTCGCCGTCCCACGGAAGGTGCTCACCGCCGGGGCCGACCAGCCGCGCCTCGACTCCGGCGGGGAAGCGGCCCTGGGTGACCCGGTAGGACCACTGCTCCTCGTCGCTCAGCCCGGCGGGCGGGTGGGCCATGGTGCCCAGCGGCGAGGTCTCCGTCATGCCCCAGGCGTGGCAGAGCCGGACGCCGAGCTTGTCGTACGCCTCCATCAGCGAGGGCGGACAGGCCGCGCCGCCGATGGTCACGTTGGCCATGGAGGTGAGGTCGCGCGGGTTGGCGGTGACCTCGGCGAGCAGGCCCTGCCAGATGGTGGGGACCGCGGCCGCGTGCGTCGGGCGCTCGCGCTCGATCATGTCGGCGAGCGGGGCGGGCTGCAGGAAGCGGTCCGGCATGAGCATGTTGACGCCGCTCATGAAGGTGGCGTGCGGCAGGCCCCAGGCGTTCACATGGAACTGGGGCACGACGACGAGGGTGGTGTCCTTGTCGGTCAGCCCCATCGACTCGGACATGTTGACCTGCATCGAGTGCAGGTAGATCGAGCGGTGCGAGTAGACGACGCCCTTGGGGTCGCCCGTGGTGCCGGAGGTGTAGCACATGGCCGCGGCCTGACGCTCGTCCAGCTCCGGCCAGTCGTACGTGGTGGGGCGGTCCGCGATCAGTTCCTCGTACTCGTGCACCCGCGGCGCGACACCGGTGAGACCCGAACGGTCCCCCGGCCCGGACACGACGACGTGCTCGATGCTCGGCAGGTGGGGCAGCAGCGGCACGAGGAGCGGCAGCAGCGAGCCGTTGACGATCACCACCTTGTCGTCGGCGTGGTTGACGATCCAGGCGAGCTGCTCGGGCGGCAGCCGGAGGTTGAGGGTGTGGAGCACGGCCCCCATGGAGGGAATGGCGAGGTACGCCTCGACATGGGCCGCGTTGTTCCACATCAGCGTGGCGACCCGCTGGTCGCCGTCGACGCCCAGCTCGTCGCGCAGCGCGTTGGCCAGCCGAGTGGCGCGCGCCCCGATCTCGGCGAAGGTGACACGGTGCGGCTCGGGTTCGCCGGTCCAGGTCGTGACCTGCGACTTCCCATGGATCGTCATCCCGTGGTGCAGGATGCGGGTGACAGTCAGCGGTACGTCCTGCATGGTGCTCAGCACGGCGTCCTCCCGGTAGGCGCTACGCGGCAGTAAGGTTCCGCTGATTCTGCGCACATACCACGTGGTATGTCACTACTCACGGGAGAAAATTCCTGTCCGGGGCTCCTGTGGTGGAGCGTACGGGGCCGTCCGCATCAGCGCATCGGGCCGTCCGGATCAGCGGACCGGGCCGTCCGGATCAACTGACCGGCGTCAGCTCCGGGTCCTCGCGGAGCTTGCCGAGGGCGCGGGAGACGGCGCTCTTGACCGTACCGATCGAGACACCGAGCACCTCCGCCGTCTGGGCCTCGCTCAGATCCTCGTAATAGCGCAGGACGACCATCGCGCGCTGGCGGTCCGGGAGCTTGAGCACCGCACGCCACATCGCGTCGTGCAGCGACTGCTGCTCGGCCGGGTCCGGCGCCGGGAAGGTCTCCCGCTCGGGCAGCTCCTCGCAGGCGAACTCGTCGACCTTGCGCTTGCGCCACTGCGAGGTGCGGGTGTTCAGCAGGGCCCGGCGCACATAGCCGTCGAGCGCCCGGTGGTCCTCGATCCGCTCCCACGCGACGTACGTCTTGGCGAGCGCGGTCTGCAGCAGGTCCTCCGCGTCGCACGGGTTCGCGGTGAGCGAGCGCGCGGTACGCAGCAGGACGGGCCCCCGGGCCCGTACGTACGAGGAGAACGACGCGTAGGGCGCGTGGGGGTGGCCGGCGGCGGTGGCGGAGGCCGCCCTGGAGGCGCCCGTGCAGACTGGCGTGGTCATGTACTCAACGCTAGGAGCGAGCACCGCCGAGAGGATCGCCCCCAGGTCCCGAAGCGCCGTCCGCCTCAGGTTGTAGGGCCCGCGCACCGTGCACCTCCTGAAGGTGGACGGGCCTGGGCGCGACTGTCAGGGTCCAGCCCCGAGACCCCCCGAACACCCCCGGGCGCCGGGCGCCGCCGTTCAGCCGTCCGCGCCGAGCACCAGGCCCGACGTCGGGACGCCCGTACCGGCCGTGACCAGCGACCTCGCCGCCCCCCTCACCTGGTTCACCGAGGTGCCCCGGATCTGCCGGACGGCCTCCGCGATGCCGTTCATCCCATGGAGGTACGCCTCCCCCAGCTGGCCCCCATGGGTGTTCAGGGGCAGGACGTCCGCCGCGACGAAGTCCCCGGCCTCCCCGGAACCGCAGAAACCGAACTCCTCCAGCTGCATCAGGACGAACGGGGTGAAGTGGTCGTAGAGGATGCCCACGTCGATATCGGCCGGGGTCAGCCCGGAGCTGCGCCAGAGTTGCCGGGCGACCACGGCGGTCTCCGGCAGGCCCGTCAGCCCGTCCCGGTAGAAGCTCGTCATCTGCTCCTGCGACCGGCCCGCGCCCTGCGCCGCAGCGACGACCACGGCGGGCGGCCGGGGCAGGTCGCGGGCGCGTTCCAGGCTGGTGACGACGAGGGCCTGGCCGCCGTCCGTCTCCTGGCAGCAGTCGAGCAGCCGCAGCGGTTCGACGATCCAGCGGGAGGCGGCGTGGTCGGCGAGCGTGATCGGCTTCCCGTGGAAGTACGCCGCCGGGTTCCGTGCCGCGTGGAGCCGGTCGACCACCGCCACCTGCCCGAAGACCTCCGGGCCGAGGCCGTACGCGTGCAGGTAGCGCTGGGCCGCCACCGCCACCCAGGAGGCCGGGGTGAGCAGCCCGTACGGCAGGTTCCAGCCGAGCGCCGTGCCCTCCGCGGTCGGCTCGCGCCGCTGGACGCCGGAGCCGAAGCGGCGGCCGGAGCGCTCGTTGAAGGCCCGGTAGCAGACGACGACGTCCGCGATCCCGCTCGCCACCGCGAGGGCGGCCTGCTGCACGGTGGCACAGGCCGCGCCGCCGCCGTAGTGGATCCGGGAGAAGAACGACAGCTCGCCGATCCCGGCCGCCTGCGCGACGGTGATCTCGGGGCTGGTGTCCATGGTGAAGGTGACGAGCCCGTCGACGTCGGCGGGGGTGAGGCCCGCGTCGTCGAGGGCGGCGCGGACGGCTTCGACGGCCAGCTTCAGTTCGCTGCGGCCGGAGTCCTTGGAGAACTCGGTGGCCCCGATGCCGACGATCGCCGCCTTCCCGCCGAGCGAGTCGGCCCTGCGGATGCTCATGCTCCGCTTCCGCCCTTCTGCGGGAGGGTCACCGTGACCGTGCCGGTGACATGGCGTCCGATGCCGTTGTCGCCGGTGATGCGGACCGTCGCTTCGGCGGGTTCCCCGGCGGCCAGCTCGGTGATGCGGCCGGTCAACCGCATGACATCGCCGGGATAGTTGGGAACGCCGAGGCGGATCGCGACCTTGCGGAGGACGGCGGTGGGGCCGAAGTGGTCGGTGATGTAGCGGCCGACGAGCCCGTTGGTGGTGAGGATGTTCATGAAGATGTCGGGGGAGCCCTTCTCCCGGGCCAGTTCCGCGTCGTGGTGCACGTCCTGGTAGTCGCGGGAGGCGATGGCCCCGGCGACGATCAGGGTCCGGGTCAGCGGGATCTCCAGGGGCGGCAGCTCGTCGCCGACGCGGCAGGCCTGCCTCACGACGCGTCCCCCTGACGGCTGTCCGCGAGCAACAGACCCAGCTCCTCCAGGACTTCGCTGCCGCAGCCGAGGTACGCGTCGAGCTGACGGCCCCAGAGGAAGTGCCGGTGCACCGGGTGGTCGAGGTCGGCTCCGGTGCCGCCGTGCAGGTGCTGGCCCGCGTGGACCACCCGCTTGCCCGCCTCCGATGCCCACCAGGCGGCGGTCAACGCCTGTGCTCCGCACTCTTTTTGTTCGTCCCGCCGCCAGGCCGCCTCGTACGCGGTGACCCGGATCGCCTCGGTGTCCATGTGGGCGTCGGCGGCGCGGAGCAGGACGCCCTGGTTGGTGGAGAGCGGACGCCCGAACTGCTCACGGGTGGCGGTGTGGTGGACCGCGCGGGCGAGCGAGCCGGCGCACACCCCGGCCTGAAGCCCCGCGAAGGCGGTGCGGGCCGTGGCGAGGACCGCCGCGTACGCTCCCGGCCCGTCGCCGACCCGCTCCCCGCGTACGCCGTCGAGGACGAGGCGCCCCGCCGCCCAGGGCGCGGTCGTCTCGACCGGCACCACGGCGACGCCCGGCGCGCCCGCCTCGACGATCCACAGGGCCCGGTCGGCATCCGCCACCAGCACCTGGGTGGCGTCGCGCAGCCAGGGCACCCAGGGCACGGCCCCGTACAGCGCGCCGTCCGACGCGTGCACGCCGCCCCGCGCCGGGAACGCGCCGGTAGCCACCGCCGTACCGTCGCGCAGACCGGGCAGCAGGCGCTCGCGCTGCTCCGCCGTACCGTGCTCGGCGATCACGAGCAGCCCGTACACACAGGTCGCGGCGAACGGGACCTGGGCGGTGGTCCGGCCCTGTTCCTCCAGGAGCAGGACGAGGCCGAGCAGCCCGACGTCCTCGACCGCGCCGGGCAGTCCCGCCGCGCACAGCTCCTTCCACAGCTCCGCGTCCGTGCCCGTACCGGCCGCCACCAGCCGCTCGTGCGTGGACAGGTCGCCGAAGATCCGCGCCGCCAGACCCTGTGCGGCGGACTGCTCCTCGCTCGGGGTGAAGTCCATCTCAACCGCCTTCGCTCGACCGGAAGACCGGCAGTTCCAGGTCGGGGTCCGTACGGAGGAACTCCAGGTGTACTGGCATGCCGACGCGGACCTTGTCGTACGGCACACCGATCACGTTGCTGACGATGCGGACGCCCTCGGCCAGTTCGACCAGCGCGACGGCGTACGGTCCGCCCTCGCCGGAGGGGCTGAAGGCGGGAAACGGCGGGTGGTGCATCACGACATGGCTGAAGACCGTGCCTTCCCCGCTCGCCTCGACGGTGTCCCACTCCGCGCCACCGCAGGCGTTGCAGCCGGGCAGCCAGGGCAGGCGCAGGGTCGCACAGTCCACGCAGCGCTGGATCAGGAGCCGGTGCTCGGCGACGCCGGCCCAGAACCCGGCGTTGTCCCGGTTGATCACGGGCCGGGGACGCAGGGCCGGTTCCTGCGCTGCGGCCTGTCCTTGTGCGGTCTGTGTCCGTGCGGTCTGTGTCCGTGCGGTCTGTGTCCGTGCGGTCTGTTCCCGTGCGGTCTGTTCCCGTTGCGCGGGGCGGTACTTGAGGATGCGGAAGCGGTGCGTCCCGGCCGGTTGGCCGTCGGCGCGGACGTCCGTACGGGTCGTGACGAAGTAACCGGTGCCGAGCTTGGTCCTCTTGCGCGGGGAGACGGACTCGATGACCGTGTCGAAGGTGATCCGGTCGCCGGGGCGCAGTGGCCGCAGGTACTCCTGCTCACAGTCGGTCGCGACGACGGAGGTGTAGCCGGCCCCGTCGAACAGGGCGAACATCTCGTCGTACGCCGCGGAGCGGCCCGTACGACCCGGGCGGTCCGCGCCGTCTGTACGGTCCGGGCGGTCCGCGCCGCCCGCACTCTCCGAGCCGCGCGTGTGCCCGGACAGCCCGCCCATCGTCCATGCCTGGAGCATCGTCGGCGGGGCGACGGCGTCCGGCCCCCGGTAGGCCGCCAAGGTGTCGCCCATCGCCTCGCACCAGTGCCGGATCATCGGCGTGTTGACCGGGTCCTTGCCCCGGCCCGCGGTGGCGGCGGCGCGGCCTTCGTACGCGGCGAGCCGCTCGTACAGCACATCGTTCTCGTCCGCGTCCGCGTCCGCTCCCTCGTGCTCCGGCCCGCGCCCGCTCATCGCCTGCCCCGGGTCATCCCGAGCCGGGCCGTCGCGACGATCTCGCGCTGCACCTCGCCGACGCCGCCGCCGAAGGTGTTGATCTGCGCGGCGCGGTTCATCCGCTCCAGCTCCCCGCCGACCCCGAAGCAGCCGGGAGAACCGGCCCGGAGCAAGGCGGCATCACCGACCGCCTCCTGGCACATCCGGTAGACCTCGACCGCGCTCTCGGTGCCCGCGAACTTCACACCGCTGGCCTCTCCGGGGGCCGGTGCGCCGGCGCCGACGGCGTCGACCAGCCGCCAGTTCAGCAGGCGCGTCGCCGCGAGCCGGGCGTACGCCTCCGCGAGCCGGGCGCGCACCCACGGCTCGTCGATCCGGCGGTGCCCGGTCAGGGGATCGGGGGTACGGGCGTGGGCGAGGGCCTCCTCGTAGAAGTCCTCGGCCTGCATGCCGATAGCGGCCAGGGCGACGCGTTCGTGGTTGAGCTGGCTGGTGATGAGCTTCCAGCCCTCGTTCTCGACGCCGACGAGGTTCGTGGCGGGGACGCGTACACCGTCGTAGTAGGTGGCGGTCGTGGTAAGCCCGCCCACGGTCTCGATCGGCGTCCAGGAGAAGCCGGGGTCGTCGGTGGGCACCAGGATGATCGAGATGCCCCGGTGCTTGGGGGCCTCGGGGTCCGTACGGCAGGCGAGCCAGATCCAGTCCGCCCGCTGGGCGTTGCTGGTGAAGATCTTCTGGCCGTCGATGACCCATTCGTCGCCGTCCCGCACGGCACGGGTCCGCAGCGCCGCCAGGTCCGTTCCGGCCTCGGGCTCGCTGTAGCCGATCGCGAAGACGAGGTCGCCGCCGAGAATGCGGGGCAGGAAGTACGCCTTCTGCTCCTCGGTCCCGTACGCCATCAAGGTCGGGCCGACGGTGTTGAGCGTGACCATGGAGACGGGGGCGCCGGCCCGGTACGCCTCGTCGAAGAAGACGAACTGCTCGTCGGGGCCCCGGCCCCGGCCGCCGTACTCCTCGGGCCAGCCGAGACCGAGCAGGCCGTCGGCACCGATCCGGCGGAGCAGCCGCCGCTGCTCGCCCACGTCCAGCCCAGCGCCTCTGCCCCCGCTCCTGTCCCCGTGCCCGTCCCCGCCCTTTCGGCTGCCCGCCGCATCGGGCATCAGCGCACGGAAATACGAACGGAGTTCGGCACGGAGCCGCTGCTGGCGTTCCGTCGGAGCGAGATGCACGGGAGGGGCCTCCAGAGCTGCGGAATCAGAATGCCGGAGCGCAACCGACCCGGCGCTGCCGGGGTTCCGGCGTTCCGGCAGCCTTCCGCGCCACTCTCCAACATTCCTGACTGTCCGTCAGATATGGCCGACTGTCAAGACGTCGGCAGCCCGCGCGAGAGCACCGAAGTACCTTCGCGCGGGCTGCCGTTCAGGCCGCCGGGACCCACCCCCCGGGAGGTCCCGACGACAACGTCACCTGGGGAGGATCACCAGAAGAACGGCGTGAAGTTCACCGCGACACTGTGGTCCGACTGGTCGATCGGCACGAAGGCCGAGTTGCTCACCTGGGCGGACGTGTTCTGGTTCGACGCGCCGGCGCCGACGGCCTGCTGCTGGGTCGTGGACGAGTTGCCGGAGTTGTTGCCGCCGACACCGCTGCCGCCGACCGTCGCCACTGCCGCGTTCGATCCGTCGTTCGCGAAGGAACCGTTGTCCGCCATGGCGACCCCACCGCAGAGCGCGACGGTCAGGGGCAGAGCGGCGACAGCGGCGAGGGCACGAGCGGTACGGATACTTGCCATGTCATTTCCTCCAGGAAGCGGAATTGCGGCTTCATATTCGGCTGGTTCCAGGGAAGCTGGCCGGCCACCCCGGTGCTGTTCACAACGTCGCGAGACCAGAGTTGCCCACCACATCCCCGGCGAACCCCTCATCACCGCCCGATTCCCCCTCACGTATGACGAAGAGCCGATAAACCTCCTACACCAAGCGAAAGCCCAGGTCGGCGAGGTGAACCCGACGGCGCGTTGGGGCGCACGGGAAGAAGCGTTCCGCCACCCGGAACCTCCCAGGCACCTCACCCCCGCCCCTACCACTCCCCTCTTCCTTTCTTCGAACGCACGTACGAGAATGGACCTATGGCCACCATCGACCGGCAGACCCCCACCCTGGCCCTCGCCCACGCCCTGGCCGCCGCCGGGCGCGGCCTCCCTGTCTTCCCTCTCTCCGCCACCAAGCTCCCCGCACTGCGCTCCCCGCACCGGGGCGAGCGGCCTCCGGCACACTGCCGTGGAGAGTGCGGCCTGCCGGGCCACGGGGTGCACGACGCCACCACCGACCCCGCGGCCGTCCGCGCCCTCTTCGCCGCCGCACCCCGGGCAACCGGCTACGGCATCGCCTGCGGGCGCACCCCGCACCGCCTCATCGGCATCGACCTGGACGTGGACCCCGCGTACGGCAGCGATGCGGCGGGCGCGCTCCGGCAGCTCGCTCTCCAGCACCTGTTCACCATCCCGCCGACGGTCACGGTGCTCACCCCGAGCGGCGGCCGCCACCTCTGGCTGACCGGCCCCGCCGACACGACGGTCCCCAACTCCGCCGGCCGCCTCGCCCCGGGCATCGACATCCGCGGCAGCGGCGGCTATCTGGTCGGCCCCGGCTCGGTCACCGCCCACGGCCGCTACCGCCTGGCCCCCGGCACCGCCCACCTCACCCCGGCCCCCTGCCCCCGCGCCCTGCTCCGCCTGCTGACACCGCCGCCCGGCCGCGGGCCCCGGACGTCAGGCACGGGCACGGGTACCGCGTCCGGCTCGGGCCGAGGGTCGGCCACCGGCTCGGGCTCCGGCTCACCGGACGCTGAAGCCCGTCGAGGGGAGTGCCTGATCCAGTTCGTCCTGGCCGCGCACGAGGGCCAACGCAACACCCGCCTGTTCTGGGCAGCCTGCCGCGCCTACGAGCACGGCTTCGGCGACGCTCTGGCGGACGCGCTCACCGCCGCCGCCGTCCGCACCGGACTGCCGGAACACGAGGCCCGCGCCGCGATCACCTCGGCGGCACGGCTGACATCGGGGCGGAGCGGGGAGACGGACGGCACGACCTGACGGGGCCCGGCCCCCTCCACAGACACCTCGAATCGCTTCCCTGGCCCGATCCGGGCCACGTGCAGGTGCTGATCCACGACGAGGAGGACGACTGCTTCGGGCTGTGGATGATTCATGACGGCAAACTGTCTGAGGTGCCACTCCCACGCACCCAGCGCTTCCACTCCCCGGCTCCACCCACCAACGAGTTCGCGCCGTGCCCGGGCTACCTGTGGCGAACGGACACGGGCAGCAGTGTGCCGGCAGACCTGTCACCGGAACGCCAGGACCCACGCCCGGCCTGGTAACGCCGGGACCGCGTCCGCCGTGCCGCCGCGACGGCGGTTCTCCGCCCCGGCGGACGACGCACACGCGAACGGCCCCGACCGAGTTTCCTGGTCAGGGCCGTTCACCTGGCGGTGGGTGTGGGATTTGAACCCACGGTGACATCGCTGCCACGACGGTTTTCAAGACCTTTCGCTGATCATGGGCGGTGAGATCTCCGCCGCAGGTCAGACGGGTACGAGAGCGCCGGTAGAGCCGTCGTCATCGTCATCGTGCCCGCTACGTGCCCCTGGCTTATGATCGTGCCCGCTCAGCCAGGAGTCCGACGCTTCGGCCACCTGATCATCGCGACCGGCGACCGGCCGCGCGTAGTGCCGGGTCGTGACGCTCGCGTTCGAGTGCCCCAGCCGATGCGCGGCAGTCATGACGCCGTACTTGTCAGCAACCCAGGTCCCATGCGAGGCGCGAAGATCGTGCGGGGTCACGTCGCTCAGCCCGGCAGCCGACACGGCAGGGTCGAAGTACGCCTTACGCCACTGGTTGTACCGCAACGGCTTGCCACCGGGCGTGGTGAACAGAAGCGCCTCATCCCCGCCAGGAAGGGCGTCCAGGTACTTCCCGATCTTCTTGGCGAGAGTTGGGCCGATGCGGATAAGCCGCTTCTGATGCGACTTCGGGGTGTCGAAGACGAGCTTGCCGTTGGCTTCGGCCAGGTTCTCATCCACGAGGACGAATCCGTCGACCAGGTCGATATCGACCCGACGGAGGGCGAACGCCTCCCCGACACGAAGGCCCGCATAGGCAAGAAGCGCGATCAGCAGGTCATGGGGCTTGGCTGAACTTCTCACCACTCGCGACGCTTCCAACGGCGTCAGAATGTGCGGCTCGGTCTGGGGCATCCTGGGGAGCTTCACGCCACGGCACGGCGTCACGGAGATCATGTCGTTGTCCACGGCCGAACGCATGATCTGGGAGAGCACCCGGTACGCCTGGCGGATGCGCGAGGCGCTGAGTCCCTTGGTGCGCATAGAGCCGACCCATTCCGCGATCGTGATCGGTCGCAGACTCGACAGCTCTCGGTCCCCGAGCGCCGGATTGATCAGCGAGTTGATCAGCGATCGGTACGTAGCTTGGGTCTTGTGCTTGAGCTGCGGAGAGACGGCAGCGAGCCACCGAGCGGACCAGTCGCGCACGGTGGTCTGCCCTTCGGCGGGATCGAGCCAGCGGCCCTCTTCGATCTCGATGCGCTTCTTGTCGAGCCAACGCCCTGCGTCCGTGGTCGTGGCGAACGTACGGTCAGCAGGCCGGAGGACACCGTCAGGGCCCGGGTAGCGTGCCTGGAAGCGCCCGGAAGGCAGCTTCCGAATGCGGCCGAAGTTTCGGCGGGACTTGCGCCTTCCAGCCATCAGGCGGCCCTCCGGTAGGTCGTGACGATCGGCTCGACGGTGTGCTCAGTGATGAAGGAGGCCAGGGCCGTTTCCGGGATTCGGACGTGTCGGCCGACCTTCACGAAGGTGATGCGCCGTTCCTCGATGAGGCGACGGGCGAACCGCACTCCGGTACCGAGCGCTTCGGCTGCTTGCTGCACGGTCAACAAACGTTCCATGGTCACCACGTCTCCTCTGTGGTCAGGGCGGCGCTGAGGCGGTGTTCGCGGGCGGTTTCGCGGTTGTGTTGGATGTCGCGGTGGATGTTGGCGGCGAGCCACGATTCGCCGGGGGTGTGGCCGTTCCCGGCGTAGGCCCAGTGCGCGAGCGTGAGCGTGGTGGCCTCCGGGTGGTCGTCCGGATCCGGGAGGCCGAGGGCGGCTCGTTGCTCGGCGGCGCGGTAGTCGGCGCGGACCTGTCGGAGGGCTCCGAGGGTGGTGGAGTAGGCCCGGGACTTGGTGGAGAAGTGGCCGCGGAAGCCGAGCATGTGAGCCCAGTCGCGGAGCTTGCGTTCCGGGTAGGCGTGATGCAGGTCCAGGCACGCTTCAATCAGCCGACGCGGATGCTCGGGCACGTCGAGGAGGACGAGCGCTTCCTTGTTGCCGACCCGGTGGTCCACGGTCCCGGTGGTCTCGGCGGCTTTGGTGGCGTACTTGGCTACGTAGGAGGCGACGGCTTGTTCGGTGAGGTCTTCGCCGTTGCCGAACGCGCCGATGGGCTGCACGTCGAGCTGCGTGCCCCACCGCAGCGTCCAGCCGTCCGTGATCCCGGCTTCCGGAACGGCCGGCACGAGGACCTCAACCCGGGCGGCGGCGGCGCGGATCGCGTCGTCCAGGAGGCCGAGGGTGGCCCAGGCCGGGGGCGGGGTGTCCGGGCCGTCGGGTCCGTCGAAGCGGATCACCGCGTGGAAGTGCACGGCCCCGCGCTTCTGGTACTCCGCGACCTTGCCGAAGGACACCTTGGACTGCTGCCGGGCTTCCTTCTGGGTGAGTCCGGCGCGGCGGGCGATCTCCCGGCGGAGGTAGATCGTGAAGTAGCGCCAGAGGTCGGAGGCGTGGTTGTTCCACAGCACCGCCCCCGCGTAGTCGTACGTATCCAGGTCGAGCGGCGTGCCCAGCTCCGGCGCGTCCTCCGGGTGCCGAATACCGCAGCGGCAGGGACGGTTGCCAGGTCGGTTGTGGACCGGGCCGAACGAGGGGGCCGTCAGCGTGGCGAAGACCCGAGGGTGATCCCGGATCGTGGTCGGGGTGCCCTTGTCGGGGTCGCCGGTGAGTCCGGCTCGGATGAGGTGGTAGGTGTCGCCTGCGTAGGTCCAGGCGCAGGCGGGGCAGCGGGAGGCGCGGCGGTTGCCGCAGGCGATCCGTAACCGGCCCCCGGGCTCGGTGTCCGTGGAGTAGTGGTGGAGCAGGGTGCCGGTGGCCCGGTCGATGGTTTTGGTGGCGCCGGTGAGGTGGATGGGCTGGGAGCAGCCTCCGGTGCGGCGGAGTTGTTCGGTGAGGCGGTCGAAGCCGGGAGACCCGACCACCCGGAGCAGATCGCCCAGGGTGGCCGGGTCCAGGCCCGCCGCAGTAGCAGCGGTGGTCATGGTCAGCGTCCCGCCCGGCCGTGCGCGGAACCGTGGTTCGCGGTGTAGCCGTCGACCAGGGCCTTGACCTGGCTGTCGCCCGTGGCGGTGGCCTTGGCACCGCAGTGGCAGACAGCCGAGCCGGTGGCCGGGGCGTTCGGAGAGGGCTTGCTGACGTGGAGGCCGGGGCGGTCCGCGGTGGGGGAAAGGTCGGCCATGGCGCTCAGGCCCCGATCCGGGTGTGGGCGCGGGCGGGGGTGGTGGTGTGGCCGGTGCCGTGGCAGGCGGGGCAGTGGGCGGTGATGGTCTGGCGCTGCCCGTCGGGGGTGCGGGTGCCGGTGGTGATGGTGACGGTGGGGAAGCCGTCGCAGTGGCCGCAGATCGGCCGGGGCGGGGTGTGCTGGGGCATGATGGGGTCTCCCTTTCGGGTCCGTTGGATCTGGATGGGTTGGGCGCCCGGGGCGGCGGAAACTTGGCGGTTGAGGCCGCCCCGGGGGCTGTCAGCGGTTGTTCGGGCGGTTGAGCAGCGAGCGCAGGACCACGGCGCAGATCGCGACGGACGCGGCGGTGATCGCGGTCGCGAGGAGCATGGAGACGAGGACCGTGCCGATGATCAGGACCATGGCGGTCCCGCCCGCGGCGGCGACGAAGAGCGATCCCGGGGTGAGCTGAACGGCCGGCCGGGAGACCGGAGCAGCCGGGATGGGCGCCGGAGCCGGGGTGACGCTGGGGTTGTGGTGGCAGGTGCAGGCCGGGGTGTGGGTGATGCCGGTGAGCGGCTGGACGAGGGACGTGCCCGGGGTGGGTGCGGTGTCCGGGGGCGGGATCTTCGGGGTGAACACGGGCGGGGCCTCCTGTCAGGGGTTGCAGCGGTGAGTGCGGGCGGCGAGTTCGGCGGCGGAGCGGTTGTCGTAGTCGACGGAGAAGTTGCAGCCGGGTGCGGTGCAGGCGGCGGTGTGCTTCGTCCGGCCGCGGCCGTCGTGGTGGGTGCCGACCTGAACGGGGCCGACGCGGAGCACGTTCGTGAAGCGATTCGGGCGCGCCATGACATGAACCTCCTTATGGGTTAGGCGAGTTGGGCGGTAATGGCGTCTGCGAGGGGTGCGGGGACGCCGAGGCGGGCGCGGAGGGTGGCGGAGTCGATCCGGCTTCCGGTGGTGGCCTGGTGGGAGTCGGCGAGCTTCCGGGCATGGTCCAGAAGGGCCGGAGGAACGGCCGCGGCCGGAGCGGACACCGGAACCGGAGCAGGCGCCGCGGCTTCCTCAGGAGCAGAAGCGGGCGGCAGTTCGGGAGCCGCCGGTTCGGGATCGCGCTCCACCGTCACATCTGGGGCCGGTTCGGGCTCGGAAGGGGCGGGCAGCGTTGCCGCGGTGACGGGCGCGGTCTCGGTCGGTGCGGCCTGGGGGCTGTGGACGAGGAGGGTGCCGCCGAGGAAGGCGAGGGCGGGCCATCCGGCGACGAGGATGCGCAGCCAGGCGGGAACGTCATCGAGGTCGAGGAGTCCGGCGGTGGCGACGTTCGCACCGAGCGAGGCCGTGAGGGCGATGATGAACCAGGCCCAGGCGGCGCGGTTGTCCGCGGTGGTGCGCATGCGGCGCCAGGCGGCGACGAGGAGCAGGTCGACGCTGACGGGGTAGGCCCAGGCTTTCCAGCCGTCTTGTCCGGCGGCTGCGGCCAGGTCGTGCAGGTGGGCGAAGGACAGGGCACCGGCGATGACGGCTTGGATGAGTACGGCGTCGATTCGGATGCGGGACACGGGTTCACCTCCTTTCGAGGGGGCGGGGCCGGGGCCGGGCGGGACACGGGGTTCACCGCCCGGCACCGGGGCAAGGGGGTCAGGCGTCGGGGTTGGTGCCGGAGCCCAGGCAGTTGAGGCAGAGGCCGTCCTGCTGGCCGACCGGGCGGCGCTTGCGTCCGACCCGCACCGTGACGGGGACGTTTCCGGTCCCGCCGCACGGCTGGCACGTCGCCGGTTCGACCGGGGCGGGGGTGGGGGCGGGGTTCTTCGGGGGTTTGGTGGTGGTCCGTTGGGTGGCCATGGCGGTGGTTCCTTCCGGTTCCGGGCATGGGCGGGGTAGGGACCTGGCGTGAGACAGTCACGCCAACTGGCCGTGCAGGGTGGGGATTTAGCTGGTTGCCGGGCGGGGCTTGAGGAGCGGGGAGCCCGGGGCCGGGGCGGCGGAAACGGCCGGCCGGAACGGTGCCAGAGCGGCAATCTGCGGGGTGAGGTGCGCGTACTCCCGGCAGATGGCGACGGCTTCGGCCGGGGTCATGGCGGGGGTGCGGATGCGGGACCAGCCACCCGAGGAGTCCCCGGCCACGGCGACGCCGGGGCGGTCGGGGGCGATGGTGGTCACGGCGAACACGGCGTCGGGGGCGATGTCGCCCAGGCCCATGTCGGCGGTCTGCTTGTCGTTGACGCGGTGGACGACACGGCCGGTGAGCTGGGCGCGGAGCATGGTGGCGCCCTTGCCGAGGTCGGAGCCGAAGCGCTGCCCGCAGACCTCCAGATAGATGCCGACCGCGCGGGCCATCTGCGCGAGCCGGATCATGTGCATCACCATCCGGTCCCGCCGGTCCTCATCCTTCTTGGCCGAGACGAGGAAGAGTTCCGCGACCTCATCCACCAGCACCACCAGCGGCACCGGCCGCACCGCAGCAGGCAGACCCCACAGGTCCGAAACACCGTGGTCACTGAGGACGTCGAAGCGCTCTTCCATCTCGCCCACAAGGGCTTCCAGCAGGCCGGACGCCTCATCGGGGGTGATGGCGAGGGCGGAGAGGCGGGGCGCGTAACCGCGCTGCTCGACCCCGCGCTTGCAGTCGATCCCGACCAGGCCGACCGGGAGCTTCGCGAGGCCGGAGACGAGGTTGCGCTGATACATCGACTTGCCCGACTGGTTCGCACCCAACGTCAGGGAGTGCGGGATCTTCTGGTAGTCCCGCACGAACGCCGTACCGTCCTCCCGCAGAGCCACCGGCACAACCAGCGGACCAGCGAGCAGCTTGCGGGGCAGGCGGCGCGGTATCTTCACCCGGCGCAGCACGTCATAGCCGGTCATCCGCAGTTCCACGAACCCCGGCTTCACCTCCACCACATGCACCGAGTGAACGCCCCAGGCGTGCCGCAACCGTTCCGATGCAGCGGCCACGTCGGCGGGCTCCAGACCGGCGGGAAGGCGAAGGATAGCCCGCATCCCTGTGGTCGAGTAGCGGACGCGGCGGACCTGCGGGGGAACCGGCTGGACATCCTGGCGGCGGGCCAGGTTGCGGACCATGAACGCCCGCAGACGGGAAGGCTGGACCGTCAGCCCGCACACATCCATCGTCGCCCGGTACGTGAGCGTGAACCGCACCCGCGCGGCCGGAGCACCGACCAGCGACCAGAACACCCGAGGAGACCGGGCCTTCGCGTAACCGAGGCCACCGGCAGCCGATAAGGCCCCCGCAACCTCGATCACCGTGGACAGGTCCGACATGATCAGGCACCCGCCGTGATGGCCACCGCGCGGAAGCTGATCCCGTGCCGGGTCTGGCCGTTGAACGTGTTCTCCCAGTCCCGGGCCTTGAGACCCACCACGTGCACCATCGTCCCCGGGGCCAGACCCTCCGGCACGCCCGTGCTCGGCACGGTCACCTGGTAGAGGTTGCCCTCGCCCTCGTCCGCGACCAGCAGACCCACCGTCGCGAGCGGGGCACCGGTCTCCCGGTCGATGGCGATCTCACCGGTCTGCTTGCTCACGAGCTTCGGCGTCGGAGGCGTCGCCACGAACACGACAGCGGAAGAAGTGTCGATCTTGAAGGACGGCATGACTTCTCCTGTAGAAGAGAGGATCTCCGGCACTCATGTACATGAGTGATAGGTAGAAGAGTGCACCAGTCCTGTACATGAGTCAACCCGCCACGAAAAAGAATCTTGTGGCGGGCTGATGCGCTGACGCTCCGTCAGTCTCCGGCAGGGAAGCGGTAGTCCAAAACGAACTGGTCAGCGGCCATGATCGTGTCGCACACCTCGACAACTCGGCCAGACTTCGTTGCCGCACTTCTTACGAGATGAATCACGGGGGACCCCGGACTCAGAGCCAGCGCGGACGCCTCCGGCTTGGACGCGAGCCGTGCCCGGACCGTCTCCGTGAACTCCGAGAGGGTGTGCCCACGATCTTCTAGCCGTGCGTAGATCCCGCCGCCGCCGGGGTTCTCAGCGAACATCTCCGGGATGTCCTTCACAACGTCCCAGGGGAGATACGAGGTGGCTTCCTCGGTAGGGACACCGTCCCGGAAGTACCGGCGCTTGCGTGCGAGTACCTGAGTGCCGACCGAGATGTCCAGCCGTTCCGCGATCTCCTGCGGTGCTTCAACCGGGCCGATAAAGAGGACGTTGACGGATGGCTTGCCGCCGGACTGCTCGGTCTCCGCGAGGTAGGCAGCCTTACCCGCCTTCCGGTGAGACCGGCGGAAGCGATCTGAGGACTTGCGCTGCACCGGGGGGCGAGACCGGACGAACGAGCCCCGCCCGTGATGCGTTTCGATCAGCTGAGTCGTTCGCAGCTCAGCGACTGCCTTGCGTACGGTCCCCGAGGCCACGCCGTAGCGGTCCATGAGTTCCGTTTCGCTTGGCACAGCAGCCCCAGCAGCCAGAGCCCCCGACCGGATCTGCGCCGCTAGGTCGTCTGCGATCTGGAGGTACTTTGCCTTGGCCGAAGAGGCCACTTCACTACTCGCCATAGTCCTTCTCAGTCTCCTATTCTCATGTACATGAGTAACAGCCGCCACGAGACCCCGTCAACGCCACTCCACTCCGTGTCCGTAGCCGGGGTGGTGGTCCGCGAGGATGGGCGAGTCCTCACGATCAGGCGAGCCGACAACGGAACATGGGAACCGCCGGGGGGCGTGCTCGAACTGTCCGAGGCCCCGGAGGATGGAGTGCGCCGCGAGGTCTACGAGGAGACCGGGATCAAGGTCCAGGTCGACAGGCTGACCGGCGTCTACAAGAACACGGCCCGGGGCATCGTCGCTCTTGTCTTCCGGTGCCACGCCGAGGGCGGCCAAGAGCAGCTTTCGGACGAGTCCACTGCGATCGAATGGCTGACCCCGGACGAGGTGACCAGCCGCATGCGCGAGGTCTACGCAGTCCGTGTCACAGACGCGCTGGGCGATGTCCCCCATGTCCGGTCGCATGACGGGCGCAAGGTCATCGCCAGCACCTGAACATCGAACCAGTTGTTACAGGTTTCTCTACCTCATCAAGGCACCCGGCTGCGCTCCGCTCCGCCGGGCGCGCTTCCCGGCTCTGGCTGCGCCCGCGCTCCTGCCTTCGGCCCGCTCGGCGCTGCCGCCGCCGACGCGCGCCCGCAGTGGATAGGCCCGTGGGACATGAGTCGAGAACCAAGCCCGCGGCTTCAAGAGGATGCCTCCGGCGGGGGCGCTCAGACTCCGGGATGGACGGGGCACCGTTCGCGAGTGCCGGCCGGAGCGGGGCGAGCGTCGTGGGGCTCCCATCCCGACCACCTTCGACCCAGGCAGAGCCGAGCAGTCGCGGCCCAGGGCGTCAAGGTCGTTCGTACAGTGGCGCGCTCCACCTTGACGCCCTGAACCACGACCGCTCCACGGTGTGTGGGTCGAAGGCGGACGGGATGGGAGCCGGGGTGAGTGGTGGGTGAGGAAACCTTGCAGCCGCCGCTCACTTACTCAGGTAGACCGCTGCAATCGTGGCACCAGATCCCATAATCGCGCCGACGACCGCACCGAGGATGCCGCTGAGCACTGAGTTTCTCGACTCGAATCTTCGGCGTCGCAGCTCGTCCCGCCGCAGTGGCACAACCTGTACCGCGCCCCTGTACTTCCACGAGCGAGGCAGGTACCAGAACAGCCCGCCGAAGGCTACAAAGGACACAACCAGCATGACGTACCCGAAGGGCTTCCCCTCGGAGATCCCGAACCATAGGGATACCCAGATGACCATGCCCCACAACGCCAGGAAACCCACCAGCGCAGCAAACGGGTACACAATCCGCCAGGCTAGAGGACGGTCATCTACGAAGGACTTGATGTCGTCAACAAGATCCAGGAAATCTTGTTCACGTGACTCGCAGAGCACAGTCGCGCCGTCCGGCGTGAGATGGACTCTCAGCGCCTCAGAGGACACTGAAAGCCTGATAGAAGCCAGGTCTGCATCACTTGCTCCCGTGAGGTCAACGACCTCGTCAGCGTCGTATCGCCCGACGGAGACTCTGACAGCTTCTCCGGTTTTCTCGGCTATGAGAGTTCTCAAGTCCTGCAAGTCGTCGAGGTTCATGGTGACTGGTCCAAGTGTCTCCACTCGAACACGAGGTCTTCCACCTCTCACCAAGACCAAGCCCACTGCGCCACCCCTAAGAGAAGACCAAGACTTCAAGCATCAGCGGACCAACCAACGCGAGACCGTGCCCCATCCGTGCCCGATAGTGCGGTAACGAGCGGAGAACAGCGGTCACACATGGGTGGTGTGCGACGAACCAGCCCCCGACCAGTTCGCCTGGTCAGGGGCCGTTCATCTGCGGTGGGTGTGGGATTTGAACCCACGGTGACATCGCTGCCACGACGGTTTTCAAGACCGTTCCCTTAGGCCGCTCGGGCAACCCACCCCGCGTCGGCGGCCCGGCAGCTGCGCAAACCGATGGGCCGTCAGGCCCACGTGGGGCCCGTTCGACGCGTGGGGAACAGCCTAGCCGGTCAGCTGTCGCCCTCGCGCTGGCCCAGGATGACTTCGGCCGTGGCCGTCCTGCCGTCGCGCTCGTACGTCAGGGTCACCTTCTCGCCCGGCTTGCGGGTCCAGATCTCGCCGATCAGGGTCGGGCCGCTGTCGATCACGGTGTCGTTGAACTTCGTGATCACGTCGCCCGCCTTGAGGCCCGCCTTGGCCGCCGGGCCGTTCGGAGTGACGGAGGGGGTGCCGCCCGCGCCCTCGGGGGAGATCGCCGCGCCGCCCGTCTTCTCCTGCATCGTCACCGTCGCGCCGATCACCGGGTAGACCGGCTTGCCGGTCTTGATCAACTGCTCGGCGACGTTCTTGGCCTGGTTGATCGGGATCGCGAAACCGAGGCCGATGGAGCCGGCCTGGGACTGGCCGAGGCCGCCGCCGGTCGACTGGATCGCGGAGTTGATGCCGATGACCGCGCCCGTCGCGTCCAGCAGCGGGCCGCCGGAGTTGCCCGGGTTGATCGAGGCGTCGGTCTGCAGGGCGCTCATGTACGAGTTCTTGTTGCTGGAACCGTCCCCGGACGCCACCGGGCGGTTCTTCGCGCTGATGATGCCCGTGGTGACCGTGTTGGAGAGGCCGAAGGGCGCGCCGATCGCGATCGTCGAGTCGCCGACCGCGACGCCCTCCGAATTGCCCAGTGGCAGCGGGGCGAGACCCGCGGGCGGGTTCTTCAGCTTCAGCACGGCCACGTCGTAGCCCTGTGCCCGGCCGACCACCTCGGCGGCGTACTTCTTGCCGTCGGAGAAGGTCGCCGACAGTTCACCGGAATCCGCGGCGGATGCCACCACGTGGTTGTTGGTGAGGATGTGGCCTTCCTTGTCGTACACGAAGCCGGTGCCCGTACCGCCCTCGCCCTCGCCGCCCTGCGCGTCGATGGTGACCACGCTGGGGAGCGCCTTCGCCGCGACCCCGGCCACCGTGCCCGCCGGGCGCTTCAGATCCCTCGGGGTGTCCGACGCCGAGATGGTGGTCGAGCCGCCGGAGTTCCCGTTGTCGTTGCGGTCGGCCGCCCAGTAGCCGAGGGCTCCGCCGATGCCGCCCGCGACGAGCGCCGCGACGGCCACGGCCGCCACGAGACCGCTGCCGCGGCCCCTGCCGCTCTTTCCGCCCGGGGACTCGGAGCCGGGCGGAACCGGAGCGCCCCAGACCGGGCCGTGACCGCTGCCGTTGCCGATACCGCCGGACGCGTGACCGGCATCCCCGCCGGCGTACGACGGGACGGCGGGCGGGGGCCAGGAGGCGGCCCCCTCGGGAACCTCGGGCGCCGCACCGTACGCGGGCGCCGCACCGTACGGGGAGTGCTGGGGCGGCTGCGGCGTCGGGTGCGCACTCTGGGCGTACGCGGGCGTGGCCGGAGCTCCCGGGGAGGCCGGGGAGCCCTGGTGCGTGGGGTCGTGGCGCGGCGCTTCGGACTGCGCCGGAGCCCCCGGAGCCGGGGCCCCCGCGCCGGTGTCGTGCAGGGGAAGGCGCGCGGTGTCCTGCGCGGGGTCGTGTGCCGCCTCGTGCGCGGCGTCCCGGGCCGGGGCCGCCGGCGGAGGCGTGGCCCTGTCGGTCGCCGGTTCAGGAGTGTCGGCCGGCACGGGAGGTGCGGACGGAACGGACGGCACGGCCGGTACCGCGTGGTCCTCGTTGCCCTCGTTCTCGGTGCTCACAGCTCTTTACTCCTCGGTTCCACTCGGCATCCAGTCGGCGTTCGGCAAGAAATCCGCTGTGCACGGTCTACGGTCAGCTTTTCCCACAACACGTCGGGCCACTGTAAGCAGGACCTGTGCATCCGCACACCAATCTTTACATCCGACAAAACAGACCTCCAGGGTGACATGTGCTCAGCCACCCCCACGGCGGTGACACCATGGCGCGGGTGACACAAGCACGGCAGCGCAGCGCGCACACATCCATCCAGGTCATCGCCCACCGCGGGGCATCCGACGACGCCCCCGAGCACACCCTGGCCGCCTATCGCAAGGCGATCGAGGACGGTGCCGACGCGCTGGAATGCGATGTCCGGCTCACCGCCGACGGCCATCTCGTCTGCGTCCACGACCGGCGGGTGAACCGTACGTCCAACGGGCGCGGCGCCGTGTCGGCGCTGGAGCTCGCCGACCTCGCCGCCCTCGACTTCGGCTCCTGGAAGGACCGCGAGGAGTCGCCCGACTGGGATCCGGTGCCGGGCGAGCTCACCTCCGTACTCACCCTGGAACGGCTCCTGGAGCTCTTCACCGAGGTACGGGCCACCGGGCGGCCGCTGCAGCTGGCCATCGAGACGAAGCACCCCACCCGCTGGGCCGGGCAGGTCGAGGAGCGGCTCCTGCATCTGCTGAAGCGCTTCGGGCTGGCCGATCCGCCCGCCGAAGGACTCTCGCCCATCCGCGTCATGAGCTTCTCCGCCCGCTCCCTCCACCGCGTCCAGGCGGCCGCTCCCACGCTGCCCACGGTCTACCTCATGCAGTTCGTCTCGCCCCGGATGCGCGACGGCCGGCTGCCCGCCGGCGCCCGGATCGCGGGGCCCGGCATGCGGATCGTGCGCAGCCACCCCGGATACATCGAACGGCTGCACCGTGCGGGGCACCGGGTGCACGTGTGGACCGTGAACGAACCGGCCGACGTCGACCTGTGCGCCGAACTCGGCGTCGAGGCGATCATCACCAACCGCCCGAAGCAGGTCCTGTCCCAACTGGGCCGCATTTAGTACGGATAAGGGCGCTCAAGGCCCCCGACCTCCACCGTTACGGGGTGTGCACCGGCGCATTCGCTACGCGTTCGATCGCTACGAATGCGTCACCGGCAGCGCATTGGCCGGTTTCCGGTCCAGCTCAGTGGGGCATCCAACCCGTGGCGTGGGGCAAAGGAGGTCTCGGGGGTGGCGTTGGTGGTGGCACAAGAAGTGCCCGCGTCGTCGAGCATGGCCATTCCTCATGGCCCTGCCGGCGTGGGGCAGGCACGACACCGGATGCGTGAGCAGTTGCGCGGCAACGGGGTGTCGGACGCGGTCGTCGACGACGCTGTCCTGATCCTTTCCGAACTTCTCAGCAACGCCTGCCGGCACGGCAGGCCCCTGGGACGGCACACCGACGTGGGCGACGGGGACATCCGCGCCGCATGGCGGGTGGACACCGGCGGCGCGCTCACCGTGGAGGTCACGGACGGCGGTGGCCCGACCCGCCCGGTTCCGGCCACCCCTTCGGTGACGGCACGCGGCGGCCGGGGTCTCAACATCATCAGCGCCCTGGCTCAGGAGTGGGGCGTACGGGACGGCTCGTCCGGCGAGGTCACCGTCTGGGCCCTGGTCTCCGCGAAGAAGCCGCCCGGCATCGGCGGCACCGGCTCCGCCGCGAACGGCGTCAGCTCGAACGGCATCAGCTCGAACGGCGTCAGCTCGAACGGCGTCGGCGGGCTCACCGGGTTCGAGGGCCTGGACTTCTCCGAGGCCTTCGACGACGTGGGCTGAGCGCACGAACGACGCGGACCGATCGCACGGACGGCATGAGCTGAGCGCACGGACGGCATGGGCCGAGCAGGTACGTGGGCCGAGCGAGGCTCCCCGGACGGCTAGGCTCGCGCCGAGTCCGCACTGTCGCAATCGGGAGAATGCCCACCATGGCCAAGAAGCGCCCTCAGTCCAAGGCCGGGAAGCAGCAGCTCAAGGACGGTGAGATTCCGGTCGTCGGGGCCCGTGAGCCCTGCCCGTGCGGATCGGGCCGTCGTTACAAGGCGTGTCACGGACGCGCCGCCGCCCAGGCCGTGACCGAGCTCGTGCACCGCCCCTTCGAGGGACTCGCGGGCGAGTGCGACTGGGTCGCGCTGCGCGAGCTGGTGCCCGCCGCCACCGTCGAACTGACCCTCAAGGACGGACTGCCCGAGGGAGTTCCGTCGGTGACGCTCGCGACGGTCCTGCCGATGGCCTGGCCGGCGCTGCGCCGCGACGACGGTTCCGTCCTTCTCGCCCTGCAGAACGACACCTCGTCCGGCGACCTCGGCCGCGACCTCGCGGACACCCTCCAGCGTGCCCTGGAGGCCGAGCCCGGCTCCCCGGTCGCCGCCCGCCGCGTACCGGCAGACGGTCCGCGTCTCCAGGACCTCCTCTCCCCGGACGCCGCCTTCGAGCCGGACGTGCACTCCGGGTTCGAGTTCTGGGTGCCGGACGCGGAGAACGCCACGCCGGAGGTGTCCGCCTCCCTGGAGCGTGCGAACGCCGCCGCGATCCCGACGACGCGGCTGTCCGGCGTCGACGCCGCGTACTGGTGCGAGACCCCGGAGAAGAACCACCTGCGCTGGGTCATGCCGCACCCCGAGGAGAAGCTCCTCGACGCGCTCGCCCGGCTGCACGCCGCGGGCACCTCCTCGCTCGGCGACGGCACCCGCCTGGTCGGCTCGTTCCGGGCGCACGGGCTCGTGGTCCCCGTCTGGGACCTGCCGAGCTCGATGGGCGCCGAGGCGTGCGAGAAGCCCGCCGTCGAGTTCGCCGGGCGACTGGCGGCGGCGCTCGCGTCCGACGCCCCGCTCACCGCCGAGGAACGCCGCACCCGGGGCGGTCTCACCAACCGCCAGGTGACCCTCAGCTGACAGTGCCGACGGGGCGCCACAGGCGGTGACCCGCGTCACAACTCGCCGTACTCGTAAGTAAATCGGCGTCCCTACAGGCGAGATCGAATTTGCGAACGGCAGATCTCTTGTTACGGTTCTAGAAGCCCGGTCGCTGGTGCATCCCCCGTCGCCAGCGACCGGGCGTCTTCGTTTCCGGCTGCGGCCGCCCCGTGACACCCCCGGGCGCGGAGACCGTACACCCCCGCACCCCCTTGACCCACCCCGGTCAGCCCTTGGCGCCCGGCGCCCGTTCGGATCCGGCGCGGAGCAGCAGCGGCGCCTCGTCCACCGGCCCCGCGCCCACGAACTCCGCCACCGCCGTGGCGGACCGGGGCGCACCCGAGGAGAGGACGCGCGGCGTCTCGCAGGTGCCCGGCTCGTCGTGTACGGCCGGCGCGCAGTGCAGCTCCACGGTCCGCCCGCCCGGCCCCAGCAGCGTGAGTACGGGCCGGAGTTCCTCACCGGTCGCGTTCCGGTAGTAGGTGCGCGCCCAGGTCTCGCCACCCTCGGCCATGACGCAGGTCTGCGCCTCTACGCCCTCCGGTGCGACCAGCTCGGGGCCGCACCGCGCCACCGCATCCGCATCCGCATCCGCACGATCAAACTCAGGCAGGAAACCGGCTTCTTCGCTCATTCTCGATGGCGATTTCGGCAACGGCGAAGAATGGGCGACGGCATCATCTCCCGACAGGTCCTCAGAAACCTTTGTTCCAAGGATTTCTGGCGGCCCGCCAGGAGATTTCGCGTCGGTAGGATCACTCGATACGGCATCCGGAGCAACGGCGGGATCCGCGGAAGCAACGAGTGGAACGAGACACCCGAACACAACGACTGCCGTGAGACCGATCATGCGGAGATTCATGGTGGCCCCACCTGGCGACTTCGCGGAATTCCTGACGACGGGGCGACGATATCGGCGGAATGCGCGCCGCCGGGCCGCCCGGCACCCGTTTACTGCGGATCCGGTCCGGCTCACACCCGTTCGAGTGAGCCGGACACCCGGCTTGCCTGCTCCGAGGCGTCAGTAGGCGAGCCGGCTGCCGCCGCCCGGGGCGCCGGTGCTCGCCTCGACCAAGGCGTCCAGGACCGTTTCGACGTCCGGGAGCCAGGGCGCCGCGACCGCGGGAGCCCCGCCCTTCGTGCGACCGCGGGACACCGGAGCGGAGGGGGAGGCAGCGGTTCCGAGCGGCGCGGGGGGCCGCTCCCAGCGGACCTGGCCCGCGCCGGTCCGGGACGGCGGCAGGACGAGGTAGCCGCCCTCGCCGTGGAACCGGAGCGAGCTGGGCACCCAGTCCTTCGCGTACAGCAGTTCGCCGAGCCGTTCCAGGGTGTACGGGGCCACCAGCAGCGACCACCGGGTGGGCGTCGCCACCACGGGGCCGAGTCGCATGCCGAGGACGTCGAGGGCACTCAGCGCTCTGGCGCCGGCCACGGCGGGCAGGCTCACCGCGCAGGGCGCGCGGCCGCCGGTCGCCAGCATCACGGGGGCGGCGGGGCGGTTGGCCCACCACCAGCGCACCATGCGCTCGTCCGTGGTGGCCGCCAGCAGGCCGGGTTCGAAGGGGTGTGCGCCCGGTACGGCGCAGTCGGGTTCGGGGCAGGCGCAGCCGAGGCCGCCGCTCTCGCCGTCCAGGGCGGCCTGCGTGGTCCCCACCCCGGGGACCACGGGCCACTGCCATACGGTGGCGCAGGTCAGGGCCGCGCCGAGCCGGGCGGTCCCCTCCTTGCGCCGGAGCCGGAGCCTGCGTCGCCTTCCGAGGATCTCGCGCATGAGCGCTCGTTCCTTTCCGTTGAACGCCGAGTCCACATGACAGCACGCGGGTGTGACACCACGTGCGCATCTCTTCGCTGTGCGTACGCGCTCATCGCTTCTGCGGTACGGGCGTGCCGTCGATACCGAGCGTGAGCCGAGCCGAGCCGAGTGGAACCGGTCCGAATGGAACCGATCTGGGGTGGAACACAGTGCCGAATCGAGCAGAGTCGAATCTAACGGGATCGAACTGACCGAACGGGGCCGGACTGACCGAGCGGAGTCGTGCTGCCCTGGCGGAGTCGTGCGGGTCGAACCGAGCGGGTCGAGCCGGGTCGGCGATCGCCGGGCGAGGGTGGCATGCGCCTTGCCTGCCGCCCCTTGTGCGAACCCCGCCGTCCGGGGCGGGGACGTCGCCTTCACGGGTAAGGACGCCCGAACCCGCTGCCGGGTTCCTGGGCTGTCACAACCGCACCCGCGCATCACCGTTTACGTACCCAGCATGCACGGAATGACGCTCCTCCGGCGACCCGACCCCGGAGGTACCCCTGTTGAGCGACCCCTAGTCGACCGCAAATGGCGTCCATGGGGTGCATTTTTTGGCCAAGCTAACCGACACTGGGAGAGCACGAATCGCCCGGGTCCTGAAGGGACAATGCTGGACATCAGGTTACTTGTGCGTGTACATGTGGATGTATTGATAGTGGCGCAGAATCACATGGGGGTTTGCGATGCTATTCGACGAATCGCACCGGTCGGAAAGCTGGCTGCCATGAGCGCCCCACACCTGCCGAAAGTGGCTGGAATCGATTCAGAGGTTCCGGTTTCAACTCACACTTCCGCTCCCCTGACGGAGGTCCCCGGCCCGCCCGGAGCCTTCATCCAGGACCGGCTGGCGGGCTGGGTCTCGGACCTCACCACCCTGCACGAACTCACCGAGCGGCTGGCCGGGACGAGCACCCTCGACGACGCCCTCAACGAACTGCTGCGCGCCGGAGCCGCCCTCGTCGGCGCCCGCCGCGGACTTCTCGTTCTGGAACCGGAGCACGGCGAAGGCTCCTCCACCACCCTCGGCCTCGGACTCTCCCACGCCGAACTCGGACACCTGGAGACCGTGCCCCGCGCGGCCACCGTCCTCGGCCGCGTCCTCGACGGGCTCCCGGACACCACCGACGGGATCGCCAGCCCCGACCTGCTCGGCGAGCAGGATCTCGACCCCCGGCACCGCGAGGTCGCCACCCGGCTCGGCTACGCCGCGAGCTACGCCCTCCCGCTCACCTCCGAGGCGGCCGGCCGTCTCGGCGCGGCCGTCTGGCTCTACGGCGAACCGGCCGAGCCCGCACAGAAACAGCGCCACCTCGCCGGCCTCTACGCGCGCTACGCCACCGAGCACCTGGCCCGTCTGATCGAGCTGGAGCGCGCCCGCGCGGACGTCGCCGCCGTCGCCGAGGAACTGCTACCCAGCCGGCTGCCCCGGATCCCCGGCGTCCAGCTCGCCGCCCGGCACCGCACCGGCCCCCGGGGCGGCGGCGACTGGTACGACGCGCTGCCGCTGCCCGACCGCACGCTCGGCCTCGCCGTCGGCTCCGTGGGCGGGTCCGGACCGAACGCCATGGCCGCCATGGGCCGGCTGCGCGCCAGTCTGCGGGCGTACGCCGTGATGGAGGGCGAGGACCCCGTCGCTGTCCTCTCCGACCTGGAACTGCTGCTGCGGCTCACCGAGCCCGCGCGGACCGCGACCGCCCTGTTCGCCTACTGCGAACCCGCCACCCGCAAGGTCGTGCTGGCCGGCGCCGGGCACACCCCGCCACTGGTGCTGGGCGAGCAGCGCTGCGAGTTCGTCGAGACCACGCTCTCCGCCCCGCTCGGGATGCTCGCCTGCTGGGAGGCGCCGAGCGTGGAGTTCAGCCCCGCGCCCGGCGAGACGGTGCTGCTCTACACGGACGGGCTGCTGCGCCGCACCGGGGACCCGATGGACCGCGCCTTCGCCCGGCTGCACTCCGCCGCCGCTTCCGTACCGAAGCAGGGCCGGCACGATCCGGCGGCCGTCGCCGACCACGTCCTGCGCACGATGCTTCCCGACGGCCTCGACCGGAGCGATTCCGCCGAGGACGTCGTGATCCTCGCCGCCCACTTCGACTGACCGCCCACGTCGACCGGACCGCCCACGTCGACCGACGTCGAGGGCCTCTCCGATAGCGAGGGCCTCTCTCCGATAGGAGGCCCTTCGACCCTGGGCCCCCTTTCGTACGCCCGTACGATGGGTGATGGTCCAGTGTCGTATCAAGGAGAGACATATCGTGTCTGAGGAGCTCATCCCGGAGAACCCGGAGCAGGAGACCGAGGAGAACGAAGCGGCGGAACCGGTCAAGCAGCGGAAGAACGGCCTGTACCCGGGCGTCTCCGACGAGCTCGCCGACAACATGAAGTCGGGCTGGGCCGACACGGAACTGCACGACCTCCGGCCGATCGCCCAGGCCGAGCACACCGCCGCCCGGCGCGCCGCGCTCTCCGACCGCTTCCCCGGCGAGCGCCTGGTCATCCCCGCGGGCAACCTGAAGACCCGCTCGAACGACACCGAGTACGCCTTCCGCGCCTCCACCGAGTACGCGTACCTCACCGGTGACCAGACCCAGGACGGCGTGCTCGTCCTGGAGCCGACCGGCGACAGCGGCCACGAGGCGACCATCTACCTGCTGCCACGCTCCAATCGGGAGAACGGCGAGTTCTGGCTCGACGGCCAGGGTGAGCTGTGGGTCGGCCGTCGGCACTCCCTCACCGAGGCCGAGCAGCTGCTGGGCATCCCCGCGAAGGACGTCCGCGAGCTGGCCGCCGCACTGACCGGGGCCACCGGCCCGGTCCGGGGCGTCCGCGGCCACGACGCGGGCACCGAGGCAGCCCTCACCGACAAGGTCACCGCGGAGCGCGACGAGGAGCTGCGCGTCTACCTCTCCGAGGCCCGTCTGGTGAAGGACGCCTTCGAGATCGCCGAGCTGCAGAAGGCGTGCGACGCCACCGCACGCGGCTTCGAGGACGTCGTGAAGAGCCTGGACAAGGCCGAGGCGACCAGCGAGCGCTTCATCGAGGGCACGTTCTTCCTGCGCGCCCGCATCGAGGGCAACGACATCGGCTACGGCTCGATCTGCGCCGCCGGTCCGCACGCCACCACCCTGCACTGGGTCCGCAACGACGGCGCCGTCCGCGCGGGCGAGCTGCTGCTCCTCGACGCCGGCGTCGAGACCAACGACCTCTACACCGCCGATGTGACGCGGACGCTTCCCATCAACGGCACCTTCAACCCGCTTCAGCGCAAGATCTACGACGCGGTGTACGAGGCCCAGGAGGCGGGCATCGCCGCCGTGAAGCCCGGTGCCGGCTACCGCGACTTCCACGACGCCGCGCAGCGCGTGCTCGCCGAGAAGCTCGTCGAGTGGGGCCTGCTCGGCGACCTGTCCGTGGACAAGGTCCTGGAGCTGGGCCTCCAGCGCCGCTGGACCCTCCACGGCACGGGCCACATGCTCGGCATGGACGTCCACGACTGCGCCGCCGCACGCACCGAGGCGTACGTCGACGGCACGCTGGAGCCGGGCGTCTGCCTGACGGTCGAGCCCGGTCTCTACTTCCAGGCCGACGACCTGACCGTGCCCGCGGAGTACCGGGGCATCGGCGTCCGGATCGAGGACGACATCCTCGTCACCGAGGACGGCAACCGGAACCTCTCCGACACGCTGCCCCGCCGGGCGGACGAGGTCGAGGCCTGGATGGCGCAGCTGAAGGGCTGATCCCTCCCCGTGCCCCTCTTCGTACGGCGGCTTTGCCGTACGAAGAGCGCAGGGCGCGCCGCTCACTACACCGTGAGCAGCGCGCCCTCACGCCATTTCAGGACCTTGTCGAAGCTCACCACCGCGCCGCGGCCCGGCCGGTTGCCGAACTGGACGTGGTCCGAAAGCTGCTCGATGAGGTCGAGACCCCGGCCGCTCTCGGCTTCGGCGTCCCATGGGAGAAGTGAGGGAAGTGGGGGAAGTGAGGGCTGCGGGTGCTGTTCGGAATGTGCGGCTGGGCGAAGCGCGCGCCGGGCGGGAAAGCCCGGTCCCGAGTCGCTGACCTCGATACGGCATTTCTCGCCGTCCAGATAGGCCGTGACCCGGTACTGCCCGGAGTCCGCGGCGGGGCGTCCGTACCCGGCATCCTCCGGCTCCCCGGGAGCCGTCCGGTCGCCACCGTGTTCGACGGCGTTCGCACAGGCTTCGCTGAGCGCGACCGACAGGTCGAAGGAGATGTCCGGATCCACCCCCGCGGTTTCCATGGTGCCGAGCAGAAAACGACGGGCGAGCGGAACGCTCGCAGCTTCGCGCCGCAAATGGAGAGACCACCAGATGCTCATCTTTCAGCCTCCTGGCTGCGGCTCGACGTATCGATACGTATTGCCGCCCTCGGCACTTCGTAAGCACGGATCGGGTGGGAGAGCCCTCATTCGGCGGATGTGGACATTCGGCCGCCCGGTGTATGGACCCGCCCGTCGGCAGGTCACCGGGGCCGTCCCGTGGCCAGGGGTGCCCGCCCCTGGTCCGTACATCCCCCGCGAACAGGCGCAACAAGCGCGGTTGGGGACGGAGCCTGACCTTCCGGACCTGCCGTACGGCACAGGGGGGTGCAGTGCGATGATGTCCCGGCTATGTCCACGCCTCTCGCACGCGCCGGAGCCGGTCTGCGGCTCATGAGGGCCGCGGTGTTCACCGCGGTCTGCGTCGTGCTGTCCGCGGCCGGGCACGCGTTCGCCGCCGGAACAGCCGTCCCCGCGTGGACGGTGGTCGCCGGATTCCTCGGCGTCCTCGCCGTCGCCACGGTCCTCGCCGGACGGGAACGTTCCCTTCCGTCGATCGTGGGCGCGCTGGCCGGCGGACAGATCCTGCTGCACGTGCTCTTCGCGTGCGGCAGCCACAGCAGCGCCCCGGCCGCCGCAGCGTCCACGGGCGGCGACAACCCGCTCATCCGGTTCGCCGCCGGCCTCGTGTGCGGCGCCGGACCTGCGCAGCTGAACGCGGCCGACGCCCACCGCATCGTCTCCTCCGCGGGCATCGATCCGTCGACGCTCGCGGGGGCCCACGGTCATCTCGCGGACGGCGGGGCCGGAGCGGCCCGGGCCGCGGCCTCGGCGGCTCCGGACGGGGCCTCCGGCATCGCGCAGGTCTGCGCCACGGTGTCCGCGCTGCTGCCGAGCCTGCCGATGTTCCTCGCCCACGTCCTCGTCGCGCTCGCCACCGGCTGGCTGCTGCGGCGCGGCGAGATCGCCCTCTTCGGGCTGGCCCGGCTCTCCGCCCACAGCGCCCAGGCGCTGGCGGCCGGGGCCCGGCTGCGGTCCCTGCGGGCCGCGCTCGCCCTCGTCCGCGCGCTGCGGGCCGGGGCACGCGAACAGCTCGTGGCCGGGCCGTGCGTTCCGCGCCGCTCCGACGACGTACCAGTACCGGCCGTCGGGGATCCTCTGCAGCACCTGGTGATCAGGCGCGGGCCTCCGGCCCCGTACGCCCTCGCAGCCTGACGCGACGCCTCCCACCACCGCCCCCGCGGGCCCGTCCGCACACGTCCCTGTGCGCGCACGCCCAAGGAGATCCGGACCACGAGGTGTCGTGATGCCGCCGCGCATCCGCGCGCCGGACCACCGCGTTCCGTTTCCCTGTGGAGATTTCTGCCATGAAGCTTTCCCGTATCGCCCTCGCCGGCGGCGTCGCCGCGTCCACCGTCCTGCTGATCGCCGGCCCGGCCGCCGCCCATGTCAGCGTCCAGCCGGTCGGCGAGGCCGCCAAGGGCGGATACGCCACGCTCAACTTCAAGGTCCCCAACGAGCGCGACCAGGCCTCGACGGTGAAGCTCGAAGTCAACTTCCCGGCCGACCACCCGCTGTCGTCCGTCACCCCGCAGGCCGTCCCAGGCTGGAAGATCACGATCGACAGGAGCACGCTCGACAAGCCTCTCGAGGTGCACGGCAAGAAGATCACCGAGGCGGTCTCCAAGGTGACCTGGACCGCGGACGAGGGCGAGATCGCCCCCGGCTACTTCCAGCAGTTCCCGGTCTCCGTCGGCGCGCTTCCCGAGGACGCCGACCAGCTCGTCTTCAAGGCGATCCAGACGTACGACAACAAGGAAGTCGTCCGCTGGATCGAGGAGCCCACGGCCGGCGGCGACGAGCCCGACAGCCCGGCCCCGGTCTTGAAGCTGACCGCCGCCGCCGAGGACCACCACGGCGGCGCGGCCGACGACGCCAAGGAGTCCGACGACCCCAAGGCCGCCGGCACCGAGGCGTCGTCCAAGGGGAGCAGCACCGCCGCGTCCTCCTCCTCAAGCGACACCACCGCCCGCACGCTGGGCATCATCGGCATCGTCATCGGCATCGGGGGCATCGCGTTCGGTGTGCTCGCCGGACGTCGCCGATCGGCCTGACCGGCCGGTTCCCTCACCCGCACCACGTTCAGGACACCTCTTACATGCGCAACACAAAAGCAGTGACGGCCGTGGCGTTCGCCGCCGCGGCCGCACTGGCCCTCTCCGCCTGCGGCACCGGTGACGACAAGGCGGACTCCTCGTCCATCGCCGAGGTCAGCGCCGCGCCGGACAAGCCCGCGACCGTCCTCGACCAGCCGTTCACCAAGCCGAACCTCGTACTCACCGACACGAACGGCAAGGAGTACGACCTCCGCGAGGCGACCAAGGGCAAGCCGACGCTCATCTACTTCGGCTACACCAAGTGCCCCGACGTCTGCCCGCTGACCATGAGCAACATCTCCCTCGCCAAGCGGGAGCTGCCCAAGGCCGACCAGGAAAAGCTCCAGGTCGTCTTCGTCACCACCGACCCCGAGCGCGACACCCCCGCCTCGCTCGGCGAGTGGCTCGCCGCCCAGGATCCCTCCTTCACCGGTCTCACCGGCGACTTCCCGACCATCCAGGCCGGGGCGCGGCAGATCGGCATCGGCATCGACGCGCCGAAGAAGGAGAAGGACGGGACCGTCGTCTCGATGCACGGCGCCCAGGTCATCGCCTTCTCCCCGAAGACGGACAAGGGGTATGTGCTCTACGGCGAGGACACCACCGCCGAGGAGTACGCGAAGGACCTCCCCAAGCTGCTCAAGGGGGAGACCCCGTGAACCGCCGGGCGGCCCTCGCCGGCGTCCTCGCCCTCACCACGGGGCTGACACTGGCCGGGTGCTCGTCGGACAGCGAACCGGATCTGAAGGTCGTCGGCGCGTATCTGCCGCAGCCCGTCAGCGACATGGCCGCCGGTTTCCTCGTCGTGCAGAACAACGGCGGAGCCGGGGACCGGCTCACCTCGGTGACCAGTCCGCTCTCCGACGACATCACGATCCACGAGACGAAGAACCAGAAGATGCGCGAGGTCTCCTCCTTCGAGGTGCCCGCGAACGGCGAGCTCGATCTCGAACGCGGTGGCAACCACATCATGTTCATGAAGATCAAGCAGAAGCCCAAGCCGGGCGAGAAGGTCTCCGTCGAGCTGCACTTCGAGAAGGCCGGCCCCATCACGGTCGACCTGCCGGTGAAGGCAACCACCCACAACCCGAAGAAGCAGTGAGGGACTGAAACAATGTCTGCCACCGCCCCGTACGCCGGACCGTTCCCGATACGACGGCCCGTCGCCGCCGCCGCGCTCCTCGCCGCGCTGGTCAGCCTGGTGTTCGGGCTGCTGCTGGCCGGCGCGGGCCCGGCGTCCGCGCACGCCGCCCTCACCGGGAGCGACCCGCAGGACGGGGCGGTGGTGGACACCGCGCCCAAGGAGGTCACCCTCAGCTTCTCCGAGGCCATCGCCGTGGGCGACGACTCCATCCGGGTCCTCGACCCCAGCGGCAAGCGCGCCGACACCGAAGCCGAACCGCGCGATCTCTCCGAGGGCGGCACCGTCCGCTACGGCGTCGCGCTCCACTCCGGCCTGCCGGACGGCACCTACACGGTGGCCTGGCAGGCGATCTCCGCCGACAGCCACCCGATCTCCGGCGCGTTCACGTTCTCCATCGGCGCTCCGTCCGAGACCACGGTGGCCCTGCCCTCCCAGGCGGTGGGCGGCGGCGCGGTCGGCGTCGTCTACGACATCGCGCGCTACGCCGCGTACGGCGGCTTCGTCCTGCTCGTCGGCGGCAGCGCGTTCGTCCTGGTCTGCTGGCAGCGCGGCGCGTCCGCCCTGCCGATGCAGCGGCTCGTGGTCCGCGGCTGGCTCACGCTGACCGCGGCGACCCTGGCCATGCTGCTGCTGCGCCATCCGTACACCGGCAGCGGGAAGTTCGCCGACGCCTTCGACCTCGCCGGGCTCCAGTCCGTCCTGGACACCAAGTCCGGCGCCGCCCTCGTCTCCCGGCTGCTGCTGCTCGGGGCCGCCGCCCTGTTCATCGCCGTGCTGTTCGGCACGTACGCCCGGCGCGAGGACGAGCGGGAGAAGAAGGACCTCACCTTCGGCCTCGCCGTCGGGGGCGGGGTGGTCGCGGCGGGCATCGCCGCCACCTGGTCGATGTCCGAGCACGCCTCGACCGGTATCCAGCCGTCCATCGCCATGCCGGTGGACGTCCTGCACCTGCTGGCCGTCGCCGCGTGGCTCGGCGGGCTCTCCTCACTCCTGGTGGCGCTGTACCGGACCCCGGACATCGGGAGCGCCGCGGTACGACGCTTCTCCGCGGTCGCGTTCGGCAGTGTCGTGGTCCTGGCGGCGACCGGGATCTACCAGTCCTGGCGGCAGGTCGGCTCCTGGTCGGCGCTGACCGGGACGCGCTACGGGCAGCTGCTGATCCTCAAGGTGGCTCTGATCGCCGTCCTGCTCATGGTCGCCTGGTTCTCCCGGCGCTGGACGGGACGGCTGACGGACACCGCTGTCGCCTCCTCCGGAACCGAGGAAGCGGACCCGGTGACAGGGGAGGCGGACCCGGTGACCGAGGTGATCGGGCCGGAGGACACCCCGGCCGACGTCGGCCCCGAGCGCGCCGCGCAACTGGCCCGCCAGCGGGCCATCCTGACCGCGACGAAGAAGAAGCGGATACGGGACGCCGACCCGGAGCGCTCCGGGCTGCGCCGCTCGGTCCTGGCCGAGGCCGTCGTCGCCGTCGTCCTGCTGGCCGTCACCACCATGCTGACGGCCACCGAACCGGGCCGTACACAGGAGGAGGCCGCGGGCGACGCCACCGCGGCGACCGCTCCCGCCGCGGGCGGCCCGGTCAACCTGAGCATGCCGTTCGACACCGGCGGCCGGAACGGCAAGGGCACCGTCCGCATCGACATCGGCCCCGGCCGCACCGGCTCCAACGACCTGCATGTGTGGATCGACGGCAGCGACGGCAAGCCGATGGACGTCCCCGAGCTGAAGCTGGCCCTCACCCTGGAGTCGAAGGACATCGGCCCGCTGCCAGTCGTACCGGACCGGCTGGCCGAGGGGCACTGGACGGCGAGCGGTGTGCAGATCCCGATGGCCGGGGACTGGAAGGTCGACGTGACGGTACGGACATCGGACATCGACCAGGTCACCATCGACAAGAACGCGAAGATCGGCTGAGCACGGTGAGCAAGACCAAGAAGCAGGCCCCGGACGGGACCGACACGACCGATTCCCCGCGCAACGTCGTCGGGAGCAGCGGCACCGGCGTGTCGCGGCGCCGGCTGCTGGGCACCGCGGGCGCCGCGGGTGCCACGGGGCTGGTGCTGGGAGCCGGGGGCGGAGCCGCCGGGTACGCCGCCACCCGCCCCGAGGAGCCGGCCGCGCTGACGACCGTCGGGGCGACCGAGGCGATGTTTCACGGGAAACATCAACCGGGGATCACCACTCCGCTTCAGGCCCGGGGCCATCTCGTCGCCTTCGACCTGACGGCGGGCGCGGGGCGCAAGGAGGCGGCAGTGCTGCTGCGGCGCTGGTCCGCGGTGGCGAAGGAGCTGATGGCGGGCCGCCCCGCGGCTGGCGGGCCGGACGGCCCCGGACACGACACCGGGATCGCCCTGGACGCGGGGCCGTCGTCCCTGACCGTCACCTTCGGCTTCGGCCGTACGTTCTTCGCACGTACGGGACTGGCCGCCCGCCTGCCCGCCGCGCTCGACCCGCTGCCCGCGTTCTCCGCCGACGCCCTCAACGCCGAGCGCTCGAACGGCGACCTGTGGGTGCAGGTCGGCGCGGACGACGCACTGGTCGCCTTCCACGCGCTGCGGGCCCTCCAGAAGGAGGCCGCGGGCACGGCACGGGTGCGGTGGCAGATGAACGGCTTCAACCGCACCCCCGGCGCGACCGCCCGGCCGATGACCGCCCGCAACCTGATGGGCCAGATCGACGGGACCGGCAACCCGAAGCCGGCCGACGAGGACTTCGGCCGGCGGGTGTTCGTCCCCGCCTCCCCCGGGAAGCCGCAGGAGTGGATGGAGGGCGGTTCGTACGCCGTCGTCCGCCGGATCAGGATGCTCCTGGACGACTGGGAGAAGCTTCCGGTGGAGCGCCAGGAGCGGGTCATCGGGCGGCGCAAGGCGGACGGGGCGCCCCTGAGCGGGGGGACCGAGACCACGGAGATGGACCTCGACAAGGCGGGCCCGGACGGCAGGCTCGTGATCCCCGACAACGCCCACGCCCGGATCTCCTCACCCGAGAAGAACGGCGGGGCCGCCATGCTGCGCCGCCCGTTCTCGTACCACGACGGCATCGCGGAGGACGGTGCTCCGGACGCCGGGCTCCTCTTCGTCTGCTGGCAGGCGGACCCGTTCCGGGGCTTCGTGCCGGTGCAGCGCAAGCTCGACCGGGGCGACGCGCTGTCGCCGTTCCTCCGGCACGAGGCGAGCGGCGTGTTCGCGGTCCCGGGCGGTGCGGGGGAGGGCGAGTACGTGGGGCAGCGGCTTCTGGAGTCGTAGGCGGCCGCACCTTCCGTCCACGGTCGACAAGCGCGCGGGCCGCGGCCCGCGCGCTCCCTCCCGACCGCATTCTGAGACAGCACGGCGGGCCTCGCGGGGCGCATTAGGGTGACCGTATGTCAGCCACGCGCTACGCCTATCTCGGCCCCGAGGGCACCTTCACCGAGGTCGCCCTCCGTACGCTCCCGGAAGCCGCCACCCGGGAACTCGTCCCGATGGTCTCCGTGCCGGCCGCTCTGGACGCCGTACGCAACGGCGAGGCGGCGGCGGCGCTCGTGCCGATCGAGAACTCCGTCGAGGGCGGCATCACCGCGACGCTGGACGAGCTGGCCGGCGGGGAACCGCTGATGATCTACCGCGAGGTGCTGCTCTCCATCACCTTCGCGCTGCTGGTACGGCCCGGGACCAAGCTGTCGGACATCAAGACGGTCACCGCGCACCCGGCCGCCCAGCCGCAGGTGCGCAACTGGATGGCGGCCCATCTCCCAAGAGCCCTGTGGGAGTCGGCGGCGTCCAACGCGGACGGGGCCCGGCTGGTCCAGGAGGGGCGGTACGACGCGGCGTTCGCCGGGGAGTTCGCCGCCGCCACCTACGGCCTGGAGCCGCTGGTGACGGAGATCCACGACGCGGAGAACGCCCAGACCCGCTTCGTCCTGGTGGGCCGTCCCGCCCGGCCCTCCGCCCCGACCGGTGCGGACAAGACCTCCGTGGTGATCCGGCTCGGCGACGACCATCCCGGCGCCCTGCTGGAGCTGCTCCAGGAGTTCGCGGTGCGCGGCGTCAACCTGATGCTGATCCAGTCCCGCCCGACCGGCGAGGGCATCGGCAACTACTGCTTCGCCGTGGACGCGGAGGGGCACATCGCGGACCGGCGGGTCGGGGAGGCCCTGATGGGACTGAAGCGGATCAGCCCGAAGGTGCGGTTCCTCGGCTCGTACCCGCGGGCGGGTGTCTCCCCGGACGAGGTGCGGCCGCTGCGGGCGGGCACGTCGGACGCGGCGTTCACGGAAGCCTCCGACTGGCTGGCGCGCAGCCAGGACGGCCGGATCTGACGGCAGGGCGGGAGAGAGCTCCGGCGCGCAGGCTTCCCGGGGCGGCCACCTTGCGCGCTCCGCAGTGGTGCGATCTACAGGTAGTCACACGCTCCGGAGAGTTATCCACAGGGCGACTCTCGACCTGGGGACAAGTCGACACCCTCATGCGACATCGTCGACAAATCAACCCAGGAGCCCCGGGGCCATCCACAGAATCATGAGGCGGCACGAGTTGCCGCGCACCTGCCCCATTCCCTTGATCAACTCTTTGAGGTGGCGAATTCCCACCCGAATGAGCGCGCCGAACGGGTTTGGGCGGAGATTCCATGGACCTTCGCCCGACTTCCGGAACAATCCCCTCCGGCATCCACAGAACTTCCACACAGCCTGTGGATAACTATTCCGACGCCGAACCCCCTGTGGACAACGGTGATAGACGCACCACCCAACTCCCGCCCCACTCAAGGGCGGTACGTCAAGGCGAACCGCACCTTCTGCCCTGTTCAGGGGAGTTAACCACCGCTATTGACACCCTCGCCCGCACCGACCCCGAGATCGACGCCCATACCGAGATCGAGATCGGCGCCGCGATCATCCGCGAGCATCTGCGATTCCCCCTCAGAAATATCAATTCCGGCAATTCGGTCATAGTGACACGCTCGGCAATATCGGTTCGAGTGCGAGAACCGCGCACCGGTAGCCTGGAGGGGTGATTGACCTTCGCCTGCTCCGTGAGGACCCCGACCGTGTTCGCGCCTCCCAGCGCGCCCGTGGAGAGGACGTCGACCTCGTCGACGCCCTGCTCTCCGCCGACGAGCTGCGCAGGTCGTCCGGCGTCCGCTTCGACGAACTCCGCGCCGAGCAGAAGTCGCTCGGCAAGCTGATTCCCAAGGCCACCCCCGAGGAGCGCACCGAGCTCCTCAAGAAGGCCGAACAGCTCAAGGCCGACGTCAAGGCGGCCGACGCCGCCCAGGACGAGGCGGACGCGGACGCCAAGAGGCTGCTGCTCCGGCTCGGCAACATCGTCCACGAGGACGTACCGGTCGGCGGCGAGGAGGACTTCGTCGTCCTGGAGACGCACGGCACCATCCGCGACTTCGGCGCCGAGGGCTTCGAGCCCAAGGACCACCTGGAGCTCGGCGAGGCGCTCGGCGCCATCGACATGGAGCGCGGGGCCAAGGTGTCCGGCTCGCGGTTCTACTACCTCACGGGCGTCGGCGCGCTCCTGGAGCTCGCCCTCGTCAACGCGGCGATCGCCCAGGCCACCGAGGCCGGCTTCATCCCGATGCTGACCCCCGCGCTGGTCCGCCCGCGCGCCATGGAGGGCACCGGCTTCCTCGGCCAGGCCTCGGAGAACGTGTACCACCTGGAGAAGGACGACTACTACCTGGTCGGCACCTCCGAGGTCCCCCTCGCCGCGTACCACATGGACGAGATCATCGACGCCGACAAGCTGCCCCTGCGGTACGCCGGGTTCTCCCCGTGCTTCCGCCGCGAGGCCGGCACGTACGGCAAGGACACCCGCGGCATCTTCCGCGTCCACCAGTTCGACAAGGTCGAGATGTTCTCGTACGTCGACCCGGCGGACGCCGAGGCCGAGCACCGCAGGCTCCTGGACTGGGAGAAGCAGTGGCTCACCGCCCTCGAACTGCCCTTCCAGGTGATCGACGTCGCCACCGGTGACCTCGGCTCCTCCGCCTCGCGGAAGTTCGACTGCGAGGCGTGGATCCCGACCCAGGGCAAGTACCGCGAGCTGACCTCCGCGTCGAACTGCGACGGCTTCCAGGCCCGCCGCCTGTCCGTCCGGATGCGCGAGGGCAAGAAGGTCCAGCCGCTGGCCACCCTGAACGGCACGCTCTGCGCCGTACCGCGCACGATCGTGGCGATCCTGGAGAACCACCAGCTCCCCGACGGTTCGGTCCGGGTCCCCGAGATGCTCCGTCCGTACCTGGGCGGGCGCGAGGTCCTGGAACCGGTCGCCAAGTGACCTTCCCCTACAAGCTCGTCGCGACCGACCTCGACGGCACGTTGCTGCGCGGGGACGACACGGTCTCCGAGCGCACCCGCACGGCACTGGCCGCCGCCACGGCGGCCGGCGCCGCGCACATCGTCGTCACCGGACGCGCGGTCCCCTGGACCCGGCACATCCTGGACGACCTCGGCTACGAGGGGCTCGCGGTCTGCGGTCAGGGCGCGCAGGTCTACCACGCGGGCGAGCACAAGCTGCTGACCTCGCTGACCCTGGACCGGCAGCTGGCCGGCCTCGCGCTGTCCAAGATCGAGGCGGAGGTCGGTCCGCTGCACCTGGCCGCCAGCCGCGACGGACTGGACGGCGAGGTGCTGGTGGGCCCCGGCTACCGGGTACAGGAGGGGCCGCTTCCGTATCTCTTCGTGGACGACGCCACCGAGATGTGGACCGCCCCGCTCAACAAGGTCTACATACAGCACCCGGAGCTGGACGACGACGCGCTGGCCTTCGCCGCGCGGGCGGCGGTCGGCAGCCTGGTCGACGTGGTCATGGCCGGGGCCGGCGTGGTCGAGATCCTGCCGCTGGGCCTGAGCAAGGCGACCGGCCTCTCGCTGGCCGCCCGCCGGCTCGGTGTGAAGGCGGCCGACACGATCGCCTTCGGCGACATGCCGAACGACATCCCGATGTTCGGCTGGGCCCACCACGGCGTGGCCATGGCCAACGCCCACGACGACCTGAAGGCCGTCGCCCACGAGATCACCGCGTCCAACGATGACGACGGCATCGCGGTGGTGCTTGAGGAGCTGCTCCGCTCGGCACCCGTGCAGCCCGCGCGGTAGCGCACCCACCCGCACTCCGGACAACGCGACGGCGGC